>JALOBK010000001.1:969548-1309534 GCA_023228325.1 bacterium
CCAAGTTGAGCGGATCCCCGGCGCATTGATTTGCGAAGCAAATCAGCGGGGGATAAGCCTTAATAAAATTATATATCAATTTAGTTTTATGAAACTGTAACTTATGGAACGGCAGTGAACATAAGTTGCCAAGTTGAGCGGATCCCCGGCGCATTGATTTGCGAAGCAAATCAGCGGGGGATAAGCCTTAATAAAATTATATATCAATTTAGTTTTATGAAACTGTAACTTATGGAACGGCAGTGAACATAAGTTATTAAATTGAAAAAATATTTTATCCCATGAAAAAAAATTTCGTTTCTGAAATCGGAAAATATTTCAAACCAGGGGAGAAAATTGTCCTGGGGTTTTCTTCCGGCCCGGATTCCGTCTTTCTTGCGGACTGCGTCAGCGCGGTATCCGAAAGAAAAAAACTGAAAGTATGCATAGCTCATCTTAACCATATGCTGAGAGGGGCGGAAAGCGACAGGGATGAAAAATTCGCGGAAACCTTTGCCGGCGCGCGCGGCATGTCATTTTATTCCGAAAGGAAAGATGTCGCGGCCTTGAGGAAAAAGCTGTCAATCGGCATGGAAGAGGCCGCAAGGATAGCGCGGTACGATTTTTTTATGCGTTCATGCGGGCGTTTCAATTCATCCACGCTTGTCCTGGGGCATAATTTGGATGACGTTGTGGAGACCGGGCTTATGAGAATAATAAAAGGGACTTCGGTGGACGGCCTCGGCTCCATAAGGAAAGAATCGGTTTTTAACGGAATAAAAATCGTCAGGCCTCTGGTCAACACGGAAAAATCGGAGATCCTCAAATATCTTAAAGAGAGAAAAATCAGATTCCGTGTGGATAAAAGCAACCGGGATAAAAATATAATCAGGAATAAAATCCGGCTGGAACTTATTCCCCTTTTAAAGAAGGAATACAACCCCGCGGTCAGCGAAGCGCTTTCCAGGCTGATGTCCGGAGCCGCCTCGGCAAGCGACGTATTATCAAAGGAAGCCGGCAGGGAACTTGCGCTCTGTTTAAAGGAAGAAACCGGCGGCTGCCTCAGGCTTGATTGCGGAAAGCTTGTTAATACACCGGATGCGGTTGTCTCCCGTATGATTAAAACGGTTATTTTATCTGCGGGCGCGGACCCCAAGAAAGTCACCTTCATCAATCTTTCAAGGATTGTCCGGATGCTTCGCCGGGAAGGAGAAAACAAATCGTTTTCGTTTGGCAGCCTTGTTATATCAAAGGACGGGAACTTTCTGTATGTTGAACCCCGCGGGGAAAAAAGCAGGGCCTTAAAAAAAAGTTTTTCTCTCGGCAGCGGCGTAACGGCGGAAAGAGTCGGACTCAAGACAGAAATTCTTAAAGCGGGCGGAGGAACATTCAGGAAAATCCGGGAAGATTTCAAAAAGCAAAAAGCGTTTGATTTCAGCAAAGGGGCCCTTTCGGGCGTCCAGTATTTTGACGCCTCAAAATCTGGGAAAAGGATACTTTTGAGAAGCGCGGCCGAAGGGGACAGATACAGGCCGTCAGGTCTTAACGGGCGCAAAAAAATCCAGGATATACTTGTTGATTCAAAGGTGTTATGCCGCCGCAGGAATAAAATCCCCGTGTTCTGCGATATGCGCGGCAGGATAATTTTTCTTGCAGGGTACAGAATCAGCGAAGATTTTAAGGTTACGCCGAAAAGCCGGCTCATAGGCAGGATAAGATTCAGGTTCGAATTATAATAAACCGGAATCAAATTGAATATTTTTTGACAAATGTGTTAGATTATATTACCGCAGATAGTATATTGTATTAATTAAAAAGAGGTATCCAGTGAAACCCAAGAAACCTAATGACGACCAAAAAGCCAGATTTTTCCTGAAACCGGCCGTAGTCTGGCTGATAGTCTTATTGACGATATTTTATTTTTTCAGGTTCAATTCGGTTACTGAAGAAAAACCGGAAGCGATAAGCTATTCCGTGTTTCTGCAGAAAGTCCGGGACGGACAGATTGCCACTTATCAAAAAACTGAAGGGACTATTACCGCGACCGGCCAGTATACCGACGGGGAAAATTATACCGTGAATGTTGACAGTAACGATCTCCGGCTTGCGGGTATACTCGATGAATACGGGGTAAAACTCAATATAGAAAAGGAAAACCCGTTGTGGCCCATTATCTGGACCATCGCGCCGTGGCTGATATTTATCGGGTTTTTGTGGTTTATGTTTTTCAGGCAGGTTAAGGCGGGCGGCGGCGGGGCGTTGAGCTTCGGCAAAAGCCGCGCGAGGCTTATGACCAAAGATACGGAACGGGTGACCTTTAAAGATGTTGCCGGAATAGATGAAGCAAAAGAAGAAGTCGAAGAGATTATAGATTTCCTTAGAGACCCGAAAAAGTTCCAGAGGCTGGGCGGAAGGATCCCGAAAGGAGTCCTGCTTGTCGGCCCTCCGGGAACAGGGAAAACCCTGCTCGCCAAAGCCATAGCCGGAGAGGCGGACGTCCCGTTCTTTTCCATAAGCGGGTCCGATTTTGTTGAGATGTTCGTAGGAGTGGGAGCTTCCCGCGTGCGCGATATGTTCGAGCAGGGAAAGCGCAACGCGCCGTGCCTGATATTTCTTGATGAAATAGATGCCGTCGGAAGACACAGGGGAGCGGGATTAGGCGGAGGACACGATGAAAGGGAACAGACGTTAAACCAGCTGCTGGTCGAGATGGACGGGTTTAACACGAAAGAGGGAGTAATCCTGATAGCCGCCACAAACAGGCCCGATGTGCTTGATCCGGCGCTTTTAAGGCCCGGCCGTTTTGACAGGCAGATAGTTATAGATTTTCCCGACTTGAGAGGCAGGGAACAGATACTCCGGGTCCATGCAAAAAAAATAAAAATTTCCAAAGATGTCGAGTTAAGTATTATAGCCAGGGGGACACCCGGTTTTTCAGGGGCCGACCTTGCCAACCTTATAAATGAAGCCGCTCTGCTTGCGGCGAGAAAAGACCTGAAAGAAGTGTTTCTCGATGACCTTGAAGAGGCGAGGGATAAAGTTGCTTTCGGGAAAGAAAGAAGAAGCCGCACGATTGACGAAAAAGAGAAGGAGATTATCGCATATCATGAAGCCGGGCACGCTATACTGCAGAGCATCCTGGAATATACAGACCCCGTTCATAAGGTTACGATAATTCCCCGCGGGATAGCTTTCCTGGGCGCTACCATGCATCTGCCCGAAAAAGATAAATACCTGGAGGGGAAAAAGGAAATACTCGATGATATAACCGCATTGCTCGGCGGAAGAGTGGCTGAAGAAATGATAATCGGCGACATTACTTCGGGAGCCAAAAGCGATTTAAAAAGGGCGACTAAACTTTCAAGAGCCATGGTGTGCGAGTGGGGAATGAGCGAAAAAATGGGCCCGATGACTTTCGGAGAGAGAGAGGAACATATTTTTCTTGGAAGAGAAATTTCAAGACATCAGGATTACAGCGAACAAACCGCCGTCCAGATAGATGAGGAAGTCAGAAAAGTGATAGATTACTGCTATGAGCGGGCAAAAGAGATTTTAAATAAAAACAGGGATAAAATGGTCCTGCTTGCCAAAGCCCTGCTTGCAAGAGAAGTCATAGAAGGTAAAGATGTAGATTATATAGTTAAAAAAGGAAAATTGCCGAGATTTAAAAGCCGCATAAAGGAAAAAAGTGCCAGCAAAAAGAAAGATACCGCTCAAAAAACCGAAAAAACTCCCGAAGAGAGAGCAAGGGAAAATATCCCGGATAATAACCCTCTTACCCAAAAGGCTAAGTGATTTTGAAGAAGAGCTGAGAAAAATTGAGGTTGATCCTGCGGGTATAAGCAGGATGAAAGAAAAAGGGGTTATGGCCTTATTGAAAATTTCTTCGGTCCGTAACCCTTCGGCAAATATCATAAAACAGGCAATGCTTTCCCTGGGCGGAGACGCGGCGATATCAAGATGGGCGCTGACACAGCCCGGCAGAAAATCCGATATTATCCTGATAGGAACCCTTGCCCAGATAAAAAAACTGCCGGAAAAACTTCAGAAACAGAATTACTTCGAATTGCCCCGTATAGCCGGTCTTATAAGCGAAAAAGTCAGCGGGAAATCTTCCTGTCCACCGGAATTCAGGTTCGGCAGAGAAAAAATCACATTCGACAAAGGGCCTGCCGTGATGGGTGTGGTGAATATTACGCCGGATTCTTTTTACGACGGCGGAAAGTTTTTTTCGGTTGAATCTGCGGTTGAGCGCGCCCTGCGGCTTGCGGCGGAAGGCGCGGATATCTTGGATATCGGCGGCGAATCGACAAGGCCCGGTTCCAAAGGGGTTTCACCGGATGAGGAACTCAGGAGAATCATTCCCGTTATAAAGAAAGTAAAGCGGCGCGTGTCGGTGCCGTTATCCGTCGATACGAGAAAATATAAAGTTGCCGCCGGGGCTATAAAAGCCGGAGCTTCCATAATCAACGATATAAGCGCGATGACCGCCGATAAGCGCATGCTCGGGCTTGCCGCGCGGACCGGAGCCGGATGTATAATTATGCATATGAAAGGCAGTCCTGAAACAATGCAGGTAAACCCCGGTTATTCGGACACAGTCGGCGAAATCGCGGAGTTTCTTCACCTGAGGGCGTCGGCGCTGGTTAAAGCGGGCGTAAAAAAAAGTTGTATTTCTGTTGATCCTGGCATAGGATTTGGTAAAACTGTAAAAGACAATTATGCTATACTGAATCGTATAGATGAAATAGCGGCGCTCGGTTATCCTGTAACGCTGGGGTTGTCGAGAAAATCGTTTATAGGCAGGGTGACGGGAGAAAGCGCCGAATTCAGGCTGCCCGGTTCCATCGCGGCCGGAGCGGTCGGAGTTTTTCTCGGCGCGAATATTATAAGAGCTCATGATGTGACGGAAACCCGGCAGGCGCTTAAGATAGCCTGGCTGATACGCAATTATAATGATGTCAAGGAGCGGTAATGGAGCAGGTCGTTGAATTTATCCTGGCAGTATGGAAGCCGGTTGTTGAAATCGCGGCTATGTCTATCATTTTTTATTATATGCTTCTTTCCATCAGGGGAACGCTCGCTCAGCAGGTTTTAAAAGGGATTATAATATTTTTTGTGGCGTTCATATTGATTCAGAAACTGCATCTGGAAACTATAAACTGGATTTTAACGAAAGTTTTCGCGATTTCGATTATCGGTTTCATAATACTTTTCCAGCCGGAACTGAGAAGGACACTTGCGCATATAGGCGAAAAACAGTTTTTTATGTCTATGTATGCCGAAGAAGCGGTGATAGATGTCCTTGTCCGCGCGGTATCGGGCCTGTCGAAGAAAAAAATCGGGGCTTTGATAGCGATTGAAAGGGAAGTCGGGCTGAAAGATTATATTGAAAGCGGTATCCCCATAAACAGCAGGGCAAGCGAAGAACTCATACAAACGATATTTATCCCGAACACGCCTCTGCATGACGGGGGGGTTATTATAACAAACAACAGGATAAGCGCCGCGGGGTGTATTTTTCCCCTTTCGAGCAACCCGACGCTGAGCAAGACATTGGGGACAAGGCACAGGGCGGCTATCGGACTTTCGGAAGAGACGGATTCGGTTACAATAGTGGTTTCGGAAGAAACAGGCTCGATTTCAGTCGCTTCAAACGGCGTGCTGACAAGGGATATGGATGACGCAAGGCTTAAACGGGCGCTGCTTAACCTTCTTGAACCGAAGAGCAATAAGCCGGCCAGGAATAACAGGTTATTTTTCAGGAAAAACAAGAGATGAGAGATTTTTTTACAAAAAACATATGGACTAAAATCTTATCGGTGATATTTGCCGTGATAGTCTGGTTTTATGTCGCCGAAATGAGAAGCGTGAAACACGTCGCGAAAATACCCCTGAGGTTTATTCCTCCGGCCAACCTTGCGGTTGTTGACAGTTCCGCCGATGTGTTGAGAGTGACTTTCAGCGGGACGGCCGAGGAAGTCCAGAGCCTTGAAAATTATGACCTTGAGGCAGTACATAAAATCCCTGATTCCCAGGACAAGGGCCGCGTCCTTATAAAGGTGGCAAAAAGCGATATCAGCAAACCCATAAGAGTCAGTGTTGTAAATATCGAGCCTAAAATTGTAGATGTGGCGCTTGATGAACAGATAGAAAAAAAACTGATAGTCAGGCCTGTCTGGATAGGCCAGCCGGCTTACGGTTATGAAATCGCCGACGCATCTTCAACCCCGAGAGAAGTATCCGTTCTCGGGCCTGAAAAACTGTTAAGCTCCAAGAGATACATCGAAACCCTGCCGATAGATGTTACAGGCAAGGATAAATCGTTTGCCGTAAGGGTGCCGCTTGAGCCCCTTATCAAAGATGACATCTATAAGGGAGAGAAAGTCGTTGTAGTATCGCTTGAAATAAAAGAGGCGTTGTCCCAACGGCGCTTTGAGCAGCTGCCGGTGAATATACTTACTTCTTCATCAAGAAAACTTTCCATCAGGATTGAACCTGTGAGTGTTGCCGCGGTAGTGAGCGGCCCGCAGAACATACTCGACAAAATGGGTCCGCAGGAAATATCGCTGTTTATAGAAGTGCTTGAGAAGAAAAAAGGCGTGTATGAGCTTCCCGTCAAAGCCGACCTTCCCAAAAATGTTTTTCTTGAGCGAACCGAACCCGAGGCGGTTGAGGTAACGATTAACGGGCATTAAGGGAGATTCCGTGAGTAAAAAACTTCTGCTGGGTGTTAATATCGACCATATTGCGACTTTAAGGCAGGCGAGGCTGGAGAAATTTCCTTCCGTTATCCGGGCCGCTAAAGCCTGCGAACAGGCCGGAGCCGGCCAGATAACGGTTCATCTGCGGGAAGACAGAAGGCACATACAGGACAAAGATGTCTTTGAACTGAAAAAAATTTTGTCCGGAAAATTGAACCTTGAAATGGCCTGTTACGATGAAATAATTAATATAGCGTGCAAACTCAGGCCCCACCAGGCGACACTTGTTCCCGAAAAAAGAAGAGAATTGACCACAGAAGGCGGCCTTGATGTTATAAAGAATTTTAAGGCCGTTTCCGGAACCGTTGACAGGCTGCAGAAGAAAAGAATAACGGTCAGCCTTTTTATAGATCCCGATTTGGAACAGGTGGAGATGGCGTTAAGGACGGGAGCGGAATTCATTGAACTTCACACAGGTTCTTTTGCCAACGCGGCGTCAGAATCAAAAGCGCAAAAAGAGCTGTTGAAGCTGATTGACGCTTCGGTGTTCGCGCGCGCTCTCGGGCTTGGAGTCAATGCCGGGCACGGCATAGATTACAATAACATAAAATCAATATTGAAGATTCCCTATATGCATGAACTGAACATCGGGTTTTCCATTATTGCGGAAGCTGTTTTTACGGGTTTGGATAAAGCGGTGAGAAAGATGATTAAGTTGATGAGACAGTATAGAGGTGTAAGTTGATCAAAGGTATAGGCGTAGACCTTGTGGAGAATGAAAGGATAAAAAACCTTATACAAAAATGGGGTCAGGCTTTTCTGGATAAGGTTTTCCTGCCGGAAGAAATCGAGTATTGTTCCGGCAAACGGGATTTCCCGTCGTGTTTCGCGGCGCGGATTGCCTGCAAGGAAGCTGTCTTTAAAGCGTTCGGCACCGAGAAACTTACGTGGAAAGATGTCAAAGTCGTCAAGACGCTCCATGGGGCGCCCCAGATAAAACTTCTCGGGAACGCGTTGAAGTTCTGGGAAAAAAGCAGCCTCAGGCATTTAAACATAAGCCTGTCGCATTCGCGCAATTACTCGATTGCCGTCGCGACGATAGAAACATAAAAATATGAAAGCCGTAACTCCTCAGGAAATAAAAGAAATGGACGCGAGAGCGTCCTCCGAATTCGGCGTGGCCGAAACCATCCTTATGGAAAACGCGGGGAAGACGGTTGCCGAAACCGTCAAAAAAGAGGTTTCATCCATGTCCGAAACGCCTCAGGTTGTCGTTCTCTGCGGAAAGGGCAACAACGGCGGCGACGGCCTTGTTGCCGCGCGCCATCTCTGCAGCGTTTTTCCGGATGTTAAAATTTTATGCTGTTTCAAAGAGGAAGATGCCGGAAACAACACTAAAGAGCAGTTAAAGAAAATCAAAAAATCTTCTGTGGATTTTTTACCGGATTCGCTTGAAAAGTATCTTGGGAAAGATTGTATTGTGGTGGACGCGCTTCTTGGTATCGGTGTCAGGGGAAAAGTCGAAAGCCCTTGTTCCGACTGGATAAATACCGTCAACCGGTCCGGTCATTTTGTTGTTTCCGTGGATGTCCCTTCGGGCCTGGACGCGCTCAGCGGACTGCCTTGCGGAACAAGCGTCAAAGCTGATGTGACGGTAACGATGGGCCTGCCTAAAATAGGATTGCTCTATGAAAAAGCGTCCGCTTATACAGGAAAGATGATTGTGGCTGATATCGGCTATCCTGATGAAATTTATAATATGAGCCATTCGAGAGTTGAAGTTATGACGCCTTCCGAGGCAAAATCTTTTATACCAAAAAGGTTTTGCCCTTCCGATAAAAGGTCTTACGGCCATGTTTTTATTGTTTCGGGGTCATCATTATATACAGGCGCGGGTATTATGTGCGCGAGGGCATCTATGAGAGCCGGAGCCGGTTTGGTGACGCTGGGTGTTCCCGAAAGCCTGCTTTCGGTGTACCAGTCAAGGTTAATAGAAGAGATGCCGTTTCCCCTTAAGGAAAAAAGCCACGGCATACTGGGTTTTAAGGCTCTTCCCCAGATCCTTAACTGGACGCAAAGAGCCGATGCCGCCGTTATCGGGCCGGGACTTTCGGTGGATTCCGAAACTATGGCGCTTGTCCGCGACGTCATTAAATACAGCACCGGCAAGATAGTGCTGGACGCTGATGCCATCACAGCCGTTTCCGAAAACGCCGATGTGCTGAATTTCTCGGGCGCTGAAACGGTCCTGACGCCTCATGCCGGGGAAATGGCGCGGCTCTGCGGCTGCACAAGAGAGGAAGTCGAGGCCAACAGGTGGGAACTGGCCCTTGAGGTTGCCGAAAAAAGGAATACCACCGTTGTGCTGAAAGGTGCCCGCACCGTTATAGCCGGGAAAAACGGCTCATTGTTTGTTAACATCACAGGCAACCCCGGGATGGCAACCGGAGGCTCTGGGGACGCGCTCGCGGGCATTATAGGTTCTTTGATTGCCCAGGGGCTCGGAAGTTTCAACGCTTCCGTATTCGGCGTTTTCCTGCATGGTGTTGCCGGGGACATTGCCGCATCAAAAAAAGGCGAAATATCACTGATAGCATCAGACATAATATCTTCGATACCCGACGCTTACAATATGCTGCCGTCCCTGTAATTTATTTTTAACTTGATTTTTGAGATGTTTTTTATTTTAATAAGGGGCTTGACCCGGGTTTTGTATTGGCAAAACCCGCCTGTAAGGGCAACCGATTAAATTTTTGGGAAATTTAATCGTGCTTGTTGTGGTCCCCCTTTAGGGGCGCCGGCGTAGCTCAATTGGCAGAGCAGCTGACTTGTAATCAGCAGGTTATCAGTTCAAGTCTGATCGCCGGCTCCAGCAGAGCTAAACGGTTGGCGAAATACGTAAGACGAAGGACGAAAAGTTAAAAAGAGAATATTCTTTGGCGTTCTCAGTTTAGTCAACCGTTTGACGTAGTTTTGTGGGTAGGTGCCCGAGTGGCCAAAGGGAGCAGACTGTAAATCTGCCGGCGTAGCCTACGGTGGTTCAAATCCATCCCTACCCACCATATTTTTTGCGGGCGTTGCATAGTGGTAGTGCTCTAGCCTTCCAAGCTAGAAGTGTGGGTTCGATTCCCACCGCCCGCTCCATCACCAGTTTGCAATTCTCACCATTTATCTGCTGCAGTTCCATATATAACTTTGTCTACTGCGTCAAATTCCTTCGGGTGTCCTCAACAGACCCGCCGGGTATGCCTGCGGTACCCTCAGTCATTTTCCTTGTATCCAAAATCATCTATGTAACTTCGCTACAATAAATGGCGAGAAGTCCAAACTTGGAATAAAAAACAACTGCAACTTTACAGAATTAAAACTTTTCCTTATCGAGGTTACTTTTTTCCCAAAGGTACAAAAACCTACAAATTGCGAATTCGCATTTCGCGCTATTACAGACAAAATACGAACTTAAATAATCAGTATTTAAGATTGAAATCAGGGATTTAAGGATTATAATGGGTTTAAAGGTGGTAGAAAAAGCCACAAATTACGAATTCGTATATTATATGTTAGGTTAAAAATTATGAATTTATCCGGCTCGTATCGAAATCTACTAAATAATTCAAAATCTGCAATGCTTGCAGCAATAGAAATCTATAATAAACCTCAAATTTCATATCGAGATGAATGTTTCACGATATTATTAATAAATGCGTGGGAATTACTACTAAAATCGATATTATCTAAAAATAAAAAACGAATTTTTTATCCTAAAGAAAGAAAACAGAATTACCGTTCATTAACGATACAAGATGCCTTAAATAAAGTTCAGCCAGTTTTCCCTATCGATATACAATATGAGCCAATTGCACAAAATCTCGAGTTGCTTATAACTTATCGAAATAATGCTATTCACTTTTACAATCAAAAAGGATTTAGCATCGTAATCTATGGATTAGCACAAACAAACATCACAAATTTTAGAGACTTAATGATTTCAGTTTTTAAATATGATATTACTGATGAGATGAGTATTAACTTACTTCCTTTATCATTTGGAACATCTCCAGATCCTATTGAATTTATTCAAAAAAGTAAAAATCATCCATGCAAAAATAAAGCTGTTGCGCAATTTCTTAAAGAAATTTCCCAAATTACAACCAGCCTAGAGAGGCAAAACCTAGATACATCTCGATTCTTAACCACTTTTAATGTTACATTAAGATCTGTTAAAAAAATTTCATCTGCTGATGTTGTTGTTGGAGTAAAAGGCGAAGTCAGCAGTGATGGGCCACTATTAATCGAAAGACGTGTTGATCCCAACAAATCACATCCACTTAGACAATCACAGCTTATGAAAAATATTGGCTCGCAATTTAAAGGTGTTAAGTTTACAACTTTTACGTTGCAAGCGATTGTTTGGAAATATGATTTTAGAAACAAACCTCATCTTTATTGGCGTCCATCGTTGGGAGGTGTAATACAATATTCCAATGAAGTTCTGCCATTTTTGAATGCATTAACTAAGGAGCAAATTGAAGCCGCTGTCTTTGAGTTTAAGAAAACAAGAAAAAAGAAAAAAAACAGTACAAATATAAAAACCTAACGACTTCATCCCCCTGACCGTTACCCGCGCCTAAACGGCGCGTGCCCCGGCAGGTGATGTCGATGTTAGCCTTAAAAACGATGGAACATATTTATCCAGATATTGAGTGGTATACTGCAATAAGTCAGACAAAGGGTGTCACTCCGCGTTGTCCTTTTGCAAATGTACACCGGTGTCCGAGATACTATTGGAGCTACTCTTTGCTTGGAGAACAAGGAATTACAACTAAATTAAAGCCTGATGTGGATAATACGGTTCGTCTAAAATGGATGAAATCAGACCTTTGGACTACATTGGGGGAAGAAAAGACAAGAATCACGAGTTCAGATGATGAGCCTCATTCATTTAATAATTTTTGTCCAGAGGTTTCAAGTCAGGTGTTCGGCTTGTTTGCCTCTTCTCTCTCAAAATATGTTGATGAAGTAGATCGAGAAACAATGGAGAAATGGCTCGTTGAAAATGGAAGGGCATACTCTAAAGATTGGCGGTGGGATTGGGCATCAGTAACCCATAGACACTATACAGAATGTTCCACTTATTCCTTGCTTAAAACAGATCTGAGTCCAATTGAAATCAGCCCAACAAGAGAAGAGCTCATTTCAGCAAAGCCTGGTTTCTTCGGATTTTCTGTTGATTTACGTAAGCTTATTACTCGTTTTGCTCGTTGGTGGTTGAGAAAGAATATATAAATGAACTAATATCATAATAGATTTGGATTTTTAAATTTTAGCTTTGATAGAATAATAATATGAATGATGAATTTGAATATCATAATAATAAAAAACCAGGAAAGACATATCACAGTAAAAGTTTGTCTTTTAGGAATCAGGAGAATAGAAAATTTCGCTATGCGTCGAAGGTTTTCTCGGAACATGAGTTAAATAGTTTTGCTCTAGAGAAAGGAGAGCATGTTATTAGAATTACTCCTGGTGGCAAACAAGAAATCATTGCAAAGTTTTATGAAGATAATAGGGGAATATTTACGTTAACTATACAGCGTTTTACTGTTAAAACTGGCATTCCTCATAAAACTTATTTTACATTCGTAGGAGAAGAAATAGATACAATACTTGAGTTTATTAATAATATTCAATTAGTAGATTTAAGTAGCCCTAAAAATATCAATGTTACAGATAAACAGCTTGAAAAAATGATTCTAAATCGTAGCCAGGCTGTGGATCTTATTAATCATAATCAAGATTTAATGCTTGAACTTGCTAAATCTGAAATAACCAAAGAAGATATTATTGCTTTAGGATACCGTAAAAAACAGTTGGAAAGATTTGAAAAATTGCTTACAGATCCAGATTATTTTAATTCTGAAAAAAGAGAATATGATTGTACTGAAGAGCTTTTATGGCAAAAGTTTTTTGAAAAAAATAAATGGGTTTTTGGTTATGGTTTAAGTTATGTTTTTCTATCGGGTCTTGATGATAAAAAACTTGAACAAGTTGTGATTGGTTATGATTTATCTCAAAGTGGCAAAAGAATAGACGCAGTTATGAAAACTCGAGGTTTAATAAATTCATTTTGTTTTGTAGAAATAAAAACTCATAATACTGTTTTGCTTAAAAAAAGTAGTTATAGATCTGCTTGTTGGCCAGTATCTGATGAGATTTCTGGTGCAGTTTCTCAAGTTCAAGGAACAGTCGAAAAAGCTGTAGAAAAACTTCCTCGAAAACTTGAATTCAAAGATAAACAAGGTAATCCAACGGGAGAATGTGTTTTTAACTATCAACCAAAGTCTTATTTAGTTGTTGGGAATTTAAGTGAATTCAAAACCGATTATGGAATAAATCAGGACAAATATAGGTCATTTGAGCTTTACAGAAAAAACATACGCTCCCCTGAAATTATTACATTTGATGAACTACACGAGAGAGCTAAATTTATTGTGAAACATTCAGAAGTCTAAAGATGCTCTTAACCTGATGTGGAATACGCTGCCCGATTCGCTTCGCTCTTTGGGTGTTTTATACACGCAGGTTAGCTTAAATGTTAGATTGCTTTGAAAACGCATTACAGGAACAATTATCAAAGGATAAATAATGTCATTCGCTAAACCGTCAGACTCAATACAAATAAGCCTATTCCCTCAATCGAAATCAGACACTAAGATTGCGGATCTTGTGACTCCAAAAACTTATACCGGCTTGGCGGGTTTTCATAAATACTGGGGAAAGAAACCAATAGAAAGCTTATGTTACCTTATTGAAAAATGCACCAAAGAAGGAGATATAGTAATGGATCCCTTCCTTGGGTCTGGCCTGATATCGTTGGAGTGCTTACTTCGTAATAGGCGTTTTGTTGGAATTGATATCAATCCGTTTTCTGTCGAACACACATCCCTCCTGCTAAACCTTCCTTCCCGTCAAGAATACTACCAAGCATTGATCGAAATTGAAAATTCTGTTACTGAAAAAATCAGAAATACATATCTGACATCTGAAGGGAAAATTGCATCTCATTATCTTTGGGAAGGAAATGAACTCGTCTCTGTGTGGGTCAAACCTGAAACAGGTCGGACGCGAATTGAAATGGAGCCATCTGGTATAGATTTAAATTCCTACTCAACATACAAAGATTACAAGCCTTTGCATTTCAGAAATCTCAGATTTTTTACCAATTCCCGGATTAACGTCAAGCCGACCATGACAGTCAGTGATATTTTCACTGGTCGAGCAATGCGTAATATCGATTTACTTATTGAATCATTTTCCGGTTATCCAGCATATTTGAAACGTGCACTTCTTCTTACACTAACATCTTCGGCTGGTCAGATGTCAAACATGGTTTTTGCCATCAAAAATCGAAGCAAAGGCAAGAGAAATGGCAACAGCGACAAAATTGAGGTTGGTAGTTGGGTTATTGGTTTTTGGTTGCCCGATACGCATTTTGAAATCAACGTATGGAACTGCTTCAACAATCGGGCGAACAAGCTGCTAAGGGCTCTACCTGTCAAGAGGCAAACCGACTATACAGTCTCAAGTGATCCAGTGACTGTTAATACTCCGGGTCGCGATGCATGGCTTATCAATTCGGACTGTAGATCAGCACTTAAAAAAATGCCATCTCAATCGGTATCTTTCGTTTGCACTGACCCTCCGCATAGTGACCGTGTCCCTTATCTTGAGTTAAGTGAGTTGTGGAATTCCTTGCTGGGCTATACCGTAGACTTTGAGAGAGAGATTGTTGTTTCTAATGCAAAGGAACGTCTGAAATCAAAGATTAACTATAATTCAGAGATGACCGAGTTTTTTTTGGAAATATCTAGAGTTCTCAAGCCAAATGGATACATAGCATTGTATTTCAATGCACGTGATGATGAAAGTTGGCAATATCTAAAAAGCATCGAAAAAACATCTGGAATACTAAAATTTATAGGATGCTTCCCAATGACTTATTCAGCTACTTCAGTTGTGCAAGATAACAGGAAAGGGGCCATGAAAAGCGACTACATTATTATTTATCAGAAGGGGCAATCCAACTCTGAACACATATTGGAGAGTGTTTTTTCTAAGCTACCGAGCTGGTCGTCTCAATTTCCCGCAAAAAAGGAGAGTAAGTAAGAATGAAAGACTTCAACTATTGGAAAAAATTACATGAAAGTGAGAAATTGGAGGAATTCAGTTCAGATCAACTAGGTTTTCTTTGGCTCAAAGTGAAATCTATCGTTAGAAAAGAACTGATTTCAGAGTTTATCACGGCGAATAGAATAGAATTGAAAGAGACTTCTTTAAATGGTCAATTCTTTGAGTTATACGCTTTGCTTGTTAAGAATCCAGCGAAATCACACAGAATATTGAACGAATACATTGAGGCAAAAAACAAAAGCATTTTGGGTGCCTTGGACACCAAGAAACTCGTCTCCGAGTTGTACAAACTCAAATCATTTGATTGGGGAGGTGATTACCAAAACTCTTTAGATAAATATCTTGTAAGCCGCTATGTCAAAGTACTTCAGTCCTATGACGTTCTCGTATCAAAATTTGAAACAGAAATAAGTACTGCAGTGCAGGGATATGTTCTTAACAGTTGGTACAATCACTGGTCAAGTATACTAATAGAACATATCTTCAAATCAAATGAGAAAGTGTTGCCAACGGTTGGCCAAATAAAGCATGTTGATTTCTTCATTGGGAATGTCCCGTTTGATTTGAAGGTAACATATTTACCGGCAGAATATATAAAAGCTAAAAGAAAAGAGAATGGATTCCCTGTAGAACTAACTTATTTGAAGGCTCAAGCGAAAAACCTTGGGATTGATTTTGATAAGAAGGCAAAACAAACTGATGTTTACTATGAAGTTGTTGAGAAGTTAAAAGACAAGGGCACCAAGGAATGTATAGGGGTAATCGAAACTCTGAAGAAAGAAAAAGTGCAGATACTCAAAGAAGCAATTGATAATCCAAAAGGGTTGGCAAAATGGCTATATGAAAATCAGGGCGAGATGCGTTTTGGATCAGAGAACAGGCTTTTCCTTGTACTTGTCGACACAGATGATTTCACTGGGTCTTGGAAATTGAAACGTAACATGGATTTGTTAAAACCAGTTATAGAAGACTACCTTAATAATTTTTCCAAGAAAAAAGTTTCTGACTTGAAGATTGATTTTAAATACAAGGGAAAGCCACAGACATTTACGGCTTTAACTGATGTCATATTTGTCGTCAAATAGAGAACGATATGAACGCTGATTGTTCCGGGGACAGAACACTTAATTATTGAGAAGAAAATCAATGCCGCCTAAATATGTAAAAACTATTCGGGAAGAGTTGCTTTATGAATATGCGAAGCTTATGTCCCGGTCTGTTTTTGACGGTAAGCTAAATTATGGGTTTGTTTCCGATAGGTTTAAGGCTTTGCGGGATGGAGTGATTACAATATCGGGCACTATCAGAGAATGGCAAAGAGAGCAGGAATTTCCAAAAGAATGTGTTTTTTGCGGGTCCCCGGAGAATCTTCAGATGGATCATCTTATCCCGAAGCATAGAGGAGGTCCTGATTCAGCGGATAATATGGTGTGGTCTTGCAGAAACTGCAATATATCGCGTGGTGATAAGGGTATTTTTGTGTGGCTGGGGCTTCATGAGAAAGACAACCTACATCGTTTAGTCGCGGGAAAATATTTGAAACAGCTCCTTGATATGCATGAAGCTAAAGGAACAATGGATGTTCACAAAGATGACATAGAGATTCTATGTAAAGGATGCAAGAATAAACAAGTGTGTATTCAATGGAATTCAGAAAAAGAGCTAACCTGTTTCTGTCTGGAAAGTATTTTTTAGTATAAGTAATACTTTTACAGTTAGGAACAGCCACTTAAATTAGTTTTATAGGTAGAACAAATAATGCAAACTGTTAAAGGAGATGATAGATGCCACAAAAAACAGTTTTTATATTTGGAGCAGGAGCTTCAAAAGCTGATGGGGTATCAACACAAGCCGAACTTCTAAAAGGGTATTTTTCTAACAATCCACAAGACAGTTTCTCTGTGGCCTTAAATGGCTATTTTAGAGACTTTTTTGGCATTGTTAATACAATGGCTGAAGATAACAAGTGGCCTAGTTTTGAAGAGGCTCTAGCCATGGTAGAAATTGCAATAGATAGAGAACATTCATTTGGTCCTGTGTATACAGCCAATAAACTTAAAGAAATAAGAGATGGTCTTATCATTTCAATGGGGCGTGCTATAGAAAGTTGTCGGGTTGTTACCAAGACTATCCATAAGAAGTTTTTAAGTAAGCTTTTCTGGAAGGGTCACTACTGCAAGGAAGAATATTCTTTTGTCAGCTTCAACTACGATATATTGCTTGATATAGCTCTCATGGAAATGCTTTGTTATGACATTTACTCTGACTACGGGATACAATTCGCAAATTCAAAAGATAATTTTGACTCACCTTTGTTTCACAGATGGAAACCACCAGGAGATAAAAGCGTTTTGATTCTCAAGCCACATGGCTCTTTAAACTGGATGCAGTGTGCATCATGCAATTCAATTGCAATATCAGGCAGTACCAAGGGCCAAATATTTAAAACTGGTTTACTCCACACCATTGAACGATGTCCTATTGATAACTCACCAATGCAATTTGTAGTAGAGCCGCCCTCATATTTTAAGAGGTATAAGAACTATTATCTTCAAACCACATGGATTAAGTTACATGAGACATTGGTTGCAGCAGATAAGATAGTGTTTATTGGTTACTCAATGCCAGACGCAGACGTAATGATAAAATATGCTTTCAAACGAGCGTGTTTTGGTAAGAACAAGAAAATTATAGTAGTGGATCCGGAAGAAACCGTAACTGAACGTTATGAAAGGGTACTTGGACCAATTGCCTTCCATAAAATAACTTTTGCTGATCTATTAGAGCCAGAAAATTACAGAAAGATTATAAGAAAAAATGGGTCAGAGTGATTTTTCTTAAAACAAACGCCTGTTTCTCCGATAAAAAAATGAACAAGAAAATCTTAGTAAGTTTAGTCTTATTTTTTATTTCGTTAAACGCTTTAGCTGGTCAGGTTATTCCTCGGGAATATCAAATAATATTAACTGATAACAGTCAAAGTTGGGGACCGAAAATTGAATGGATACCCACAGAACCGCAAACCTCACTGGCGCTTAAGAGAATCGAACAATACCTTAAGACGAACAATACATTTCCTTCTGATTTTGAAGAACAGAAGAAAACAATTTTAAAAAGCCTTTCTAAGTACAGTGTCCAGTTTGTAGGCATTGTGGTCGATGGACGGAAGTTAATTCACTGTAATTTTTTCCCGAGGTCAGCGAATCTGAAAGATGTAAGAAATACGTATGTTTTTGTCTTTGATGGCGGCACCTCGTTTTGGCGCATAGATTATGATATTGAAAGGGATAGCTGTTTAAATTTTGAGGTTAATGGTGAGGGATAAGGCTTTAATAAATATCAAACACCTGTTTAAATTAAGAAGTACAAAGCCCACAAAATACGAACTTCTTTGAGATTGAAATCAGAAATTTAAGGATTATAATGGGTTTAAAAGTGGTAGAAAAACCCACAAATTACGAATTCGTATATTATATGTCAGCAATTTACTCCGGGAGATTATCGCAAAATGCCGAATACGATAGTTAATAACGTCGATCTTTACTATGAAGTTCATGGGAAAGGCATACCACTAATGCTTATTGCTGGACTGGCCAGTGACTCCCAAAGTTGGCAGCCGATAGTGAAAGGTCTATCCCGGCATTACTGTGTCATAACTCTCGACAACAGAGGCGCGGGCAGAACAAAACCTCAAGATATTGAGACAAGCATTCAGTATATTACCGAAGATTGTATCAACCTTATCAGACATATGGGGTTGTCATCCGTCAACCTTCTTGGACATTCAATGGGTGGATTTGTGGCGCTGGATTGTGCCATCCGCTATCCTGAATATGTTTCAAAATTGATTTTGGCAGGAACATCAGCTTTCAATTCCGAGCGGAATAATGCCCTTTTCCTTGATTGGCTTTCTTATCTTGAAAGCGGACTGAGCTCTGAACTGTGGTTCAGAAACATGTTTTACTGGATATTTTCAAGACGTTTTCTTGAAGACAAAGAAGCATTGAATAAGGCTGTTCAATTCGCAATTGAATATCCCTATCCGCAAACTAAAATTGCATTCAAGAATCAGGTCAATGCTATTAAAGAGTTTAACTGCCTGGAAGATTTGTCCGGTATCACATCAAAGACCATGATTATCTGCGGGAAGGAAGACCTGCTGTTTCCTCCTGAAGAAAGCGTCAAGGTGTTGCAGGCGATTCCGGGGGCGATTTTTTCTTTTGTTGAACATGCCGCGCATTCCATACATGTGGAAAATCCGGGGGAATTCATAAATATTGTTCGAAATTTTGTAAACAATTGCTAAAAAAATCCAGCGGACGCTAACGCGCCGCTGAATTTGAATGTATCTCAAAAGAGGAGGAAATTATGAAACTGCCTGAATATATTACTGTGGAAGAAGTAAAAAAGGTCTGTAAAGCAATCGGGTTGAGTGATTGGTCTGCAAAAAAAGAGCCAACCGTTTCGGAGAAAGAAGCATCCGTAGTCCTTAAAATCGTAAATACGAAATCAATGGAAATTCCTCTTGAAGATTTTCGAAAAGGTTTGGAGGTGGAACTTGAGCACGGCACCCGGTTTGATGATGCAAATGTGACAAACAATCATCCGATTTTAACGGGGAAAATTGTCATAGCCCATCTTAAAGAAACTATGGATTATTATCGCAGAATCGATGTTGCTGAAATAGAAGGCGACCTATTGAAAGCCATATTGTCCAGGAATATCGACAAAATAGAGTCGAAGTACAAAAAACTTATTGAAGCTCAGAACGCGCTGAATCAAGCTATAGCAGATCAATTGAAAAAATAGCAACAGCCATCTGATTTCTGTGGGCTTGAATATTGATTATTAGGGGATGAATAAAAATGAAAAAGTTCCTAAAATTTTTCGCATATTTTTTCGGAGCTGTTCTAACCATAATAATAATATTTTTAGTTGGCCTGACTGTTTATGATTCCATACAGATGCATCGGTTAGAGTCTAAAATTGTCCAGTTAAAGTTGGGCGATTCGAGGGAAAAAGCAATTCAAATACTGGGCAAACCGGATTATAGTTGGAATAAAGGAGAGCCCGAATTTACCATTTTTGGAAAACAGAAATACTATGAAAATTCGGGAATGGCATATGGGAAAATTATGGATTGGGAAAACGCCTTTTATTCTGATTTTCCTTATTTTTATCCTTTTAAATTTCGTTTGTTTGGTCCTGGGAAAGACGACATTTCGATATATTTTAACGGGAAAGACCGGATTTCGAAAATAGAAATGCCTAAAGAATAAACAAAACAAACCGGGACAGACACCTATTTCTTTAAGATTGAAACCGGAATTTTAAGGTCTATAATAGATTTAAAAGTGGTAGAAAACCCACAAATTACGAATTCGTATATTATATGTTATACAAAAAGGAATAATCATGAAACATCTGTATTTAACAATAGGTTTTCTTTGCTGCAGTAATATATTTATGACTTTTGCTTGGTATGGTCATCTTAAAAATTTAAACCATAAAACATGGATATTTGCGGCGCTTATCAGTTGGGGAATAGCGCTTTTTGAATATTTATTGCAGGTACCCGCAAACAGAATTGGACATCAGGTTATGAGTGTTGGGCAACTAAAGATTCTTCAGGAAATAATCACATTAACTGTCTTTATCCCATTTTCAATCTTTTTTATGAAAGAGAAAATTACACAAGATTATATTTTTGCCGGATTATGCTTGCTCGGCGCCATATTTTTTATGTTCAGGGTAAAAATATTCGGAGTATAATTCCGGGGACGAAACATTTAATTCGAATAGCCGGCAACAGGCGCCTGATTAAATAATATTGGGGAACGGGAAAAATGAAACAATGGTATGAAGAATTATTTGAGAATTATGCTGAAAAGTATGATAAAGAAGTGTTCACCAGAGGGACAGTCGGAGAATGCGATTTTATTGAGAGGGAAGTCAACTATGACAAAACAGCGAAAATACTTGATATCGGATGCGGAACAGGACGGCATTCGATAGAGCTGTCCAAAAGAGGCTACGCTGTTACCGGAATCGATTTATCCGAATCACAGTTACAGCGCGCCAGATTAAAAGCGTCCGGGCAGTCGCTTAAAATCGATTTTCAAAAGCATGACGCAAGAGCCCCGCATTTTTCAAATGCCTTTGATTTAGCGATTATGTTGTGCGAAGGCGGGTTTTCTCTTATGGAAACAGACGAGATGAACTTCCAAATCCTGCAAAACGCCGCAAGGGCGTTAAAAGACAACGGGAAGTTGATATTCACAACATTAAACGGATTGTTCCCGCTGTTTCATTCTGTCAATGAATTCTATGAGTCGGAGCAGAAAGAAGGCCAGTCCCAGTGTAAGGGGTGCTCTTTTGATCTGATGACTTTCCGTGATTATAACACCGTTGTTCTTGAGGACGATTCTGGCAGAAAAAGGGAGCTTAAGTGCAACGAACGTTATTATGTGCCCAGCGAGATAACGTGGCTTTTAAAGACGCTAGGATATAAAAAAATCGATATCTTTGGTTCAAAACTCGGAGCTTTCAGCCGGAATGACGCTTTAACGACTAAAGACTTTGAAATGTTGGTGGTAGCGGAAAAGTAACAACCGGCAACAGGCGTCTATTTCAGAAAAAGGGAACGTTTCTATTTTTTACTTGCCTGAATAAATAACAGCCAACAGGAAAACACTTCCTTAAATAAAAAACATCTTGTTCCCCCTTCCTGACAAAACATTACTTCGAAGCCTCCGAAGCGAAACTTCGGACAGAGGAAAAAATCTTCATGGAAAGAAATCACAGCTGTTTTTAATCGGCTTTTTGGAGAACATCCTTGAATATAGGGGAAAAACGGAGGATAATAAATACGGACTGTAAGGTTTGTTAATAGACAAAAATTATTCAGGGATTCTTTAAGATTAACCTGCCATGCGAACTCATAAGAAAAGTTTATTTCTTTTTTTCAGATTATCAGGTGTGTTTTTTAAATTTGGCACAATCCTGTTTGTTCTGTCCGGATTAGCTCCCGCGGATACATTCTATGTTACAAATACCGATGACAGCGGCGCCGGTTCGCTCCGGCAGGCTATAACCGATGGCAATGCGAGCGGTGTCGATGCCACAATCGAATTTCAGACAGAAGGAACAATTACCCTGGCTTCCGCACTGCCCGCTTTGGTTGTCAAAACGACTTTTGACCTTGCCGATTACAATGTTACTATCGAGGCTAACAGCGGAAGCAGCACCGCCGATTCCTTTAAAGTTGATAACGGCGCGGCGGGGACAGGTGTTTTTACCGTAGGAGCCGGTTCGACCTGGACTAACAGCAACGACCTTTATGTCGGGCATTCAGGAGTTGGAGACTTTGCCGTATCCGGCGGCGGCCTGGTAGACAGTGATTACGGGGTTATCGGGTATAATGTCGGTTCGGAGGGCGCGGCTGTTGTGACGGGTGCAGGTTCCGTCTGGACCGCCAGCGTCGAATTTTATGTAGGTTACACCGGCACCGGAACATTGACCATCTCTGACGCCGGAATGGTGCTTAATCCATCCGGAACCATCGGGAATGAAGCAGGTTCTGACGGGACCGTTACTGTGACCGGCGCGGGTTCAACATGGATAAGCAATACAGGCCTTAGCGTCGGATACTCTGGCACAGGCGCGTTGAATATTTCTGACGGCGGCTCTGTAAGCAGCACAGGTTTCGGGTATATCGGTTCCGAAGTTGGCTCTGAAGGAACCGTGACAATGGCCGGCGCGGGTTCAACATGGACTAATACCGGTAATTTATATGTCGGCCGGTTTGGGACAGGAACATTGACCGTTTCCGGTTCCACCGTGGATAACAGCGCCGAACTTTATGTCGGTTCTACAGGCAATGGGAATATGACAGTTTCCGATGGAGGTGAAGTAAATAATACCACCGGAGTAATCGGTTATAATTTGGCGAGTGAGGGAACAGTTGCTATAACAGACGCGGGTTCAAGCTGGGTAAACAGCGATGAATTGTATATAGGCTATACCGGCACGGGCACGATGACGGTATCCGACGGCGGGGGCGTAGAAAATACTAACGGGGTTATAGGTTATGAAGCCGGCGCTGAAGGAACTGCTACTGTAACAGGTGTTGGATCCACATGGGCTAACAGTAACCATCTTCTTGTTGGGTATACGGGAACCGGGACACTGACTATATCCGCAGGCGGCTCAGTAAGTAATGCGGGGCGGGGCTATATTGGTTTTGAAGCGGATTCCGAAGGTACATTGAATGTAACCGGCGCCGGGTCGACCTGGGCCAGCACCCAAAACATTTATGTCGGCCGCGTTGGAACGGGAACCCTGACAGTTTCAGGCGGCACAGTGGATGGCACCGCCGAGCTTTATGTCGGATACACTGATCCCGGCGTAGGGACTATGACGATTTCTAACAGCGGTGACGTGAGCGATACCAATGGAGTTATAGGTTATGAAGCCGACTCTGAAGGAACTGTTACTGTAACAGGAGCCGGGTCTATCTGGAATAACAGCGCCAACCTTTATGTAGGTTACACCGGTACCGGCACTCTGAATGTTTCTGATAACGGCTCTGTAAGTGTAAACAACGGGGCAGGAACACTTACTCTCGCTGAGGATGCAGGTTCAGTCGGCACTCTTAATATAGGCGAAGGGTTATCAGCGGGCGTTGTCAATGCTGATGATATTTTTGGGAATGACGGTACGGCAACAATTAATTTTAACCATAATGAAAACTCTTACATCTTCGCGCCTGATATTGCGGGGACTCTCGATGTTAACCACAACGGCGATGGAACTACGATTCTTGCCGGCGCAACCACTTATACGGGTGACACAACCGTTAACGCCGGAACACTTGATGTATACACAGACAGAACATTGACCGGGAATCTGAATGTTGCGGGAGGGGTTCTTTATTTGAGGTCAGGGGCACTTACAATCACCAATGATTATACGCAGGCGGCTGACACCACTCTCAAGCTGGACGTTACGGGTTCTGCTGTTGCCGGTTCGGTAGTATCAGCGGGCACTACTACTATATCTGCGAACAGTTCTTTACATGTTAATGTCACGGGATATACAGCCAACGGTTCCGCATACACAATTATTGACGGCCCGGCGGCAGGCGGCCTTGTTAACGTCCCCGGGACTATTACAGATAGCAGCGCTGTTTTGACATTCGCGGGGACAACGGATAATGATGACCTTACACTTACAGCAACCAGAGCAAACACATATACATCTCTTGGGGTAACAGAAAATGAAAAAGCCGCGGGTACAGCTCTCGAAGCCGCAGGCGGTGACGGGACAGGTGATATGATGACTGTTCTCGGGCAGTTAGACCAGTTAACTTCTCAAACCGATGTCCAGAACGCTCTTTCCCAGGTGACCCCGTCAGTTGACGCGGGTGTGATGGATATAGGATACACAACAATAACCCTGTTTCAGGAAAAGGTCACAGACCATCTGGCCGATACAAGAAGCGGATTGGCCGCAGGGGATGCTTTTAAAGACGTTGATATCTGGGCAAAAGGGTTCGGTAACTATTTAGACCAGGATAAGCGCGACCATATAGACGGGTATAAAGCCCACACGCTGGGAACGACTATCGGTGTAGATTTCCTTGTAGCCGATCCCGTGAGAATAGGGATAAGCGGAGGATACGCGTTCAGCAGGGTCGATTCCAAACAGTCAAATATCGGGGATACCGATATTGATTCTTATCAGGGTACAATCTACGGCGGTTATGACGGCGGGCCGTTCTATATAGATGTAGCGGGTTCATTCGCGTATAACAAATATGAAGGTTCACGCAATATAAATTTCGGGGGGATTGCAAGGACAGCCGATTCGGATTATGACGGCCAGCAGTATTCGGCGTATATCGGAGGAGGATACACGTTTGAGACTAACGGCCTTGAAATAACTCCGATGGCTTCTTTAAGGTACATTTATCTGTATCTTGATGATTACACAGAGTCAGGCGCTGACGCTCTTAACCTGAAAGTCGACAGCCAGGATTACGATTTCCTGCAGTCGGGGTTAGGAGCCAGGTTCGCATATCCGATAAGAAACGCCGATATGACTTTTATACCTGAAATACACGGTATGTGGTTATATGATTTTGTCGGAGACGAACAGCAGGCAACATCGACATTTACCGGAGGCGGAGCTTCTTTCAAGACTGACGGAGCTGACCCCGCCCAGAACAGTTTTAATGTCGGAGGAAGCCTGACCTTTATTATGACCAATAACTGGAGCCTGCTTCTTTCTTATGATTTCGAAGGAAAAGAAGATTTTATCGGTCATTCAGGGTCGGTTACTATGAAGTATGGTTTCTAAAAAAGATAAAAGTGCATTGTGATAAATTATAAGGGAGGGTAAAAATGGCGAAAAAAACAGCAAACCGGTTGATTCCTGTTTTTGGGATTTTGATTGTTATACTTATTGTTTCTGTTCTGGCATGGAGTATGTGGAGGGGAAGCAATGCCAGGCTGATGAATATTGCAGGGGACAGCTCCCTTTCCGATTCAGCCGCGCTTGAGAAAATTGCGAGCGTTGTCTGGCCTGAGCATATTAAAAAAGCGAGCGCGGAGAAAATACCATCGGGGGAATATGAGCTTGAGGTTACCATAAGCTACGGGAGCATTATGGCTTTCGGGGATATTACAAAAGAGAAATTGAGGCGCACCGATGAGCTTGCCGGGGGAGCCCTGCTTTGTTTCCGCGCGGGGAAAGGGAGAAAACTCACAAAGCTTATCTTGCAGCTTGAAACGCCTGTCAAATCCGCTTTAGGGAATAAAATAGAACGGATTATTGCTTATAGAGTTATCATTTATCTGCAGGATGTTGAGAAAATTCCGCAATGGGAGACTTGCAGTATAAATGAAGATGCCAAACAGAAAATAAGAAGCCTGTGGCATGTGAAACTTGATAAATTCAATGAATTACAGGTAAAATAACTTTAAATAGGGACAGACACCATATTAAGCGGAGAAATATGGTGTCTGTCCCTCATAAACGGAGGGGTTTTTATGGGAAAAAGCATGACAAAAAGAAAAATATACATTACCGAGTTTGATAAGGCGCGGCTTAATGAGCTTATCGCTGTTGCCGAAGAATTTGGAGACCATGACAGAAAAGATTTACAATCTTTGGCCGGAGAACTGGCGCAGGCGGAAGTTGTTTTGCCCAGAGATGTGCTGCCCGATGTGGTAACGATGAATTCAAAAGTTGTCCTTAGCGATATCGATACCCGGGAAGAAATGACCTATGTTCTGGTCTTTCCCAAGGATGCGGATATTGATAACGGGAAAATCTCTATTCTTGCTCCTGTCGGCACGGCGATTTTAGGTTATGCCAAGGGAGATATTATCGAATGGCCGGTTCCGGCGGGGATACGCCGCATTAGAATCGAGAAAATTCTCTATCAACCCGAAGCCGCCGGAGATTTTCATCTGTAGTTTTAATATGCTTTCGGACAAACCGGAGCTTTGATAATATTAAACGGAGGAAAGGATATTCCCGCTAATGGCTAAAAAATCAAAAGCAGACCAGTTGAACCAACCCGCTTCCGCAGTCGCGCGCAAGGATGCGGCAACGTTGCGCGAAGACGCTACCGTCCAGCAGGCATTGGAAGAAATCAGGTCTCATGGTCTCGGCGAGAAAATAGTTTATTTCTATGTTGTGGACACCGAAGGCTGTTTAACGGGGGTCATCCCGACACGACGCCTGCTTATGTCGCCTTTGAAACAATGCATTTCGGAAGTTATGATAAAACGCGTTAAAACGATTCCTGCGGACGCGACGGTGTTGGAAGCATATGATTTATTGGCTCATTATAAATATCTGGCTCTTCCGGTTGTGGATGAGCAAAAACATATTGTGGGAGTTATTGACATTACTATGTTTGCGGATGAGGATTTTGAGATTTCCGAGCGGGAAAGAATGGATAAAGTGTTTGAGTCCATCGGGTTTCGCGTTTCCCAGATAAGGAATGCCTCGCCGTTCCGCGCGTTTCGGTTCAGGTTCCCGTGGCTGATGGCAACAATCGGGAGCGGGACAATTTGCGCTTTGCTTGCCAGCGTTTACGATGTTACTCTGGAAAAAAGTCTTGTGCTGGCTTTTTTCCTGACACTGGTTTTGGGGTTGGGGAGAGTGTCAGTATGCAGTCTATGACCGTGGCTATCCATACTTTGCGTTTGTCTCGTCCGACACTGCGGTGGTATATCAGGGCGCTGCGGCGGGAGGTGGGCACCGCGTTTCTCCTCGGGGGGGCTTGCAGTATTATAGTCGGCTTAACCGTATGGGGCTGGCGCGGGGAAGGATTGGCGGCGATAGTTATCGGAAGCAGTCTTTTGTTTGTGATTTTTGCCAGTTGTCTTTTTGGATTGAGCATTCCGGCGCTGTTGCACGCGTTGAAACTCGATCCTAAAATTTCGGCCGGACCCGTTACTCTTGCGGTAGCGGATATTTGCACTATCATTCTTTATCTCAGCCTGGCGGCGCTGTTGCTGTAATAAATGCCACACACAAATTTGTGGGATAGCGGAATCAAGGGTCCAACATAAAACAGGAATTGTTATGACAAATATTAAACTTGCTCCTTTTGTATCGGCTCTGTTGATTTTTGCCGCCGTGATTTTGTTTCCGGGAACTGCCGGCGCGCAAATGGCTCTTTATAAAAACCCGAATCTTGCCGTTGAACAAAGGGTCGAAAACCTCTTGAATAAGATGACGCTGGAAGAGAAAATTGCCCAGGTCGCGGGGGCGGACCATATGAGTACACCCGAGAACAAACGGCTGGGAATACCGGCGCTGAAAATGACCGACGGGCCTCACGGCGTCAGGTGGGGGCAGGCGACTTGTTTCCCGACGCTGGTAACACTGGGCTCAAGCTGGGACCCGGTGCTTCTGAGGGCTGTCGGGAAAGCTCTCGGAAGAGAAACGAGAGCAAAAGGCAGAAATGTGCTTTTGGGCCCTTGTATCAACATACACAGGACTCCGTTGGGCGGAAGGAATTTCGAGAGTTTCGGGGAAGACCCTTATTTGATATCGCAACTGGTGACGGAATACGTCAAGGGTGTCCAGGGCGAAAAAATCGGGACTTCGACGAAACATTTCGCGTGCAACAATCAGGAATATGAAAGAACGACAATAAGCGTGGAGATAGACGAGAGGACGCTCAGGGAAATTTATCTGCCCGGGTTTGAAGCCGCCGTTAAGGAAGCCGGCACCGTAACGGTGATGGGCGCTTATAATAAAATCAACGGTGATTATTGCTGCGCGAATAAACATATTTTAACGGACATACTTAAAGACGAGTGGGGTTTCAAGGGTTTTGTGGTCTCGGACTGGGATGCCGTGCACAGCACCGTAAAAACAGCGAATGCGGGGCTTGACCTGGAAATGCCCGGTCCGCCTAAATTTTACGGCAATCATCTTTTGCGTGCCGTCAAAAACGGCGAAGTCAGCGAAAAGGTTTTGGACGATAAAGTCCGCCGTATATTGAGGGTGATGTTTTATCTTGGACTGTTCGATACCCCCGACCCGAAACTGGAAGGAGCCAGCGATACGAAAGAACACAGGGCTCTTGCCAGAGAAGCCGCGAGGCGCGGGATTATCCTCTTAAAAAATGATAACGGGACGCTTCCCATAGACAGGAACAAAATAAAATCCATCGCGGTTATAGGGCCCAAAGCCGAAGCCGCCCTTCTCGGAGGAGGCGGAAGTTCCAGTGTGACCCCCAATCGCGCTGTTACCCCGCTGGACGGCATGATGGGAAAATGCGAAGACGGTAAAATAAAATTAAACTTCGCAAGGGGTTGCGCGATGCCGAAGGATTTAGTGCCTATCAACTTCGGGGAATTTACGACCCCCGGCCCGAATCCGCAGAGCGGACTCAAAGCCGAATATTTTAACAACACGAATTTCAGCGGAATCCCGGCTCTTACAAGGGTGGACGGCAGGGTTAATTTTGATTGGGGGAGCAGTTCGCCGGCCGCGAATATCAGAAACGATAATTTTTCCGCGCGGTGGACAGCCAATTTTACGCCTTCGGCATCGGGGAACTATGACCTCGGCCTTTTAAGCGATGACGGCAGCCGTCTTTACATAGACGGTAAACTTGTTATCAATAACTGGGGTGAACACGGTCCCGAGATAAGAAGAGGCGCGGTTTTTCTTGAAGCGGGCAAAACTTACGATGTTCGCATCGAGATGTTCGAAAGCCGGGGCAATGCTGTTATTAAATTGGGTTATACTCCCGAAGATAATGTCCTGCTGGATGAAGCGGTTGACGTCGCTTCAAAGTCGGATGCGGCGGTAGTATTTGTCGGGATATCATGGGAAATAGAAGGGGAGGGTGTCGATAAACAGAACCTTAATCTTCCCAAATACCAGGATGAACTTATAAAGGCCGTAGCCGCGGCAAATAAAAACACGGTTGTTGTCCTGGTAAACGGGACGCCCCTTTTGATGGATAAATGGATAGATGATGTTCCCTCGGTGGTCGAATCGCTGTACGCGGGGCAGGAGGGGGGAGACGCCAATCCTTCGGGCAAATTGACGGTTACATTCCCGAAAAGAATCGAGGACTCTCCGTCGTATAAAAATTATCCCGGCGAGCGCGGTAAAGTTTATTATGAAGAAGGTATTTTTGTGGGATACAGGCATTTTGACAGGGAAAATATCGAGCCTCTCTTCCCGTTTGGGCACGGGCTTTCATATACGACATTCAAGTATGCCAACCTTAAAGTGACGGGCGGTTCCGGGAAGATCGCCGCGACGGTCAGCGTTGATGTGTCCAATACAGGTGAAAGGGAAGGCGCCGAAGTCGTCCAGCTGTATGTTCAGGATCCTGAATGCAGCGTTGAACGGCCTGTAAAGGAACTTAAAGGATTTTTAAAATAGGGACAGACACCTATTTAAATGGTGTCTGTCCCTATTTAGGAAAGGAATAAAGGAAAAATGAAAAAATTGACGCTTGTGATTTTGCTTACGATGATTTTCCCGTTTTCGGCATCGGGAGAAATAAAGGAAGGCGACTGCAGGCTGAAAGAAGGCTCTTTTTTTGATAAAGACGTGTTTACGGTTCAGGTGGGGGATAAAATAAAGGGAACGTGTAAGTTCTTTATAGACGAATTCTTCGGTAAAAAAATTATCAATGCGAACATCGAGATAACAAACACTGCAGACAAACCTATGTCCTGCCAGTATTATGTGGCCTTTTTTGATAAGGAAGGAAACCTGATTGGTTGTGCCGGACAGGGGACATTTGATGAGGAAGGTCTTGCGGCCGGAGAGTCCACTCAGCTGGGCAGCTGCCTTATCCCTTTGCCTGCGGGTTTTCATGAGAAAGTGGTTAAATACAAGGTCGCGTTTTACGAGTCGGATAAGCAAATCGGAAAATAACCGCAAAAACTTTTCCGCGCCCGAAAATAAACCCTTCTCATTTCACTTAAAAAATGCTACAAAAAAGTTACCGGTAAAGCACCGGTTTTTTCGGCTGGAAATCCAAATCTAAAAAAAGGATTTGTTTATGAAAGATATCCGTCCCCCCCGTATTTTTTCGATTTTTCCGGTTATCGCCGCTTTAGTTTTTTTATCGGGCAGTGTTTTTGCGGAATTGTCACTTTACAAGAACCCGAATCTTCCCGTTGAACAGAGAGTGGAAGACCTCCTGAAGAAAATGACGCTTGAAGAAAAAATCGCGCAGGTTGCGGGTGCGGACCATATGGACACGCCCCTCAACAAGCGGCTGGGTATACCGGCGCTGAAAATGACCGACGGGCCTCACGGGGTAAGATGGGGCACTTCTACCTGTTTCCCGCCGCTGGTAACGCTGGGTTCGAGCTGGGATCCCGTTCTTTTAAGAGCAGTGGGGAAAGCGCTGGGAAGGGAAACGAGAGCGAAAGGCAGGAATGTGATTTTAGGGCCGTGTATCAATATACACAGGACGCCTTTGGGCGGAAGGAATTTCGAGAGTTTCGGGGAAGACCCGTATCTGATATCGGAACTGGTGGTGGAATATGTGAAAGGTGTCCAGAGTGAAAAAATCGGGACCTCTACAAAACACTTTGCATGCAACAACCAGGAATTTGAGAGAACGACCATAAGCGTGGAAATAGACGAACGGACACTCAGGGAAATTTATCTTCCCGGGTTTGAGGCCGCGGTTAAGGAAGCCGATACGCTGACGGTGATGGGAGCTTACAATAAAGTCAACGGCGATTATTGCTGCGCTAATCACCATCTTTTGACGGATATATTAAAAAATGACTGGGGCTTTACGGGCCTTGTCGTTTCGGACTGGGGCGCTGTGCACAGCACCGTAAAGACGGCGAACGCAGGGCTTGACCTTGAGATGCCCGGCCCGCCGAGGTATTACGGTGATAACCTGTTGCGCGCGGTCAAAAACGGCGAGGTCAGCGAAAAAGTGCTGGACGATAAAGTCCGCCGGATATTGAGGGTTATGTTCAAGCTTGGGCTTTTTGATAACCCTGACCCGAAATTGAAAGGGGCCTGTGATACGAAAGAGCACAGGGCTCTTGCCAGGGAAGCCGCCCGGCGCGGGATTGTCCTTTTGAAAAACAATAATGAGACGCTTCCGATAGACAGGAATAAAGTAAAATCAATCGCGGTAATAGGGCCCAAAACAGATGCCTCTTTGCTCGGAGGAGGAGGAAGCTCCAGCATAACTCCTAACCACGCCGTTACCCCGCTGGACGGGCTGACAGAAAAATGCCGCGACGGGAAAATAAAATTAAATTTCGCAAGAGGATGTTCGATGCCCGGAAATCTGGTGCCTGTTGATTTCGGGGAATTTACGACACCCGGGCCGAATCCGCAGCCCGGGCTTAAAGCCGAATTTTTTAATAATACCGAGCTCACCGGAATCCCTGTGCTTACGAGAGTGGACAGAAACATTAATTTTGACTGGGACGGCAGTTCGCCGGGATCCGGCCTCGGGGCCAATAATTTTTCCGCGCGGTGGACGGGAAATTTTACGCCTTCGAAATCGGGAGAATACGACCTCGGACTTTTAAGCGATGACGGGAGCCGCCTTTATATAGACGGTAAACTTGTTGTCAATAACTGGGCGGAACACGGCCCTGAAACGAGAAGAGGGACAATTTATCTGGAAGGGGGGAAAGCCTGCGATATACGTGTTGAGATGTTTGAAAAAGGGGGAAACGCGCTTGTTAAACTGGGATATTCCCCCGAAGGCAACGTTTTGCTTGATGAAGCCGTGAAGGTTGCCTCTAAATCGGATATAGCGATAGTATTCGCCGGCATATCGTGGGAAATAGAGGGGGAAGGCGTCGATAAACAGGATATGAAACTGCCCAAACACCAGGATGAACTGATAAAAGCCGTTGCCGCGGCGAACAAAAATACGGTTGTCGTGCTGATAAATGGGACGCCGCTTCTGATGGAAGAATGGATAGATGATGTCCCTTCGGTGGTTGAAGCTTTATACGGCGGGCAGGAAGGCGGAGATGCGATTGCCGATATACTTTTCGGCGACGTTAATCCATCGGGCAGGTTGACAGTGACATTCCCTAAAAAAATCGAGGACTCGCCGTCCTATAAAAATTATCCCGGCGCGGGCGGGAAAATTTATTATGAAGAAGGTATTTTTGTGGGATACCGGTATTTCGACAGGGAAAACATCGAGCCTCTCTTCCCGTTCGGCCACGGCCTTTCATATACGGCGTTCAAATATGATAACCTGAATATAACTAAAGGTTCGGACAAAATCGCTGCGACAGCCAGCGTTGATATAACCAATACCGGAAAAAGAGAAGGGGCGGAAGTGGTCCAGCTGTATGTGCAGGACCCGGAATGCAGCGTTGAGCGTCCTGTAAAAGAACTTAAAGGGTTTAAAAGAATAAACCTGAAACCCGGAGAAACCGAAACCGTAACATTCGAACTCACAAAAAGAGACCTTTCGTTTTATGATGTGAAGAGCAAAAGCTGGGTCGCCGAGCCGGGGACGTTCAATGTGTTAATAGGCGGTTCTTCAAGGGATATAAGGCAGGAAGGCAGTTTTGAGCTTTAGGGAACGGAGAAGGCCCGGAGAAGCAAAAAACCGCGGGTTAGTTTTCTGTTTCTCTGTAGAGCCTGTCGATTTCCTGCTTTAGCCGGATGTTGTTGTTTGACAGGTCCAGCGCTTTATTGAAATGAAAACCGGCTTTTTCTTTGTTTTTTAAACCCAGATAACATATACCGATGTTGTAATGCGCAACCTGACTTTCAGGGTTAATTTTGATGCAGTACAGATACTCCGCCGACGCCTCTTCATACATCCCTTTTCTCCTGTAAGTTTCCGCCAGTAACATGTGTGCCGGCAGAAAAGGGGCATCCCCGTTTTCAGGCATAGCTTTTTTAAATAAAAATTCCGCGGTATCCAGCTCGTTTTTTTGTAAGGCCGCAATCCCCAGGTTTGTTATATGGGTTTTTTCTATGCAATAACCGCCTTTCTGCCAAACGAACATTTTTAAGAATAACAGGGTTGCGGCTACGATAAAGAAAGGCAGATATTTTTTCTTAAACAGGTTTGTTGCCGCCCAGTCTATCGATATGGAAGATAATATAATCAAAAAAGGGGCTGCGGGGAACCGCAGCCTTCCCAAAACAAAAAATAACATGCATGATATAAAGACACTTAAAATACTGCACACAATAATCCATATCCGGGCGAATTTTTTTATGTAAACTATAAAACCTATCAGGGCAAGCGCCGCGATAAGGCGGAAAGAAGAGAAAGAGGAAGATAAGATATAGGAATATTTTTTGTGCAGGTAAAAATTTGCGTTTTGAGGTATTTCGTAGTTATCCCAGAAGAGCTCTGCCTTTATTAATAAGTTGGAAAAGAACGCGCGGGGGTAGGTTTTTACGCTGTTAAAAAACTCATGATACCAATTCACCTTTTCTTTGCTGCCGGAAATATTTTTATAAGATTCCGGAACGATGGATCCTCGAAAAGAATCATACGCGTTGCCGATATACAGGTTTGCGCCGCCCATAACGGAAATACAGATTGATTTTTCCGTTTTATAATTATGGCAGAGCGCGGGGAAAATTATTACAAGAACGCAGATTGCGATAATAGCCGTCGGGATGAGCCGTTTGTATACCTTGCCGGAAATATTTTTGTTCAGCAGAAGAGCCCCCGCCGTAAAGGGAAGCATTAACAGGATATTTTCGCGGCACAGGACAGCGGCGCCCAGGGCAATTCCCGGCAATATAAAAAATAAGGGTTTGCCTTTCCTGTCCTCGGCAAAAATAAATGAGGCGACAAATAAAACCCAGAGAAAAGTAAAAAGGGATGTTCTCAGCAGCAGGGAAGAATAAAATATCGCGACGGAATAAACCGCGTATGTGAACGCGGAAATAAGGCCCGTCAGGATATTAATCCTGCTTTTGCAGATGTAGAAAATAAGGAGGATGTTCAGGGAGTCCAGCAGGCATTGGATCGTTCTGACGGAATGATAGCTTGCGCCTTTTAGCATGTATACCAGGGCAAGAAAATAAGGATAAAGAGGAGCCTGATAATAAGCTCCTTCGATTCCTTTTCCCGCCAGGATATCTCTCGCCAGATTATCAAATCTGGTATAATCCATGCCTTCGATAAAAACATTATAATCCGGCATGACCGAAATAAACTGCAGGTTCAACAGACGAAGGGCCAGCCCGAACGCAAAAAAAGCAAAAAGGATGATACCGGTGTTTTTATCGCATTTTTTTAAAAATTCGGGGTAGTTAATCATTTAAAAAAATATGTTCATTCTCTTTTTGCGGATATTACCGTCACCGGCTCCACCGGCACATCGCTGTAGCGGCCCGAATTAGAAGTTTTTACTTTTGCTATTTTGTCGATGGTGTCCATCCCGTCTGTTACTTTCGCAAAGACCGCATACCCGTAATCGCGGGCCCCGTGGTCAAGAAAATCGTTGTCCTTAACGTTTATAAAAAACTGGGAGGTTGCGCTGTTTACATCCTGCGTCCTCGCCATCGAGAGCCAGCCTCTCTTATTCTTCAGCCCGTTGTCAGCTTCGTTTTTTATTGAGGGTCTTGTCCTTTTCTGCTTCATATCTTCGGTGAATCCTCCGCCCTGTATCATAAAACCGGGTATGACCCTGTGGAAAATGGTGCCGTCATAAAAACCGGAATCGACATATTTAAGGAAATTCTCACATGTTTCAGGCGCTTTATCGGGATAGAGTTCAACCGTAAAGTCCCCGAGGTTTGTGGAAAAGATTACTTTGTGGTTTGAAGATTCGCTGTTTTTGCCGTCTGCTATTGAAGTATGAAGGAAAAGAAGAAATGAAAATAAAAAACTGCCCGCAAAAAAATATGCTTTTTCCATAAAAGCCTCCTTGTTGAATTTTAAACCTTCATTCTAATTGTTTTTCGGCCGGTGTTCAATAATCCTTTTGTTTTTTTAGAAAATCATTTTATAAACCGGCTGAGATATGCTATTAAATATATGTTTTATATGTCTTTCAAAAAAAAGGTTTTTTGTGGAAAAAACGGGAATAAGCCGGGAAAACAGGTCGTTGTCTCTTGTCGCGGTAGAATTGGCGGCGGTTTCATTTATCGTGCTTTTTCAGGAATTGGCCCTGATAAGATGGGTGGCGGGGCAGGTGAGGGTTATCGCTTATTTCCCGAACCTTATTTTGCTGAGCGCTTTTTTGGGGCTTGGGTTGGGCTGCCTGCGCTCCGGGAACAAACCCTTACTGTGGCTTTGGCCTGTAAGCCTGCTGGTCCTGACAGTAACGGCGTTTTTTATGGGCCGGATTGTTTTCACCCAGGAAAGTTATTCCGAACATCTCTGGCTTTTATATTATGACCTTCCGAAAAGTTCGATCGAGATTCCTTCAATTAAAATCCCCATAATAATATTTTTTATTTTAAGCGCGATCTCTTTTATTCCTCTCGGCCAGGTAATCGGCAGAAAAATCCGGGTGTTCAGTTCTTTTTCCAGGCCGCTTGCCGGCTATATGTACAATATTCTGGGTTCTCTCGCGGGAGTTGCGGGTTTTTCCCTTATCAGTTTGTTCGGCGTTTTCCCCAAGTATTGGTTTGCGGCAATCCTTATATCGGGGATAACACTTTTTCTACATGAAAAAAAAGCGCTGATATGGTATCTGATTTTTTCGGTTCTTATTTTTCTGAGCGTTTTAAAAGCCGAAAAAGCAGATGCCTACAGCCCGTATTATGCTCTTTCATACAGGACGGGAAATAAAATTTTCGATGTGCTTACAAACGGTTCCCTGCATCAGACTGCCGTAGATTTAAGCATGAAAAAAGACGGATGGGATAAGAGAAGCGAGACCGTCAAAAAAATTGTTACGGGGTATCATCTCCCGTATATGTGCCTTGAAAAGTCTCCGGAAGAGGCGCTTGTTTTGGGTTCCGGCACGGGGAATGATATTGCGGCATTATTAGAGCATGGGGTAGGGCACATAGACGCCGTTGAGATTGACCCGGTTATTATAGATTGGGGGAGACAATACCACCCCGATAAACCTTACAGCTCCGGTAAAGTTACGGTTTATAATACCGATGCGCGCGCGTTTCTTAACACAACGGCGAAAAAATACGACCTTATTGTTTTCGGGACACTTGATTCGCAGACGCAGCTTTCCGCGCTTTCAAACGTCCGGCTGGATAATTTTGTCTATACAATGGAAGGCATCAAAGCCGCTAAAGAGCGTCTTGCCGAAAACGGCGGGATGATAATGTATTTTATGGTGGGGAAACAGTTTATCCTTCAGCGGATAATAGCTTTATCAGCCGAAATATTCGGGGAAACACCCGTTATTTATTTTAATGACCATATATTGTTTAACACAGTTTTCATGTCCGGGCCGGCTTTTGACAGGTTAAGGGATGAGAAGGACGCCGCTTTCAACGATAAGTTTAAAAAGGATTTTCTTCCTTTTATAGAATTGCCGACCGATGACTGGCCGTACCTGTACCTGGCGGAGAAAAAAATCAGCGGTTTTTATCTGCAGATTATGGTTATTATAGGGGCGCTTTCCGCCGCCGGTATCTTTTTTCTTTCCAGGTCTTTCCGCGCCGCCATAACGGACAGGCGTAAAATAGATTATGAGATGTTTCTTTTCGGCGCGGGTTTTCTTTTATTTGAAACCAGAGCTGTGACGGAAATGAATCTGGTATGGGGAACAACGTGGATCACCAGCGCGGTTGTTTTCGGTTCCGTTTTAACGATGATACTGCTCGCGACGCTTGTAATGCAAAGGTATTTCCTGTCTTTCCGGGCATCTATCATAGGGCTGGGAATCTCTTCCTATATAGTTTATATGCTGCCCGTAAATTTGATCCTGGGGGAACCTGTCGCAGTTAAATTGCTATGTTCTTTATTTATGGTCGGTATGCCTGTTTTTTTCGCGTCCCTCTGTTTTACGCGGTTGTTTGCGGAAAGTATTTCTGTGGACACGGCGTTCGGCTGGAACCTGCTGGGTTCGGTATGCGGGGGGTTAATTGAATATTCTTCGATGATACTGGGGTTCAAGATTCTTCTGTTTGTTGCTTTGGCGGCATATCTGGCGGCATTTCTGATTTATATAAACCGCGGTAAAAACAGGATAGGGGAAAAAGCAGAAACAGTGTAATTGTTTTGAGGTCCGTTTTTGCTGTTGATTTTCCTTATTGTGAAATATCCGTTAAAATAACATTTATCTTCCACTTCTTCAGGTAAGGGCAAACCCGTTACATGCCGAAGCAACAGTTGGATTTAAATAATTAAAAATTTTATTGTTTGGGAAAAGGGTTTTAATAAAAAACAGGCTTTTCCGTTTAAGCACTATATATGGTGTCTGCTTCGAGAATTGATAACTATATTTAGTTATACCCTAAAAATCATAGTTAATTGCCTGATATTATGCTTTTTACAGCGAAAAAAAATGTTAAAAAATTTATATTTTTTTCTTGACTTCATATTGCCAAGTATATATTATTGCGTCTCTGTGTGAAATTGTAATACATTTCTTGACGGTAAAAAAGATTTCATACCGAAGAAAAGTAGCAGCAAAACACAAAAACTGATGTGTAAGAATTGCTACTTCCAACTGGAAGAAAATCTGCACATCTCGGGATTTTACCGATGCCAGGGTAAGCAGGGTAAAACCTGTAACTTGGGGAAATTTTTTGTGCTTTGCCCACGTAGCTCAGTTGGCAGAGCGCGTCCTTGGTAAGGACGAGGTCACCAGTTCAATCCTGGTCGTGGGCTCCAGAAAATGGAGTTTTGAAGATATAGATAGATAAAAGACTTAATTTCCTTAAAAAAAGGAGAGAGTTATGGCAAAAGAGAAATTTGAGAGGACGAAACCGCACGTAAACGTAGGTACGATAGGGCATGTAGACCATGGCAAGACTACGTTGACAGCGGCATTGACGAAGGTACTTGAACAGAAAGGGTTGAGCAAATTCATAAGCTATGACGAGATAGCGAAGGCATCGGAGTCGCAGGGAAGAAGAGACGCGACAAAGATCCTTACGATATCGACATCGCATGTTGAATATTCATCTGAGAAACGGCACTATGCCCATGTTGACTGTCCCGGGCACGCGGATTACGTAAAGAACATGATAACGGGAGCGGCCCAGATGGACGGGGCGATACTGGTAGTGAGCGCGGTAGACGGGCCCATGCCGCAGACCAGAGAACATATCCTGCTTGCGAGACAGGTAGGCGTACCTTATATAGTAGTGTTTATGAACAAATGCGACATGGTAGACGACCCTGAGCTGCTTGACCTGGTAGAACTTGAAGTAAGAGAACTTCTGAACAAATACGAGTTTCCGGGAGATAAGATACCTGTAATAAGGGGGAGCGCGACAAAAGCGATAGCATCGCCTAATGCCGACAGCCCTGATGCGAAACCTATACTGGATCTTGTAAAAGCGCTTGACGATTACATACCCGAACCGCAGAGAGAGATCGAGAAACCGTTCCTGATGCCGATAGAAGACGTATTTTCGATAACCGGCAGAGGTACAGTGGGTACAGGCAGGGTTGAGAGAGGCATAGTAAAAGTAAGCGACGAGATAGAAATAGTCGGGATAAAACCTACGATGAAGACAGTTGTGACCGGGGTTGAGATGTTCCGCAAAGAACTTGACCAGGGTCAGGCGGGAGACAACGTAGGGTTGCTGTTAAGAGGAGTTGACAAGGAACATCTGGAAAGAGGACAGGTACTTGCAAAACCGGGATCGATCACGCCGCACAGGAAGTTCAAGGCTGAAGTATATGTTCTTACAAAGGATGAAGGCGGCAGGCACACGCCGTTCTTCGCCGGGTACAGGCCCCAGTTCTACTTCCGCACGACAGATGTGACGGGGATAGTAAACGAACTGATAGGCAAAGACGGGAATAAGGCGGAGATGTGCATGCCCGGAGACAACGTACAGATGCAGATAGATTTAATATGCCCGATAGCGATGGAGAAGACACTGAGATTCGCTATAAGAGAAGGCGGAAGAACAGTAGGAGCCGGCAGAGTAACCGAGATTATCGAATAACATTATTAAGAGTACCCGGGGTGGTTCATCCCGGGTTTTCTTGTGTATAAAAAATAGAAGGAACAACTTTTTATGGCTCAAAAAGGGAACAGGGAACAGATAACCATGGCTTGCACAGTCTGCGGGAGAAGAAATTATGTCTCCACAAAGAATAAAAAGAAGGCTGCGGGCCGGTTAGAGTTAAAAAAATATTGTAAATGGGATAAGAAGCACACTGTCCATAAGGAGACAAAATAAAGCTCTTTACAAATAAGGAGAAAGAGGCATTAGGCCAGTAGCTCCAATTGGCTAGAGCGCCGGTCTCCAAAACCGGATGTTGTGGGTTCAAATCCCTCCTGGCCTGCCATTTTTCGAATTACAGGACAGGAAGAAAAAAAGGAAGTTTGGGTAAAATGGAAATTTTTCGAAAAGAACAAGGGAAAGTTGCGAGAATATCAGTCATAGCGTTTATGGCGCTGATAGGAATCCTTCTGGCAGGCTGGTCGAACACGCTTGTATCCGATGAATCCGGTCTGCGTAACCGCCTGTTCGGACTGGATTTTTTGGGTGTTAGCATTTCATGGGCTCATATCATCTCCGCGGCAGTGTTTTGTATATGCGTTATTGCAGGACTTGCCCTGGCAAATACCCCGAAAACAGCAACCTTCCTTATCGATACCGAATCCGAAGTAAAAAAAGTTTCCTGGTCGACATATAAAGAATTGACGAGTTCGACGGGAGTAGTCATAATGGCTTCATTTTTTGTCGCGCTTTTTGTAGGTGTGGCTGATTTGGTTATTTCAAAGTTAATACATTTATTAATACGTTTATAGGGTGAAGTGATGGGTGAGAAGAAGTGGTATGTCGTGCATGTTCTTTCAGGGCATGAGAAAAAAGCTCAGGAATCTCTTGAGAAAAGGATTAAGACAGAGGGCATGGCAGAAAAGATTGCAACGGTGCTTATCCCGACCGAAAAAGTTTCCGAGGTTAAGTCCGGCAAAAAGACCATTGTCGCGAGAAAATTTTTTCCGGGTTATATTCTTGTGAATATGGAGATGGATGAAAATACCTACTATGTTGTGAAGGACACGCCGGGGATTATCGGTTTTATCGGTTCCGGCACGCCGGTTCCTCTGCATGAGGAAGAAATAAACGACATAATCGCGCAGATAGAAGCCAAGAAAGAAAAAGTTAAGCCGAAAGTTGATTTTGAAAAAGGTGAAGCCGTTAAGATCAAGGACGGTCCTTTTGTAAACCTTGACGGTGTTGTTGAAGATATTGATCCTGACAGAGGCCGGCTCAGAGTTATGGTGACAATTTTCGGAAGGGCGACACCGGTTGAGCTTGAATACTGGCAGGTCGAAAAAGAATAAAGAGGTATTCCGGGAGGAAAGATGGCTAAAAAGGTAACCGCAATCATAAAATTACAGATACAGGCAGGGGTTGCTACCCCCGCGCCGCCGGTCGGTCCTGCTCTTGGGCAGCATGGTGTGAACATAATGGAATTCTGCAAACAGTTTAATGCCGCAACCAAAGATAAAGGCGGGCTTGTTATCCCTGTCATAATAAGTGTTTATCAGGATAAAAAGTTCTCATTTATATTAAAGCAACCGCCTGCCTCCGCGCTTTTAAAGAAAGCCGCGAGTGTAGCCGTAGGCTCAGGTGTCCCTAACCGCGAGAAAGTCGGAACGATTTCCAAAAAACAGGTTAAAGAAATCGCGAAGATAAAAATGAGCGATTTGAATGCCAGGAGCGCCGAAGCGGCTGAAAAGATTATTGAAGGAACAGCCCGCAGTATGGGTATTGAGGTGAAAGAATGAGCAAAAGAAGCAAAAGATTTAAAACGGCCGCTGAGAAAATAAAAGGCAAAGAAGAATATACCCTTCCGGAGGCCGTTAAAGCCGTTAAAGAAAATGCCAGCGCGAAATTCGATGAAAGCGTTGAGATTGCGTTTAAACTCGGGATAGACCCTAAACAGCCGGAACAGATGGTGCGTTCGACTGTCAAGCTGCCGCACGGTACGGGAAAAAGCGTAAGAGTAATTGCGTTTGCGGAAGGGGCTGCCGCCGAAGAAGCCAGGAAAGCGGGCGCTGATGTGGTGGGAATGGCGGAACTCGCTGAAAAAATAACGGCCGGCTGGATGGATTTCGATATTGTTGTTGCTACTCCGGCCGCCATGAAAGTAATAGGGAAGCTCGGTAAAGTTCTCGGGCCGAAAGGACTGATGCCCTCTCCGAAAGCGGGAACGGTTTCCCCCGATGTAGCTCAGGCGGTAAAAGAGGTAAAAGCCGGCAAAATAGAGATTAAAGCCGATAAAACTTCAAACCTGCACGCGTTTGTCGGAAAAATTTCTTTTGATGAGCAAAAACTTTTTGAAAATGCTCAGGCCGTTATCAACGCGGTGCTTAAATCGAAGCCCGTATCTTCAAAAGGCATTTATATGCAGAGCGCCACTCTTTCATCAACTATGGGCCCGGGGCTTAAACTTAATCTTAAAGAGATTCAGGGCATTTAGATAGAAAGGAATCGGGTAATGAGACCGGAAAAAAAGATAGCTGTAAAGGAAATGAAACAGAAGCTTGACGCTTCCGCTTCATTTGTCCTTACAGATTATGTGGGTGTCTCAGCGGAAGAAATGAATAAGCTCAGGATTAAACTGTCTGAGAAATCCGCTAATTTTATGATAGTAAAAAACAGGCTTTTCTCAAGAACGGTCAAGGAATCGGGTTTTGACGGTATTGACCAGCACTTGAAAGGTCCTACAGCCGTGGCTTTCCTGGGAAAAGACATTGTCGCCGGAACAAAGGCGCTTGTCGATTTTGGTAAGGAGTCCGGTAAACTTGCGGTTAAATGCGCGATGCTCAATAACAAGGTGATAAATGCCGATAAAGTCCAAGAGCTGGCAAATCTTCCGTCCAGAGAGGTCCTTCTCGGAATTGTTGCCGGAACTATTCAGGCTCCTATTTCAGCCTTTGCGCGCGTGCTTAACGCCCGTTTGAGCAGCCTGGTTTATGTAATAAATGCAATTTTGAATAAGAAAGAAGGAAATTAATCGAGGAGGCATTTAATGACAAATGAAGAAAAAACCGCTGTTGCGGAAAACAAAGAGGGAAAAACAGAATCAAAAAAGGAAGTGAAGGTGTCGGGAAAAATGGAAGAGATAATCAAAAGTATAGAAAAAATGACCGTTCTTGAGCTTTCTGAACTCGTAAAAGCTCTTGAAGAAAGGTTCGGAGTTTCTGCCGCCGCTCCCGTAGCAGCCGTAGCAGCTCCTGTTGCCGCCGGAGCAGCTTCTGCGGCCGAAGAGAAAACTGAATTCACGGTTGTCCTGGCAAGCGCGGGAGACAAAAAGATTAATGTTATTAAGGAAATCCGCGCGGTTACCAGCCTCGGGCTGAAAGAAGCGAAGGATCTTGTTGACGGCGCGCCGAAAACGGTGAAAGAAAATGTCACGAAAGAAGAAGCCGAAGAAATAAAAAAGAAACTTGAAGCAGCAGGTGCAAAAGTCGAACTTAAATAACATTCCCGGTAGGTAAATTAAAAGCATCCTTACCGCTTAAAGGGGAAATATTATTATGTCAGTAAAAACAGGGAAAGAAAGAGTTTCTTACGCCAAGCTTAAAGAGGTTATGGACCTTCCGAATCTTGTAGAGATTCAGACGAGGTCTTATGCCGAGTTTCTTCAGGAAGACACTCTTCCCGAAGAAAGAAAAGATTTCGGGATTCAAGCGGTTTTCAACGAAATATTTCCGTTGAAGAATTATGATGAAAGCTGCACGCTTGAATTCGTTAAATACAGGCTGGGTGTTTCGAAATACGATGAACTTGAATGCATGAGAAGGGGTTTAACCTATGAAATGCCCATGAAAGTGACTTTCAGGCTTCATCAGGCGGGGCACGTCGAGGAAGAAGAAGTTTTTATGGGAAATCTCCCTAAGATGACCCCGAGCGGGACATTTATTGTCAACGGCGTGGAAAGGGTAGTAGTAAGCCAGCTGCACAGGTCCCCGGGCATATGTTATGAACAGGAAGCTCTTTCAAGAGGGCAGGTGATTTATTCTTTCAGGATAATTCCTTACAGGGGTTCATGGCTGGAAGTTAAATTTGACCAGAACGATTCGATATACATCTATCTTGACAGGAGTGTGCGCAGAAAGAAAATCCTGGCGACAACTTTTATGAGGGCTCTCGGATACGGGACAAACGAACAACTGCTGAAATACTTCTTCCAGGAGGAAGAAATAAAGTTTACTTCCAAAATAAGCGACAAAGACATAGAAGGAAGGGTGCTCGCAAAGAATGTTGTGGATGAAGAAGCTAAAATTACTCTTGCTAAGGCAGGAGACTCAATAAATATAAAAAATTTCAAAATGTTTAAGGAAGGGAAAATAAGCGCCATACATCTCCTTAAAGGAGCCGCAGAGAGCCATCCCGTCCTTAAAATGATTAAAAAAGACCCGACGTCTACAAAAGACGAAGCTTTGATAGAGATATTCAAGAGATTGCGCCCCGGCGACCCCGTCAACAAGGCAAATGCCGAAGGTATGATACAGAGATTATTTGCCGATAAGAAAAGATATGACCTTGGAAGAGTCGGGAGATATAAACTTAACAAGAAGCTGGGCTTACCCATTACCGAAGAAGAACTTTCCATAACGACCCTGAGCAACAGGGATATTGCGGAAGCTATTAAATATCTTATAGGCTTGCGCGACGGGTTGGGGCAGATAGACGACATCGACCACCTTGGGAACAGGAGAGTAAGGTCTGTCGGTGAATTGCTTGAAAATCAATTCAGGGTCGGACTTGCGAGAATGGACCGCCTGATAAAAGAGAAGATGACGCTGCATGATGCGGAAGCCGAGCCGCTGACCCCGCATAATCTTGTCAGCCCGAAATCACTTTCCAGCGTTATTAAAGATTTCTTCGGCAGAAGCCAGCTCAGCCAGTTTATGGACCAGACAAATCCTTTGGCGGAACTTGCCCACAAGAGAAGGTTAAGCGCTCTCGGGCCCGGAGGTCTCAGCAGGGAAAGAGCCGGTTTCGAAGTAAGAGATATACATACGAGTCATTACGGCAGGATCTGCCCGATACAGACTCCTGAAGGACCGAACATCGGCTTGATTTCATATTTGAGCTGTTATGCGAGAGTGAATGAATACGGATTCGTTGAAACTCCTTACAGGAAAGTTGAGAACGGGAAAGTAACCGAAAAAATAGATTATCTTACGGCTGACGAGGAAGCTGATTATATTATAGCGCAGGCCAATGCGGCTATTGACGCAAAAGGTAAATTCGTTAACAGCGAAGTGCTGTCCAGATGCAGAGGTGAATTCCGTACGATAGAAGCCGAAAGAGTAAATTATATGGACGTTTCCCCCAAACAGCTCGTGAGTGTCGCGGCGGGTCTTATCCCGTTCCTTGAACACGATGACGCCAACAGGGCTTTGATGGGGTCGAATATGCAGAGGCAGTCCGTGCCGCTTTTAAGCACAGTTCAGCCTTTTGTCGCGACCGGGCTTGAATCCAAGGCAGCGAGGGATTCGGGAGTGATGGTCATAGCGGCAGAAGACGGAACGGTTACTTATGTGGACGCGAATGAAGTGCATGTCGGCAGCAAGGTCTACAGGCTGAAAAAATACCTGCGTTCCAATGCCGGGACTTGTTTTAATCAGAGGCCTATAGTCAGGAAAGGCGAAAAAATCAAAAAAGGCGATGTTATTGCCGACGGTCCCTCCACAAGAGACGGGGAAATCGCGCTCGGAAGGAATGTGCTTTGCGCTTTTATGCCGTGGGGCGGATATAATTTCGAAGACGCGATACTGATAAGCGAAAAGATTGTAAAAGAAGATATTTATACATCCATCCATATTGAAGAGTTCGAAGCAAGCGCCAGAGAAACCAAAATAGGCAAAGAAGAAATCACCAGGGATATACCGAATGTCGGAGAGGAAGCGCTTAAAAATCTCGGCGAAGACGGTATAATCAGGCTCGGAGCGGAGGTTAAGCCCGGGGATATACTTGTCGGAAAAATTACTCCCAAGAGCGAGACCGAACTTCTTCCGGAAGAAAAACTTTTAAGGGCTATTTTCGGTGAAAAAGCGGCCGATGTAAGAGATACATCGTTACGTGTTCCTTCGGGAACGGAAGGTATTGTGATGGATGTGAAGATGTTCTCGCGCAAAGAAAAAGCGAAGAATGAAGCCGAGAAAAAAGAAGAGCGCAGGAGAACAAGGGAAATTCAGCAGAGGAAAGAGGAAAGGCTTGAAAAAGCCGAAACAGAGAAACAGGAAGCATTGAAAAACCTGCTGCTGGGTAAATCGATAAAATCGGACATTGTTGATATCAATACGGGAGAGGTTATAATCCAGGCCGGCCAGAAGATAACAAAAAATCAGGTCAGCAAACTTGAAAACCTGAGATATTCGGGTATGGATATAACTGAAGAAGACCCGGATATCAGGATTAAAATAAAAACGATTTTTGCCAAATACGACCATATTACAGAGGAAATAATTACGGAAGAAGAAAAAGAGCTGGAACATATCAAGAAAGGCGATGAACTTGAACCGGGGGTTATAAAACAGGTTAAAGTATATGTCGCCAGCAAAAGGAAACTTCAGGTCGGGGATAAAATGGCCGGAAGGCACGGGAACAAAGGTGTTATCGCGAAAATTCTTCCTGAAGAAGATATGCCGTTTCTTGAAGACGGAACTCCCGTTGAAATAGTCCTGAACCCCCTCGGCGTTCCTTCGAGAATGAATGTAGGGCAGGTTCTTGAAACACATCTTGGGTGGGCCGCTTCAATCCTGGGAATTAAAGTTCTGACTCCTGTTTTCGACGGCGCCAAGGAAGAAGAGATACGCAGGGTTATGAAAGAAGCCAAATTGCCGGAAAGCGGCAAGGTCACGTTGATTGACGGCAGGACAGGCGAAAAATTCGAACAGCAGGTAGTTGTCGGATGTATTTATATGATGAAGCTGGCGCATCTCGTGGCGGATAAGATACATGCAAGGTCAGTAGGCCCTTACTCTCTTGTCACACAGCAGCCTCTTGGAGGAAAAGCGCAGTTCGGAGGCCAGAGGTTCGGGGAAATGGAAGTGTGGGCGCTTGAGGCATACGGCGCCGCTTATACTCTCCAGGAACTTCTGACGGTGAAGAGCGATGATGTGACGGGAAGAACAAAGATATATGAATCGATAGTCAAAGGTAATAACAGATTAGAGGCGGGAACGCCCGAATCGTTTAATGTTTTAATAAAAGAAATGCAGGCATTGTGTCTGGACATTTCCCTTAAAACCGAGATGGATAAATAGGGAAGAGGAGGAGACTTTGACAGTTGAAACTGCGAAAAGTTTATTGGGGTTTGAAGTAAAAACACCCTTTGACAAGGTTCAGATAAAAGTTGCTTCGCCTGAAGTCATCAGGTCGTGGTCTAAGGGAGAAGTTAAAAACCCCGAGACCATTAATTACAGGACTTTTAAACCTGAGCGCGGCGGATTATTCTGTGAAAGAATATTCGGGCCGACGCGCGACTGGGAATGTAACTGCGGAAAATACAAGAGAATAAAACACAAAGGGATTATCTGCGACCGCTGCGGAGTAGAGGTAACTCTTTCCAAAGTAAGGCGTGAAAGAATAGGACATATAGAACTTGCGGTGCCCGTATCTCACATCTGGTTTTTCAAGACGATGCCGAGCCGCATAGGAAACGTTCTCGGGCTCTCAACAAGGACGCTCGAAAGGGTTTTATATTATGAAGACTATATAGTCCTGGATGCCGGAGACACCCCGCTTGAGAAAAAACAGCTTTTAAGCGATGAAGCATACAGAGAAGCGCTTGATAAGTACGGCAGGAATTTTGTGGCTAAAATGGGAGCCGAAGCCATAAAAGAGCTTTTAAGGACAGAAAACCTGGATGCGCTTGCGGACGATTTGCACGAAAAAATGCATAAGTCAAAATCCAAGCAGGCCCAGAAAAAATATTCGAAGAGATTGAAAGTTATAGAAGGTTTCAGAAAAGCGTCGATAAGACCGGAATGGATGGTGCTCGATGTTATCCCTGTTCTGCCGCCAGATTTAAGGCCTCTTGTCCCTCTCGACGGGGGAAGGTTTGCCACTTCCGACCTTAATGACCTGTACAGGAGGGTGATTAACCGTAACAACAGGCTTAAAAATATTCTTGAGATGAAAACTCCCGAAGTAATCGTGCGCAACGAAAAAAGAATGCTTCAGGAAGCAGTTGACGCCCTCTTCGATAACGGCCGTCACGGCCGTCCTGTTGTAGGCGCGGGAAACAGGCCGTTAAAATCGCTGAGCGATATGCTTAAAGGAAAACAGGGCAGGTTCAGACAGAATCTTCTCGGTAAAAGAGTGGATTATTCCGGCCGTTCAGTTATTGTCGTCGGGCCGGAACTTAAACTCCATCAGTGCGGTTTGCCTAAAAAGATGGCCCTTGAACTTTTCGAACCCTTTATCATCAAGAGGCTGAAGGAGATGGGGCATATCCACACCATCAAGAGCGGGAAAAAGATGATAGAGAGAGAAGCGCCGGAGGTGTGGGATATACTTGAAGACGTTACAAAAGACCATCCTATCCTTTTGAACAGGGCGCCTACTCTTCACAGGCTTGGCATTCAGGCTTTCGAGCCCATACTGATAGAAGGAAAAGCGATTAGGATTCACCCGCTGGTATGTACCGCGTTTAATGCCGACTTCGACGGAGACCAGATGGCTGTTCACGTGCCTCTTTCGACCGAAGCCCAGCTTGAAACCCGTGTCCTGATGCTTGCGCCCAACAATATTTTCTCGCCTTCGAGCGGGAAACCGATAGCGACACCGACTCAGGATATCACACTCGGACTTTATTATATTACCTGCGACCCTTTCAGAAAAGAAGACAGAAAACAGCATCTGATGAGTTCTGTCGAAGAAGTTATGATGGCGTTTGACCTGGGTATGATCAATATACACACAAGCATAAAGATATTTATCAGGGGCGAACTCAGAGATACGACCGTCGGAAGAGTTTTATTCAACGACATTCTTCCCGACGAACTTGGATATGTCAATCAGGTTATAGACAAGAAAAAGATAAGCAAAATCATTGACGAATGCTATAAAATCGCCGGCCACCAGAAAACAGTCGAGACGCTTGACAGGCTTAAAGACCTCGGTTTCTCGATTGCCACGAAAGCGGGGATATCCATCGGAATGGTGGATATGAAGGTCCCTGAATCCAAGAAAAAAATAATAGAAGATGCCCATGCTGAAGTGAAAGCCGTTGAGAAACAGCGTAAAAACGGAAGCATTACAGACGGAGAAAGATATAACAAGATTGTTGACATATGGACCCATGTAACCGACCAGATATCCGAAGATATGTACAGGGGAATGAAAGAAAATGAGGGGAAAGAAGAACTTAACCCTATTTATATTATGGTGGATTCCGGAGCAAGAGGTTCCAGACAGCAGATAAGACAGCTTGCGGGGATGAGAGGACTTATGGCCAAGCCGTCCGGAGAAATCATCGAAGAACCGATTATTTCCAATTTCAGGGAAGGGCTTTCCGTTCTTGAGTACTTTATTTCTACTCACGGGGCGAGAAAGGGCCTTGCCGATACAGCTCTCAAAACGGCGGATTCCGGCTATCTGACGAGAAGGCTTGTTGACGTTGCGCAGGATGTAATAGTAACCGAAGATGATTGCGGCACGCTGAACGGGATAGCGGTCAAGGCTATTTATGAAGGCGAAGATGAAATTGTTTCGCTGAAAGAACAGATAAGCGGACGTTTTGCCAATGAAGATATTTTGGATCCGGGGAATTCAAAACGCGTTATAGTTAAAGCCGGCGAGGAAGTAACAAATGAAAAAGCCGAAGAAATTATACGGGTTGGGATACAGCAGGTTAATATCCGCTCGGTTCTTACCTGCGAAACGCGTGAAGGTATTTGCGTAAAATGTTACGGCAGAAACCTTGCAAACCAGAAAAATGTCAAATTGGGCGAATCAGTCGGCATCATTGCGGCCCAGTCAATCGGGGAACCGGGAACACAGTTGACTATGAGGACTTTCCATATCGGAGGCACGGCAAGCCAGGTGTTCAAAAAGCCCGAAATAGTGTCAAAGTTCAACGGTATAGTCAGGTACACTGATGTGAAAACAGTCAAGTTGGCCGACGGGAATTTGATTGCGCTCAGCAAAAACGGGACAGTAGGAATACACAATGAAGAAGGAAGGGAACTTGATAAACATACAGTAGAGTTTGGATCCGTTATAAGCATTCCCGAAGGCGGAAAAGTCAAAAAAGGCGAAAAATTCATCCAGTGGGACCCTTACAGCGCGCCGATTATCACGGAGTTTGCCGGGACAGTTGAATTTGTCGATATCATAGAAGGCCAGACCATGAAAAAAGAGCTGGATGAATCGACAGGCCTGACAGGCACGGTTATTATCGAGCACAGGGAAGAACTGCATCCGCAGATACTTATCAGGGGCGCGGGCGGCGATGAAGTAAAGGGTTATTATTCAATTCCCGCCGGCGCGCATATAGTCGTAAAGAACAACCAGAAAGTCGTGGAAGGCGCGCTTCTTGCGAAAACGCCCAGAAAATTTGCCAAGACCAAAGATATTACGGGAGGTCTTCCCAGGGTTGCCGAATTATTTGAAGCCAGAAGGCCCAAAGATTCCGCCGATATCGCGAAGATTGACGGTATTGTCGAACTTGCCGGCACGGTAAAGGGAAGAAGAAAAGTCATTATAAAAGACGAGGTCACGGGAAATACGGAAGAACATCTTGTCCCTCTCGGGAAACATCTCATGGTATATAAAGGAGACAGGATCAAAAAAGGCGAGCAGTTGACTGACGGGCCTGTTATACCCCAGGAAATACTTCAGGTATGCGGGACAAAAGAACTGCAGGAATATCTTGTGAACCAGGTGCAGGAAGTTTACAGGCTACAGGGAGTTGAGATTAATAATAAACATATTGAGGTTATAGTAAGGCAGATGCTGAAGAAAATCAAGATTACGGATCCGGGTGATACCGAACTCCTTATAGGAGAACAGGTGGATAAGATTAAATTCGAGGAAATCAATGCCGAAGTTAAAAGCAGAAAGATGCGCCCTGCTTCAGCTTCACCTCTTCTGCTCGGAATAACCAAAGCTTCTCTGGGAACGGAGAGTTTTATTTCAGCGGCCTCTTTCCAGGAGACAACGAGGGTTCTTACAGATGCCGCGGCGAGCGGGAAACAGGATGAACTGAGAGGCTTTAAAGAAAATGTTATTATGGGGCATCTCATACCTGCGGGGACAGGGTTTAAAACGTTCGCGTCGGTAGAAGTGGGGAAAATAGTTGAAGAAGGCGAAGCAGAATTGAGTGAAAGCAGCTTGGAAGAAAAGTAAGGGAGAGATAGATGCCGACGATTAATCAGTTGATAAGGAAAAAAAGAAGCAAAGTTGTGAAAAAGAAAAAGACGCCCGCTCTTAACGGCTGTCCTTTTAAAAGAGGTGTCTGTCTTCAGGTAAAAACACAGACGCCTAAAAAACCTAACTCTGCGTTGAGGAAGATTGCCAGGGTAAGGCTGACAAACGGTATGGAAGTTACCGCTTATATCCCGGGCGTCGGACACAACCTGCAGGAACATTCGATTGTGCTTATAAGAGGGGGAAGAGTAAAAGATCTTCCCGGTGTCAGATATCATATAGTGAGAGGCACGCTTGATACTCTCGGGGTTGAGGGGAGAAAGCAGTCGCGGTCAAAATACGGCGCGAAGATGCCTAAATAATTACGAAAGACGTCCGCTTTGCCGGGACGCAGGACGAAGGATGCGGGAAGTAAAAAGATAACAGGAAAAACAGAGAGGTAAACAATGGCAAGAAGGCGCAGGGCCACAAAAAGAATAAAAGCAAGAGATGAAAAATTTGGCAGCGAGCTGGTAGGCCGTTTTATAAACTGTCTTATGCTGCAGGGAAAAAAGAGCATAGCCGAATCGGCTGTATATAACGCTATGGAAATCCTGAAAGAGAAATCAGGCTCGAAAGATTCTCTTGAGGCTTTAAAAAAAGCTATAGATAATGTTAAGCCTGTTCTTGAAGTCCGTTCGAGAAGAGTCGGCGGAGCGACTTATCAGGTTCCCGTTGATGTCAGCCCGGACAGAAGGACGGCGCTTGCGTTCAGATGGATTGTCGGCTTTGCCAGAACTAAAAAAGGCGGGCCTATAGCGCAGAGGTTGGCCGGCGAGCTTCTTGACGCGTTTAATAATGCGGGTTCTGCCGTTAAAAAGAAAGAAGATACGCACAAAATGGCTGAAGCCAATAAAGCATTTGCGCATTACAAGTGGTAGGCGCGGAAAAATTCGGAATTCGAGTATAAAAATTCGAAACCAGGTTGAATATTTTTGTGCAATTTAAATATGAAAAGACAAAATATAGAATTTTCGGGAGTTTAAATAGTGGCAAAGAAAGTATCGTTAGAAAAATTAAGGAATATTGGTATCATGGCTCACATAGATGCCGGGAAAACCACTACGACCGAAAGGATACTGTTTTATACCGGTAAAACCTATAAACTCGGTGAAGTCCATGAAGGAACCGCCACTATGGATTGGATGGAGCAGGAGCAGGAAAGAGGAATAACGATAACATCAGCTGCGACCACGACTTATTGGAAGGAACATCAAATTAATATTATTGATACTCCCGGGCATGTTGATTTTACCGTTGAAGTTGAAAGATCTTTGAGAGTTTTAGATGGCGCGGTAGCTGTCTTTTGCGCCGTGGGCGGTGTTGAGCCCCAGTCGGAAACAGTATGGCGCCAGGCAAATAAATATAATATACCGAGAATAGCCTTTATCAACAAGATGGACAGGACAGGAGCTGATTTTTTCACCGCTGTTGCGCGAATGAGAGAAAGGCTTGGAGCTAACGCCGTGCCCATTCAACTTCCTGTCGGAGCAGAGGACCAATTCAGAGGTATAATCGATTTAGTGATTATGAAGATGATTGTAAATAAGGGAGACGACAAAGGGGCCACGGTGGAAATCGAAGAAATACCGGAGGAATACAGGCAGCAGGCGGAAGAATACCGCGAAAAGCTTTTCGAAGCGCTTGCCGATGAAGATGATATGATCCTTGAAAAATATGTGGAAGGAAAGCCGATTGAAGAGAAGGAAGTAAAAGATGTCCTGAGAAAAGCTACTCTGGACAACCTTGTAGTTCCTGTCCTTTGCGGAGCCTCTTTTAAAAATAAAGGGGTTCAAAGGCTTATTGACGCGATTGTTGATTATCTTCCTTCCCCGCTGGATGTGCTGCCTGTAAAAGGCGATAATCCTGACGCCGGGCAGGAAGAAACAAGAAAACCCGATAAAAATGAACCGTTCTCAGCTTTGGCGTTTAAGGTTGTGAGCGACCCTTATGTCGGCAAACTTACATATTTCAGAGTTTACTCCGGTTCGTTTAAGAAAGGGTCTTATATTTACAATTCTTCGAACGGGAAAAGAGAGAGAGTCGGAAGGCTGCTCCATATGCATGCAAATGACAGGGAAGATATAGATGAAGTAGTTGCGGGGGATATTGCCGCGGGTGTCGGGCTCAGGGAAACGGGTACAGGGGATACTCTCTCGGATGAAGATCATCCGATAATACTTGAATCCATGGTGTTTCCCGAACCGGTTATTTCCATGGCGATAGAACCTAAAACAAAAGCTGACAGGGATAAGCTTCAGATAGCTTTGCAGCGGCTTCAGGAAGAAGACCCGACTTTCAAGGTTAAATCGGACCCTGATACAGGGCAAACCATAATTTCGGGGATGGGAGAGCTTCATCTTGACATTATTAAAGACAGGATGCTCAGGGAATTCAAAGTTGATGCAAGCGTAGGAAAACCCCAGGTTGCGTACAGAGAGACAATTCAGGTGCCGCGGGAGGCAGAGGGTAAGTTCATAAGGCAGTCCGGAGGAAGGGGACAATACGGACATGCTGTAATAACCATTGAGCCTGTCCAGCAGGGCAAAGGGATTGAGTTCGAGGATAAGATTGTAGGCGGAACAATACCCAGAGAATATATTCCTGCGGTTCATTCAGGGATAAAAGAAGCGGCTTTGACAGGTGTGCTCGGCGGGTATCCGGTTGTAGATGTTAAAATATCTCTTATTGACGGCTCTTTTCATGAAGTTGATTCTTCGGAGTTGGCATTTAAGATGGCAGGTTCGATCGCATTTAAAGAAGCTATGAGAAAAGCAGATCCGGTTCTGCTTGAGCCGGTGATGAAAGTTGAGGTTACAACTCCCGAAGAATTCATGGGAGATGTTATAGGAGATTTAAATTCCAGGAGAGGCAAGGTCAAAGAAATGGAAACAAAAGGCAATGCCAAGATTATTCTGGCCGATGTGCCTCTTGCTGAAATGTTCGGATACGCAACGGTGATAAGATCTATTACGAGGGGAAGGGCAAGTTATTCAATGGAACCGTCACATTTTGAAAAGGTGCCCAAAAATATAGCAGAGAAAATTCTTGAGTAGGAGGATTTAATATGGCAAAAGAGAAATTTGAGAGGACGAAACCGCACGTAAACGTAGGTACGATAGGGCATGTAGACCATGGCAAGACTACGTTGACAGCGGCATTGACGAAGGTACTTGAACAGAAAGGGTTGAGCAAATTCATAAGCTATGACGAGATAGCGAAGGCATCGGAGTCGCAGGGAAGAAGAGACGCGACAAAGATCCTTACGATATCGACATCGCATGTTGAATATTCATCTGAGAAACGGCACTATGCCCATGTTGACTGTCCCGGGCACGCGGATTACGTAAAGAACATGATAACGGGAGCGGCCCAGATGGACGGGGCGATACTGGTAGTGAGCGCGGTAGACGGGCCCATGCCGCAGACCAGAGAACATATCCTGCTTGCGAGACAGGTAGGCGTACCTTATATAGTAGTGTTTATGAACAAATGCGACATGGTAGACGACCCTGAGCTGCTTGACCTGGTAGAACTTGAAGTAAGAGAACTTCTGAACAAATACGAGTTTCCGGGAGATAAGATACCTGTAATAAGGGGGAGCGCGACAAAAGCGATAGCATCGCCTAATGCCGACAGCCCTGATGCGAAACCTATACTGGATCTTGTAAAAGCGCTTGACGATTACATACCCGAACCGCAGAGAGAGATCGAGAAACCGTTCCTGATGCCGATAGAAGACGTATTTTCGATAACCGGCAGAGGTACAGTGGGTACAGGCAGGGTTGAGAGAGGCATAGTAAAAGTAAGCGACGAGATAGAAATAGTCGGGATAAAACCTACGATGAAGACAGTTGTGACCGGGGTTGAGATGTTCCGCAAAGAACTTGACCAGGGTCAGGCGGGAGACAACGTAGGGTTGCTGTTAAGAGGAGTTGACAAGGAACATCTGGAAAGAGGACAGGTACTTGCAAAACCGGGATCGATCACGCCGCACAGGAAGTTCAAGGCTGAAGTATATGTTCTTACAAAGGATGAAGGCGGCAGGCACACGCCGTTCTTCGCCGGGTACAGGCCCCAGTTCTACTTCCGCACGACAGATGTGACGGGGATAGTAAACGAACTGATAGGCAAAGACGGGAATAAGGCGGAGATGTGCATGCCCGGAGACAACGTACAGATGCAGATAGATTTAATATGCCCGATAGCGATGGAGAAGACACTGAGATTCGCTATAAGAGAAGGCGGAAGAACAGTAGGAGCCGGCAGAGTAACCGAGATTATCGAATAAGGGAGAAAACTTAACGTGGAAGGACAAAGAATCAGAATTAAGTTAAAGGCATACGATCATAAGGTCCTTGATCAATCTGCTCAGGAAATAGTTGAAGTGGCGAAAAGGACGGGAGCTTCTGTTTCGGGCCCTATTCCTTTGCCCACCAGGATTGAAAAATATACAGTGCTTCGTTCTCCGCATATTGACAAAAAATCGCGGGAACAGTTTGAGACAAGGACGCACCAGAGGCTTCTTGATATCGTTAACCCGAGCGCCAAGACGGTGGATGAGCTTAAAAAGCTTAATCTTCCCGCCGGCGTGGATATTAATATCAAAAGCTGAGAAAGCGCCGGAATAAATAAGTAAAAAGTTGGAGATATTACAATGGGTATTTCATTGTTTGGCAAGAAAATCGGAATGACACAGGTTTTTTCACCCAAGGGCGATATTCTGCCCGTTACGGTTCTGGAGGTGGGGCCTTGTGTGGTTGTGCAGGTTAAAACGTCTGATAAAGATAAGTATTCGGCCATCCAGATTGGATTTGGCGGCGTGAAAGAAAAACATGTGACCAAACCGCTGCGCGGGCATTTCAAGAAATCCAGCCTGGAGTTCAGGAAATTTTTGGGCGAATGCAGGCTTCAGGACGGGGAAGAAAAGAGTTTTAAAGTCGGGCAGGAAATAAAAGTGGATATATTCAAGAAAGGCGATCACGTTGACCTTACCGGCACTTCCATCGGAAAAGGTTTTGCCGGGGTAATGAAAAGGCATCATTTTCACGGGCACAAAGGTTCTCATGGAACGCATGAAAGCAAGAGAGGCCCGGGTTCCATAGGCGCACACGCGACACCTTCAAGAGTTTACAAGGGTAGAAAACTTGCCGGGCAGATGGGTAACACCAGAGTTACCATGTTAAACCTGGAAGTTGTTGATATCAGGCCCGAACAGAATATTATGCTTGTGAAAGGCGCGGTCCCGGGATGGGATAACGGCCTTGTCAGGATTAGAAAATCGGTGAAGATTAAGAAAAAGCAGTAAGCAATTAATTTTACAGGCGAGGTTTTTTAAATGGGAAAAATAGATGTTTTGAGTGTTAAAGGTAAAAAAGTGGGTGATTTCAGCATTCCTGAAAAAATCGAGGGCTTCAAATATGCGGGCCAGCTCGTTCACGATGCGGTGGTAAAACAGCTTGCCGGGAGAAGAAGCGGCAATGCGTGCACCAAAACCCGCGCGGAAGTAAACCGTTCAGGCATCAAGTTATACAAGCAGAAAGGGACGGGAAGAGCGAGAGCCGGAACCGCGGGCTCTCCTACAAGAGTGGGAGGCGGAGTCGCGTTTGGGCCCAGGCCGAGAGATTATTTTTTGAGGCTTAATAAAAAAGAACAGCAGAAAGCCCTGAAATCGGCTATTGCGGAAAGATTTAAAACAGGCGGGGTTATAATAGTCGACAAAATCAGCATCCCTGCTCCTAAAACCAAAGAAATAAAGGTTTTTCTGGATAATATCAATGCGGGGGAGAATGCCCTGATAGTTTTGAAAGAGCTGAACAATGAGTTCAAAATGGCTGTGAGAAATATGCCGAAAGTGACAGCGGTTGTCGCGAACAGTCTTAATACATATGATGTTCTATATTATAAGAAACTTATTATCGATAAAGATGCTGTTAAAGAAATAGAAGAAAAGTTTAATTGATTTAAAAGAGGGTTGAAATGAGAGATTTATATAAAATCATAAAGAGTCCTGTAATCACAGAAAAAGGTTCCGCCCAGGCAGAAAAGGGAAAATATTATTTTAGAGTCGATAAAACTGCAAATAAACTTGAAATCAGGCAGGCAGTTGAGAAAATGTTTAAAGTTAAAGTTACAGATGTAAACAAAATGAAAGTGCACGGCAAGAAAAAAAGGGTCAGGTATAAACAAGGTCTTACATCCGATTGGGTAAAAGCGATTGTTACTCTTAAGGAAGGCGACAAAATCGAATTTGTATAAAGATTGATGAGGTGATAAAGAAATGGCTATAAAGAAATTTAAACCGATTACGCCCGGAACAAGATTCATGACGGTTTCCTCTTCTGAGGATATAACGAGGAATAAACCGGAAAGAAATCTTCTTTCGGCAATAAAGAAAACCGGCGGCAGAAACAACGCGGGCTCTATTTCAGTGCGGCATCACGGCGGCGGACACAAAAGGATGTACCGTTTCATAGACTTTAAAAGAGATAAGGACGGGGTTCCAGCCAGGGTCGCTTCCATTGAATATGACCCGAACAGATCCACGAGGATCGCGTTGGTCGTTTATAAGGACGGGGAAAAAAGGTATATTGTCGCCCCGAACGGCTTAAAAGTTAATGATGAGGTGATGTCCGGCTCCAATGCTGAAATTCAAATCGGCAATTGCCTGCCGTTAAAAGATATCCCGCTGGGAATGAATATTCATAATATCGAACTTAAAGAGCATTGCGGGGGCAAACTGGTCAGGAGCGCCGGCGGAAGCGCCGAACTGATGGCGAAGGAAAGCGGATTCGCGCATATAAAGCTTCCTTCGGGCGAAGTCAGGCTGATACCTCTCGGTTGCAGGGCGACTATCGGCCAGCTCTCGAATCTTGAGCATTCGAATTTAACGGTTGGAAAAGCCGGGCGTTCCAGATGGCTTGGGATTCGTCCTACCGTAAGAGGCGTTGCTATGAACCCTGTCGACCATCCGCACGGCGGAGGAGAAGGTAAAGCGCCGCAGGGCAATCCTCATCCGGTAAGCCCGTGGGGAATGCCGACAAAAGGATATAAAACACGTTCTAAAAGAAAAGATTCCTGGTATATTATAAAACCCAGGAAAAAGAAGTAAAAATGGAGATTGGATAAATGGCTAGATCACTTAAAAAAGGACCTTATATCGAGCAGAAATTAATGGATAAGGTTGTAAAGGCTAAGAGAACAGGAGACAGGAAGCCGATAAAAACCTGGTCAAGAAGATCGGTAATCGCGCCTGATTTTGTAGGAATTACATTTTCCGTGCACAACGGCAAAAAATTCCTGCCGGTTTTTATTACGGAGAACATGGTCGGGCATAAACTCGGGGAGTTTGCTCCGACGAGAACGTTTAAAAAGCACGGCGGTGAAAAAGGTACTGCTGAACTGAAAGAAGGAATGGCGCCTGTTGCGGCGGCCGGAGCGGCTCCCGCGGCGGGAGGAGCGACTCCGCAAGCGCCTGCGGCTAAAGAGGCAGCGCCTGCTGCAGATGCCGGACAAAAATCAAAGAAATAGCCGGGGAAGAAAAGGGAGTTTTTATAAATGGAAGCTAAAGCTATAACAAAATACGTCAGGGTTTCTGTCAGGAAGGCAAAGCCTTTACTCGACATCATCAGAGGGAAGAAAGTCGAAGAAGCCGTTGCAAGCCTTTCTTTTTCGGCGAAAAAAGCCGCCAAAGAAATAGAAAAAACGCTTAAATCGGCAATTGCCAATCTTAAATCAAAGGAAGATAAATCCGCCGGCGCGGAAATTCATGTTAAAGAGGCATATGCGACCGAAGGCCCGATATTAAGAAGATTTATCCCGAGAGCTCACGGCCGGGCTACCAGAATTCGCAAACGTACCAGCCATATATATATTACAGTTGCTTCTAAAGGAGAGTCAGCTTCTTCTGGGGATGTGACAAAAAAGAAAGCAAAAAAAATATCGTCGAAACGAAAGAAGTAATTCCGGGAGGTAAATGTGGGACAAAAAGTAAACCCTATAGGTTTCAGGGTAATGGTTACAAAAGACTGGCGATCCAAATGGTATGCCGATAAGAAAAAATTTAAAGAATACCTTAAGGAAGATCTGGGAATAAGGAGCTATATTAAAGGGAAACTTTCTTTTGCCGGAATTCCCCGTATTGATATAGAAAGAAGCGGAAATGTTGTTACGGTTACACTGCACGCGGCCCGCCCCGGACTTGTCATCGGGAGAAAAGGCGCGGAGATTGATAAACTGAAAGAACAGCTTATCGCCATTACAAAAAAGGAAGTCAAGGTGGAGATAAAAGAGGTGAAAACCCCCGCAATTAATTCGCAGCTTGTTGCGGAAAACATAGCCGGGCAGATTGAAAAGAGAATATCTCATAAAAGGGCTATGAAGAAAGCCGTGAGCCTTGCCATGGACAACAGCGCGGAAGGGATAAAGATACTCTGTTCCGGAAGACTTGGCGGGAATGAAATCGCGCGTTCCGAGGGTTATAAGGAAGGGAAGATTCCTCTTCATACGCTAAGGTCTGACATTGATTATGGATTTGCGGAAGCAAATACGACATACGGCACCATCGGCGTGAAAGTCTGGATATGCAAGGGAGAGAAAGAAATTTCCGCAAAGAACAAGGAGGCAAAAAATGCCGTTAATGCCTAAAAGGGTCAAACACAGGAAAATGCAAAAAGGCAAGATGAAAGGCCTCTCCAAAGGCGGGAATGAAATAAATTTCGGAGAATACGGAGTTCAGGCGCTTGAAAGGGCATGGATTTCAAATATTCATATAGAGGCTTCGAGGGTTGCTCTCACAAGGTTTGTAAAAAGAAAAGGAAAAGTGTGGATACGCATATTTCCCGACAAACCGATAACCAAGAAACCCGCGGAAGTGAGAATGGGCAAGGGAAAAGGCGCAGTTGAAGGCTGGGTATGCCGAGTTTGTCCCGGCAGAATTCTTTTTGAAATAGATGGCGTTCCTGAAGCGACGGCGCAGGAAGCTATGAGATTGGCTGCCAGCAAACTGCCTATAAAGACAAGATTTATTTCAAGAAGAGAAATATAATAATTTTAACGGGGTAGATAATGAAAGCAAAGGAAATAAGAGAGTTAACGGAAGAAGAGATTGAGAAAAAACTGTCCGAATCGAAGCAGGAACTTTTTAATTTAGGGGTTCAGGCGAAGCTCGGCCAGATTGAGAAACCGGACAGGATTAAGCACCTGAGAAAAGATATAGCACGTATGCTTACCATAAAAGAAGAGATTACCGGAAAAAGTAAGGGGAATTAATTAATGAAAAAAAGCGTAGAAAGACCGCGTCGGAAAACAAGGATTGGCGAGGTAATCAGCGATAAAATGGCAAAAACGGTTGTTGTAAAAGTTACAAGAGTCCTTCGTCATCCTGAGTATGAAAAGGTTATCAGGAAACATAAGAAATATTATGCCCACGATGAAAAGCAGGTGGCGAAAATCGGCGATACCGTAAAGATAATCGAGACTTCGCCCGTCAGCAAGCTGAAAAGATGGCGCGTTTCCGAAGTTTTAAAAAAAGCAGTTATTGAAGGGCAGTAATCCGGCCCGGTGCATATATAAGTATTAATGATTGTTTGATAATAAATTTGTGGAGTAAAAACTATGATTCAGATGAATTCAATATTAGATGTTGCGGATAATACAGGAGCAAAAAGGATCGGTTGCATTAAAGTTTTGGGCGGCTCCAAGCGCAGATACGCAAACATAGGGGATGTGATAGTAGCTTCCGTCAAGGAAGCCATTCCCGGCGCCGCCGTGAAAAAAGGAGAGATTATAAAAGCTGTTATTGTAAGGACGAGAAAAGGGGTTAAGCGCAATGACGGTTCGGTCCTCAGATTTGATTCAAATGCCGCGGTGATTATTGATGATCAGAAAAACCCGAGAGGGACAAGGATTTTCGGCCCTATCGCCAGGGAATTAAGAGAGAGAAATTATATGAAAATCGTTTCGTTAGCGCCTGAGGTGCTATAAAAATGGATATCAGGAGCAATCAAATGGCTGGATTACATGTTAAGAAAAATGATGTTGTGCAGATTATGTCGGGCGCGAACAGCGGCAAGACAGGGAAAGTATTGAGAATTTTGTGCGGAAGAGGACGGATAATTGTTGAAGGCTTGAATTTCAGGAAAAAACACACCAAGCCCTCGAGAGACAACCAGCAGGGCGGAATAGTGCAGAAGGAAGGGTCTATAAGCGCTTCCAATGTGCTGTTGTATTGCCCGTCCTGTAAGAAGGGCGTCAAAACTAAAAATGAAATAAGGAAAGACGGCACAAAAACACGGGTCTGTAAAAAATGCGGAGAAGTTTTCGATAAAGCATAACGGAGATTAAGTATGGCAAGGTTAAAAGAAAAGTATAAGAAAGAAATAGCACCTTATTTGAAAGAAAAGTTTGGGTATAAAAATATCCTCCAGGCGCCCAAAATAGAAAAGATTGTAATCAATATGGGAATCGGAGAAGGGACAAAGGATAAGAAAGTGGTCCAGGACGCCGCCGCTGAACTGGCGCTTATCGCCGGGCAGAAACCCCTGCTTACAAAATCCAAAAAGAGCATAGCGGGCTTTAAGCTCAGGAAAGATATACCCATAGGATGCAAGGTTACGCTCAGGGGAAACATGATGTATGAATTTATGGACAGACTTATAAGCATCGCTTTGCCGAGGGTGAGAGACTTCAGGGGGGTGCCTCTGGAATCGTTTGACGGCAAAGGCAATTATACATTCGGGATTCAGGAACAGTTGATATTCCCCGAGGTCAATCCCGATAAAGTTACAAGGGTGCAGGGAATGGATATAACTTTCGTAACTACGGCAAAAAAAGATGAAGAGGCTAAAGAATTGCTTTTGGCGTTTGGAATGCCCTTCAGCAAAGGCAAGTAACCGAAGGAGAATTTCTGTGGCAAAGAAGTGTAAAATCGAAAGCGCAAAAAGAAAACCGAAATTCAAGGTCAGGCAACATTTTCGCTGCAGCCGCTGCGGGAGGCCGCGCGGTTACATGCGCAAATTTGGGATATGCAGAATCTGTTTCAGAGAACTTGCTGGGCAGGGTATTATACCCGGTGTTACAAAATCCAGCTGGTAACGCATTAATATTTTTGAGCAAGAATAAGGAGAGAATGTATGGCTTTTAGCGATCCTATTGCCGATATGCTGACCCGCATCAGAAATGCGAGTAAAGCGCGGAAAGAAAGTGTAGATATGCCTGCTTCAAAACTTAAAGCAGAAGTAGCAAGGGTGATGAAAGAACAGGGGTTTGTAAAAACGTTTAAGGTTCTTGACGATAAAAAACAGGGAGTCATCCGTGTTTTCCTTAAATATACATCCGATAACAAGCCGGTTATCGTGGGACTTAAACGGATAAGCAAGCCGGGTTTGAGGAAATACAGCAGTATAGCGAAAATCCCGAAAGTTTATCAGGGCATCGGAATCGCGGTGCTTTCGACTTCGAAAGGGATCATGACGGACGGGGAAGCGAGAAAAGCAAACATCGGGGGAGAAGTCCTCTGTTATATTTGGTAAAAGCTTAATACTGGTTAATAAAGAAGGAGAAACAGATGTCGAGGGTAGGCAAAAAGCCGATAGAAATTCCGGGCGGTGTCAGCGTTGAAGTCAAAGGAAGACAGGTAATAGTTAAGGGAGCAAAAGCTTCTTTGACGCATAATATGCCCGCAGATATTGAAGCAAAGGTCGAAGATAAAAAGGTGCTGGTTACGAGAAAATCGGATTCAAGACAGCACAGGGCTCTGCACGGACTTAGCCGGGCTGTCATAGCAAATATGATCCAGGGCGTGGTGCAGGGTTATAAAAAAGTTCTGGAAATAAGCGGAGTCGGCTACAGGGCAGCCCTCCAGGGCGGGAATTTAAATCTTCAGCTTGGTTTTTCGCATCCGATTAATTATAAAGCTCCCGACGGAGTGGAAGTGAAGGTGGAAAAAAATCTTATTACTGTTTCCGGGCCGGATAAACATATGGTCGGCCATGTTGCGGCGACTATAAGGGATTTTTCACCTGCGGAGCCTTACCAGGGCAAAGGCATCAAATACCAGGATGAGCACGTAAGAAGGAAAGCCGGCAAAACGGTAAAATAATATCTATCAGTATAAAAAGGAAATAGAGAATGAAAGAAAAAACGGCTCAAAAAGAAAGAAGACATAAAAGAATAAGGAAAAAACTGATTGGCGTTCCGGATTGCCCGAGGCTTTGCATATTCAGAAGCTCTAAGAATATATCGGCCCAGCTCATAGATGATACGGCAGGCGTGTCGATAGCCGGAGCAACGACCGCATCCAAAAATTTTGGAGGCAAAGGCGGCAGCGTAGAGGCTGCCAAAAAACTGGGGAAATTACTTGCCGGTATGGCAAAAGAGAAGAAAATTGAAAAAGTTGTTTTCGACAGGGCCGGATACAAATATCATGGCCGCGTCAAAGCTTTTAGTGAAGGTGCCCGCGAAGGCGGACTGAAGTTTTAATCGGAGGAAACAAATGGCTGAAAAGAATAAAGCAGGTTCTGGGAGAAGATTTGGAGAGGGAAATGAAAGTCCCTTCCACGAAAAAGTCGTTTATATAAACAGGACGGCAAAAGTTGTAAAAGGGGGACGCCGTTTCGGTTTCAGCGCGTTAGTTGTCGTGGGAGATGGGAACGGGCAGGTAGGCTGTGGATTGGGGAAAGCCAATGAAGTCGCGGAAGCCATAAAAAAAGGAATTGAAAAAGCGAAGAAAAGCATGAACCCCGTTTCTTTTTATAAGGATACCATACCCCACGAGATTATAGGCGTATTCAAAGGCGGTAAAGTGTTATTAAAACCCGCGGCCCCCGGAACAGGAGTTATTGCCGGTAACGCCGTGAGGGCTGTTATTGAATCTGCGGGCATTAAGGATGTATTAACGAAATCATTAGGTTCAAGCAATGCGATTAACGTTGTAAAAGCAACCCTTAAAGCGCTTTCTGCCTTGAGGGATATGAATGAAGTGAAAAGACAAAGAGGAGTTGAATGATGGGGCTTCAAAATCTTAAAAATAATCCCGGCGCCAGGAAAAAACCCGCAAGAAGGGGAAGAGGCAGCGGTTCCGGAACGGGCGGAACGGCAGGCAGGGGCCATAAAGGACAAAGGGCGAGGACAAGCGGGAATGTGCGCCCGGGTTTCGAAGGCGGGCAGATGCCGCTTACAAGAAGGATTCCCAAAAGGGGCTTCAATAATAAAAATTTCAAAATATTCTTTGAAGTTGTTAACCTGAGGCAGTTGGATGTATTTAGTGACGGAGCTTCGGTTTCTCCCGCTGAATTGCTTGAAAAAGGATTGATTAAAAAGAGTAATTCAAGAGTTAAGATTCTGGGGGATGGAGAAATAAAAAAATCGCTTAACATAAAAGCCCATGCTTTCAGCGGTTCCGCCGGGAAAAAAATCGAAGAATCAAAAGGGAAAATAGAAATAATTAAAAAATAATTCAGAATATGTAAGCCAGAGGTAGCCGATGTTAGATGCGTTTAAAAATATTTTTAAAATACCCGAGCTGAGAAAAAGGATATTGTTTACGCTTGGGCTCCTTGCAATATGCAGGGTGGGGACTTATGTTCCCGTTCCGGGAATAAACGGGAAGCTGCTTGCAGATTGGTTTGCAAAACAGCAGGGAACCATTTTCGGGCTCATGGATCTGTTCAGCGGAGGTTCTCTTTCACAATGCACAGTCTTTGCACTGGGAATAATGCCCTATATCAGCGCCTCAATCATTCTGCAGCTTCTTATTGCGGCTGTGCCTTATCTTGAAAAGCTTGCAAAAGAGGGCGAGCTCGGCAGAAAAAAACTTACACAGTATACGAGGTACGGGACAGTTGTGCTCGGGATGTTCCAGGGATTTATGATAAGCGGTATGCTTATTGCGCTGAATAACCAGCAGATACCCGGTATAGTAACGAATGCGGGACTTGGGTTCCGGCTTGTAACAATGATAACGCTGACCGCAGGAACGGCTTTCCTGATGTGGATAGGGGAACAAATAACGGAGCGCGGCATAGGAAACGGCATATCTCTTATCATTACTATAGGCATTCTTTCAAGACTGCCGTCGGCTCTTTTCCTGGCTAAAGACCAGCTTATCAGCGGGCAGTTATCCGTTATTTCCATGCTTGTTCTTGTTGTCCTGATGGTGGGAGTCGTTGCCGGCGTTGTCGCTGTTTCTCAGGGGCAGAGAAAGATACCCGTACAATATGCGAAAAGGATTGTGGGAAGGAAAGTATATGGCGGGCAGGCAAGTTTTCTTCCTTTGAGAGTGGGCCAGGCGGGAGTTATACCGATAATTTTCGCGTCGAGTATTTTAATGTTTCCCCAGACGTTAGGGCAAATGACAAACATTAAATTTTTTACATGGATAAGCGCCTGGCTTTCATATGGCAGCACTTTCTATACATTTTTATATGCGCTGCTTATCATTGCGTTTAGCTTTTTCTGGACAGCGATGCAGTTTAATCCTATCCAGATATCGGATGATCTTAAAAAGTACGGAGGTTTTGTCCCGGGCATAAGGCCCGGAAAACCGACTTCCGAATATCTGGAAAATGTAATGGTTAAAGTTACTTTTGTGGGAGCTTTAGCAATAACGCTGATTGCCATAATGCCCCAGATAATCGGTAAAATATTTAATGTGGATTTCAGGATATCGCAGTTTTTCGGCGGAACGGGGCTTTTGATTATTGTGGGCGTAATGCTTGATACTATGAGACAGGTGGAATCGCATCTGATTATGAGGCATTATGAAGGTTTTGTGAAAAAAGGAAGATTGAAAGGCAGAATTTAGCTGTGAATATAATTTTATTAGGGGCGCCCGGCGCGGGGAAAGGGACTCATTCGGAAATGCTTACCGTGGATTTCGGGATTAAGCATATTTCCACCGGCGATTTGCTGAGAGAAGAATTAAAAAAGGCTTCTCCCGCGGGGCTTGAAGCCAAAAGCTATATGGATAAAGGAAGCCTGGTGCCTGACGCGGTTGTGATGAAGCTGCTGGTCGGGGCCGTAGAGGGGATTAAAAATGAGCGGGGTTTTCTGCTTGACGGTTTTCCCAGAAATGAATCCCAGGCCGGGATGCTCGACAAAGAGCTTGTTTCCAGAAATATGAGTATCGACAAAGTCATTTACCTTAATGTTTCGAAAGATGTGGTCATCAAAAGGCTTACGGGCAGAAGAATCTGCAAAAGCTGCGGGGCTGTTTATCATGTAGTTAATATGCATCCCAAAAAGGAAGGCATTTGCGATAAATGCGGCGGAATTCTATACCAGAGGTCCGATGATACGGAACAAACGGTCCTGCGCAGGCTTGAAGTGTACAGGAAAGAGACGGAAGGTCTTATCAATTATTATAAAGCCAGGAAAATTCTGGCGGAAGTTAACGCGGACTTGTCACGGGATGATACATATGCCCTGATCCTGCAGAGATTAGGGAAAAAATAACGCGAGTTTTTAATGATAGTTATAAAAACCCCCGAACAAGTTGAAAAGATAAAGTACGGCGGAAAAATATTAGCCGAGCTCTTTGAAATTCTTAGGCAGAGGATAAAACCGGGGATAACGACAGGCGAACTGGATGTGATATCGGAAGAATTCCTTTTGAAACGCGGCGTCAGGCCGGCTTTCAAGGGTTATAAAGGATTTCCGGCGACATTGTGCGTTTCTGTCAATGAAGAAGTTGTGCACGGGATACCTTCTTCGAAGAAAATTCTTAATGAAGGGGATATTGTCAGTGTTGATGTCGGGGCTATCTACGAAAGTTTTTATTCCGACGCCGCCCGCACGTACCCGGTCGGACACATCAGCGGGGAATTAGAGAAGCTTGTCAGGGTTACAAAAGAATCTCTGGATATTGCAATAAGCAGAGCTGTTGTGCAAAATAAGCTTTTTGATATTTCCAGTTCTGTCGAGCAATATGTTAAAAAATACGGCTATACGGTTGTGAGGGATTTTGTAGGCCACGGTATAGGGCAGAAAATGCATGAAGACCCTCAAATCCCCAATTTCGGGATACCTGATACAGGTCCCGGGCTTGAAAAGGGAATGGTATTTGCGATTGAGCCGATGGTCAATATGGGTTCTTTTGAAGTTGAAGTGCTTAAAGATAACTGGACGGTAGTAACGATTGACAGAAAACCCTCTGCTCATTTTGAGGATACAATTGTTATTACGGAAGGGAAACCCGAAATTCTTACAAGGTGAGAAGGTGCTGTTGTGACAAAAGAGGAATCGATTAAAGTTGACGGTGTTGTATCGGAAGTTTTGCCCAATACGATGTTCAGGGTAAAGCTTGCAAACGGGCATGCAATACTGGCCCATATTTCCGGTAAGATGAGGATGCATTTTATAAGGATACTTCCCGGGGACAGGGTTCAGGTTGAGATGTCCCCGTACGACCTTACTAAGGGAAGGATTACCTTCCGGCAGAAGTAAGATAACAGCGCTGTCTGAAGAATAACATTTTAATAAGCATAAAAAGACAGAGGATTGAGATATGAAAGTTAGATCGGCAGTTAAAAGACGTTGTGAAAAATGTAAAATTGTGCGCCGTAAAGGGGTTGTTCATGTAATATGCACAAACCCAAAACACAGGCAAAGACAGGGGTAGCGTGTCCTGTCTCATATACTTGGTTTCCAAGCGCTGAGACAGAAGTTAAAATTTTTTAGAAGGAGGAAGATGTGCCAAGAATTGCAGGAGTTGATGTTCCCAAAGAAAAAAGAATAGTAATCGCCCTTACTTATATCTACGGTGTAGGGAAGGCAACGGCATCAAAGATATTGAGAGATGCCAGAATAGATGAAAGCAAAAGAGCAAAAGACCTTTCCGACGAGGAAGTAAGCAGGATAGCGGGTATTATCCAGGCGAGCGTCAGGGTTGAAGGTGATTTGCGGAGAGAAGTTGCCGCCAACATAAAAAGACTCATGGCCGTAGGGGCTTACAGGGGCTTGCGGCACAGGAAAGGACTTCCTGTGAGAGGGCAGAGAACAAGAACAAATGCCAGGACCAGAAAAGGCCCGAGAAAAACCATTGCGGGAAAGAAGAAAACCGCGGCTCTTAAATAATATTTGAAACTCTAAGGAGAAACAATTATGGCGAAGATGTCAGGCAAAGGAAGTTCTAAAAAAGCGGCACCAAAAAAAGCGACCAGAAGCGTGCCTGCCGGAATTGCGCATATTCAGGCGACTTTTAATAATACAATAGTCTCCATCACCGATATGGGCGGGAAAGTGCTTTCCTGGGCAAGCGCGGGAAAAGTGGGTTTTGCGGGGTCAAGAAAAAGCACTGCTTTTGCGGCACAGGTTGTCGCCGAGCAGGCGGGGCAGAGAGCCCGGGATTTCGGTGTGAGAGAATTAGAGGTAAGGGTTAAGGGACCCGGAGCAGGCAGGGAATCTGCAATCAGGGCTCTTCAGGCAATCGGGTTCGAAATTACGCTTATAAGGGATTTAACCCCCATACCTCATAACGGATGCAGGCCGCCCAAGAGAAGAAGGGTTTAAAGGGATATATGTTAGAAGCAAAAATCAGCAAGGAGATATTTTAATGGGAAGGTACCTCGGTTCGAAACACAAAATATGCAGAAGAGTGGGAGAAGCATTGTGCGGTTCCGTAAAATGCCCCGTTCACAAAAGGAATTCACCTCCGGGCCAGCACGGATCTATGAAAAGGCAGAGAAAGTTATCCGAGTATGGGGTGATGATGCTTGAAAAACAGAAATTACGTTTCATCTTCGGACTTCTGGAAAAACAATTCAGAAAATATTTCCAGAAGGCGGCCAGGATGAGCGGAAAAACAGGATATAACCTTCTTCTGCTGCTTGAAACAAGATTGGATAACCTTGTTTACAGGGCGGGCTTTGCCCCCAGCATAGCAGCCGCCAGGCAGATGGTCCGTCACGGGCATTTTGTTGTGGACGGCAGGAAAGTTGACATTCCTTCTTTCCAGGTAAAAGAAGGACAGACGGTTAAACTGAAAGAAAAAAGCCGCAGCAAACCGACCTTTGCCGCTTTTGCGGAAGAGAACAAAGACAAACTTCCCGATATGTCTTATTTAGAGAGGAATCTGGGTTCTTTTGAATTTAAGATTAAACATATGCCAAAAAGGGAAGAAATCCCTGTTGCTATAAATGAACAATTAATTGTTGAGCTTTATTCCAAGTAAAGTTACATAAATTTTCACGGAGGCTAAAATGTCAGTTAAGTTGGGAAGATTTGAGATGCCGAACAGGCTTAAAAAAGAAGAACAGTCTGCGACTAATTATTATGCGAAATTCATCGCAGAACCCTTTGAAAGGGGATATGGATATACCATAGGCAACTCCCTGAGAAGGGTGCTGTTGTCCTCTCTGGAAGGGATTGCCGTTACCGCTGTAAAGATTGAAGGGGTCGAGCATGAATTTTCAACAATGAAAGGTGTTATAGAAGACGTTGCGCAGATTTTGTTGAACATCAAGAAAATCCTGCTTGTTTCCGATTCGCGGGAACATAAAAAAATGTCGCTTAACGTATCAAAGGAAGGTGAAGTGAAAGCCGGCGATATCAAGACTGACGGCACAGTAACCGTGCTGAATTCCGATCTTCACATTGCCACACTTGAGAAAGGCGGCAAATTAGCTGTTGAAATGGATGTTGAAATCGGCAGGGGATACCGCCTTGCGGAAAATAACAAGAAAAAAGGACAGCCCATAGGATATATTCCGATGGATTCCATATTTTCTCCGGTTAAGAAGGTTAAATATTCAGTGGAGAATACAAGGGTGGGACAGATGACCGACTACGATAAGCTGATAGTTGAAATCTGGACGGACGGACGGCTGTTGCCCGAGGAAGCGTTAAAACAGTCATCCGCTATTCTCAGGGCGCATCTCGATGTCTTTGTGAACTATGATGATAATTATGTAGAGTTTGAAGAGGAAGACAAGACCGAAAAGAAAGAGGAAGAAGGCAATAAGAAAAAACTGAATATGCCTATCAGTGAAATAGAATTATCGGTAAGGTCTACCAACTGCCTGAGGAATGCCAGCATAAACAGTATCGGAGAATTGGTCTCAATGACTGAAACAGAACTTCTCAAGCAGCGGAATTTCGGCAAAAAGTCACTTAATGAAATAAAGGCTGTTCTTAAAGAGCTCAACCTTTCTCTCGGCATGAAGACAGAAACAGAGCCCGAAGAACAGAAATAAATGTATAGGAGCGGAAATTATGCAGCACGGTAAAAAGAAATCAAATAAGCTGAATATGCAGGCGGCGCACAGGAAGTCGGTATTCTCCAATCTTTTGTGCCAGCTTATAAATCACGGGAGAATCAAAACCACAGAAGTAAAGGCAAAACAGCTTGTAAAACAGGCCGACAAAATAATTACTGTCGCTAAAAAACAGACGCTTCATGCCAGAAGAACGGCTGTTTCAATACTCAATAACAAAAAAGCCGTCAAAAAGCTTTTTTCCGAGATAGCGAAACATTTTGAGAACAGGAAAGGCGGTTATTCAAAAGTAATTAAAACAACTTACAGGCGGGGTGACGCAGCTCCTCTTGCTATTGTCGAGCTTATAGATTTTCAGCCGGTTGCGGGAACGGATAAAAAAGATAAGGATAAAAAAGTTTCAAAACCAAAACCAAAGCCGAAACCGAAAGCAAAGTAGCGCGAAATACCTTTTTATCATAAAAAACCCCGCCCTTTAAGGAACGGGGTTTTTTTGTTTATTGTTGTTACCTTTAGGAGTAAAATTAAATAGAAATGGCTAAAGAAAGCAATACATTGAACCGCGCGGTTTATCTTGCCTTGAGAGATAAGTATTTTTATCATGTCAGGGAGATGTCCGGAGCCGCGTTTCCAAACAAACCCCTGGATTTCCGGATGAAAAAGCTGGGGGATCTTATAGAACACCTGAATAATGCGGTAAAATACGCCCGTCTGGCCCTGAACGGCAATAACAGGGATACGGAAGAGTCCGAATTCGCGGATTTTATTGATATACTGAAAGGGTCTGCCGAGGTGGCTTATACGCTGCTTCAGCATGAAAAAATACTTTCGGAAAACGAAAAACTGATATCGAAGTTCAGCGGTGTGAGCGATGCGGATATCAGCCAATCGAAAAAACTGCATGGCGAGCGCGCGGCCGAAATAATGGCGGGTATGAAGATTTTGATAGAAAAAGGAAAGGGCAGAATCAGCGATATACAGCTGTCGGCGAAAAAAAATTTTTCGAAGGGCGATAAAGACAGGTATGAAAGAATGTACAGTATGAATTGAATCGCAGGGGGAATACGACTATGAAAAAAACGGTTTTGGAAATTTATGCTTTGCTTGTATGTCTGATATCAATATTATTTATAATAGTGAACCTGCATGAAGTCCTTTTCGGAGCCGTCAAATTGATTAATCCGGAAATGGCTGTTTCCGAGTATGAGCAGAAACAGTACATGAGCAATAAAGGATATACTGAAAAGTGGAACGAGAAGAAACTTAAAAGCTATACGGAAGAGCAGATAACGGACATGAGGAAAGGCGACTATAACAGCCTGCTGGGAGTAAAGAGGAATACGGAAAAAACGAAGCTTGTAAGGTCGGCGCTGTATTTGATAATCGCATCGGCTTTTTTTGCCTGGCACTGGAGGCTGGCCGGGAAAGAACGTATCAAAAACTGAACAGGAGAGCGCAAATGCAGGAATGCGTATTCTGTAAAATAGTCGGCAACAAAATACCTTCGGTTAATATATATGATTCGGGCAGGTCTCTTGCCTTTATGGATATAATGCCCGCGCGCAAAGGACATGTGCTTATTATACCTAAGAAGCATGGAGAGATATTGACGGATATACCCGAAGAAGATTTAAAGGATGTTATACTGACTGTTAAAAAAGTAACGGGTGCTATGTTCAAAGCACTGTGTTGCGACGGAATAAATGTTCATCAGTGCAACAGGCCTGCGGCCGGACAGGTTGTTGACCATGTCCATTTTCATCTGATTCCCAGAGTTGAAGGGGACAATCTTAATTTCGGCTGGCCGCATGAAACCTATGATAAAGGTGAAATGGAAAAAACAGCGGATAAAATCAGGTCCTCCCTTTATATTTCAATGACATGAGATCCAGAAGCGCTTTTCTAGAGATTTTAGCTCAGAATATCGGGGATAAACACCCTTATAGCATAGAGGCTTACAATTTTGTTATTATGGCGCTTGCTTTTGCCAGGAAGAAAATAGGTTCTGCCGGAGATGTGCCGGCGTCGGAATTCATCAAAGCGCTGGGAGGTTATGCCGAAAGGGAATTCGGTCCGATGGCGAGGAAAGTGCTCGAACACTGGGGATTGAAATCGTTTAAAGATTTTGGCGAAATAGTGTTTAATATGTCCCAATGGGATTTGCTTGAAATGTCAGGGAATGATAAAATAGAAGAGTTTTTGGATGCCGGGGATTTCAAATTCTGATGATAAAGGGGTGTTTTAAGTATGGCGTCGAAAAGAAATAAGTGGTTCTGGGTGGTTTTGATAATTCCGGTGGTTGTTATCTGGGTCTGCATAAACTATTCCAAGTGGTGGGGAAAGCTTTCACCCGGGGATATAATAGATTCCCTTTACAGTAAAAACAGGCTTGTAACAAGCGAACTTGATAACGGGCTTCAGATTCTGGTCCTGGAAAACAATTCCGCCCCGGTCGTTTCAATAAGGTATTACGTCAAGACCGGAAGCGTATTTGAAGGGAAATACGGCGGGATGGGTATTTCGCATTATGTCGAACATCTTGTTTGCGGAGGCTCTACGTCCGGAATGAGTGAAATCCAGGTGCAGGAGATTTTAAGGGAGCTGGGGGGAGCATCCAATGCGTATACATCCAAAGACAGCACCTGTTATTACATAAATACCAGCCCGGAAAACTTTGAAAAGGCATTTAACCTGATTACCACAAATATTTTTGAAGCGGCGCTGTCTCCCGAAGAAGTGGAAAGAGAAAAAGGCGTAATAATAAAGGAAATCGAGAGGGCTCTCGACAAGCCCGAATCTATATTGTTCAAGACACTGGATGAGCTTACTTACGGAGACCACCCGGCGGCATTTCCCATTATAGGATATCTTGAACGGTTTAAAAAAATAAAGAGAGAAGATATCCTCGATTATTATAGCGGCAGATATGTCCCGAACAATGTCGTGCTTGTTATCTGCGGCAATGTAAAGGCGTCTAAAATACTTCCCAGGATGGAAGTTTCGCTGTTGAAATATGAGAGGGGACCTGAGATGAACAGGACGCTTCCCGAATCATTTCTCCAGCTGACGGGCAAGCGGGCCGAGAAATACCTTGATATAGCAAAAGCCCACTATATTATGAGTTTTAAGACAGTTGATATTTACGACGAAGACCTTTATGCCCTGGATCTGCTGGCAGAGATACTGTCGGCGGGTGAGAGCTCCATTTTTCAAAAGGAGATAAAGCATAACAGGGAATTGGTTGACGTAATAAGTTCCGCGTCTTTCACCCCTTCTTATGCGCCCGGGTATTTTTATATTTATTCGGTTCTGGAACAGGAAAAATTATCCCCCTCCCGCCACGCCGTGCTTAAGGAAATAAGACATGTCAAGGAGAAGGGCGTTAAAAAATCAGTTATTGAAAAAGTGAAAAAGATAATTATAACAAATTATATTTTCCGCCTGAGGGGAATCGAAGCTCAGGCTTCCGATATCGGATCGTCATATCTTATTTCGGGGGATCCCTTTTTTACCAGGCGCTATCTTAAGGGAATCCTTGATGTTACCTCTGAAGACCTGAAAAGAGTGGCGCGGAAGTACTTCAATCAGGACAACCTGATTGAAATTTCGGTGGCGAAAAAAGAAGCTGCAGTCCCTGTCGAGCAAAAAGAGAAAGAGGAAGCGTCCGATATCAAAGAGTTCAGCCTTGATAACGGGGTGAAACTTATCATGAAAAACAACCCTTCGACTCCGACAGTTGCCATAGTAGCCTGTTTTAAGGGGGGGCTGGTAGAGGAAAACATGGATAATTCCGGGATATTTAATTTCATGGCGTCGCTTATGGATAAAGGGACAGAGGAAACCAGCGCGGCTCAGATGGCCGAAAGGATAGACAGGATAGGAGGCAATGTTTCGGTCGCGGCGGGCAATAATAATGTTATTATAGGAATATCGGTGTTAAAAGACGAGGTTAAAGAAGGAATCAGCATATTAAAAGAAATTGTTTCGAAAGCGAATTTCAACGGCATTGAAGTTGAGAAACAGAGAAGACTTATACTTTCTTCCATCGAGCGTCTTAATGACAACCCCGTCACGGAAGCGGCAATATTGTCAAGAAAGGCCTATTTCGGGGAACATCCCTACGGGATGGAGCTGATAGGCGGAAAAACCTCTGTTGAAAATATTGTGCGCTCAGACCTTCGGGATATTTATGCTGAATACATCAGGCCGGACAATTGTATACTGGCTGTATTCGGGGATATTGATTTTAAAAAGACGATAAATATACTTAATGAGGAACTGGGCGAATGGCGGGCGGATAAATTCAGAGAAAAAGAAATTCCGGGTTTTGCTCCTCCTGAAAATTACAAAATAGTCCAGAAAAAGACCACAAAAAACAACGCGGTGATTGTAGAAACATACCCCGCCTGCGGGTTTAATTCAGAGGATTACTATTGTTTTGATGTAATTGACAGCCTGGTCTCAGGGATTGATTATCCCGGAGGGTGGCTGCACGAAGCGTTGAGGGGAAGCGATAAGCTGGTCTATATGGTGCATGCCCAGTTTATGCCCAAGCTGAAAACGGGGACATTTACGGTTTTTGCCGAAACCTCGCCCGATAAGATCCAACAGGTTCTTGATAAGATGAATGTGCAGTTTGACCGGCTCAGAAACAAAGAGTTTACTGATGATGAACTGGAAATAGCGAAAAACATTTGTATTACAATGCATCAAATGGGATTGCAGACCAATGAAGAACAGGCGGCGGATACGGTGCTGAACCTCAGATATGACAGGGGATTGGATTTCAGCAAGCAATACCCCGGAAATATAAAGAAGGTAACAAGGGCGGATATAGAAAAGTGCATAGACAGGTATTTTAACAAAGGGCCTATTACGGTTGTAACCAGCCCTCTGGCAATAGAGTTTTAACGGGAGAATATCCAATGGATTCCAATCAGGGACAGAAGAAGGAAATACAGTTTATCGGGTTTATATCCATATTCGGCAATTCTGCCATGCAGGCTATGGGAAAGACGGCAAATCCGTTTAACGGCAAAATCGAAAAGAACATGGAAACGGCAAAGGCTTCTATAGACCTTCTCGAGCTTCTGGAGGAGAAAACAAAAGGGAATCTTACGCAAAATGAACAGAAAGCGCTTGAATCTCTTCTTACGAACCTCAGGCTGAATTATGCCGATGAGATGAAAAAACCCGAAAAGAAGGAAGAAAACCCGGAACAGGAAAAGAAATGAATTGGGAAATTGAAAAACGGCACAAGCAGTGCGACAACTGCTCCTGTATATTTGTAACCGGTGATGTCTGCCACACGGCATTTGACTATTCTGACGATGAGGAAACCGGCACAAGACAGGATCTATGCGATAAATGCTGGTCTGATGTCAGATCCGGAGATCAAAATCAGGGACATAAAAAAATTTACTGGCAGGGGATTGTAAGGATAAAACCTCCCGGGGAAAAACCTGAGGTTATAAAAAAGAATTCCGCGGAAGATATGCTAAGGAATATAGTGCACTCCAATGACCCGGCAAAAATAAATGTAAGTTATATACTTGGGCTGATGCTTGAAAGGAAGAAGGTCTTTATCGTTATTGATAATATTATCGAGAAAGAAACAGGCCGGAAGCTTATTGTATACGAGAATTCAAAATCCGGCGAAAATTTTATAATAACGGATCCCGGGATAACCCCGGATAAGGTCGGCGAAGTCCAGAAACATGTTATTGAACTGCTTGACGGGTCCGCAGATAATGAACCTGCCGCGCAAAATGCCGAAAAAGAATTTTAGCCGCCGCTTACCAGTACCCGAACTTACCCGTACAGAGAACATATATCCCGAGGCATAAATTTGTAGTTGCATGGGCGACGATACAGTCAAAAATTTTTCTGCGCCTGTAAAGCAGCAGTGTAAAAAGAATCCCTGTGGCAATTGCGCCCGGCCATTCCCAGAGGCGGTGGCCCAGAACAAAAAGGATTATGCTGCCGATGAATGAAAACCAGGTGAATTTCCCCATAGGAACTGATTTGAAATCATCTGAATTTATCAGCCAGCGGATAATGAATGAACGCATAAAAAGTTCTTCAAAAACAGGGACAATAAGAAAAGAGCCTCCTATCCTGAAAAATATAAGCAGCAGAGAAACAGATTTATTGATCCGGAAAGGGGTGTATTCCGCCGGGGGCGGATGGAATATTTTGAAAGGCGTATATTCGGTGAAAGCTATCCACAATATGAATCCCAGTATGCCGGCCGCAAAAGCGAAAAACGAAAAATCAAATTCGATTTCAGAATATGTTTTGAACCAGTAAAGGACGAAGGATGCGGTAATTATGGTTTTTGGAATGTAAATAAAATAGCCGCAGCCGGGAAAGTAATGAGCAAAAGAACCTATTAAAATAAATGTAAAATAAGGTACTATATATGGGATAATAGGTTTCCAGTTCTTCATTAACATGAAGATATCAAAAATGTTGTTAAAATCAAAGCCATAAAAACCGGAGCGCCCGGATGTTCGATTTGTTGATAAAAAACGCAAAAATCTTTGACGGGGAAGTATTCCTTGAGCCGGGCCTGTTCGTCGGTATAACAGGTTCGGAAATAGTGTATATAGGCGGTATAAAAGAAGCGGCAAAAAGGGTTATTGACGCGGAAGGCAATGTCCTTTCCCCCGGGTTTATCGACATCCATTCCCATTCGGAATTTACCGTACTGGCAAATCCTTCCTCCGACAGCAAAATAAGGCAGGGAGTCACGACTGAAATAACCGGTAACTGCGGTTCCGGGCCCTGGCCCGTCAAAAATGCCGCGGCGGCAAGGATAAAAGAGAGGTTGTCCTCTCTGGGACTTAAACTTGAGTGGGATTCTCTCAGGGATTATTTCGGTTTTGTTTCAAACCTCAGGCCCGCCGTTAATATAGGTGTATTGATAGGACTGGGGAATGTAAGGGGTTCTGTGGTCGGATATGAAAACAGGATTTCCGGCAAAGAAGAGCTGGAAGAGATGAAAAAACTTGTGGATGAAGGCATGAACCACGGGGCGCTGGGTGTTTCCAGCGGACTTATGTATCCGCCGGGTGTTTATACCGGAGTAGATGAGATTATTTCCTGCGCGGGAGTCGCGGGCAGATACGGGGGTATCTACTCCACTCATATGAGAAATGAGTCGGAAAGTCTTGTTGAAGCTGTTGCGGAAGCCTTAAAAATAGGCAGGGAATCAAATATAAAAGTTCAGATATCCCATTTAAAGACAGCAGGCAGATTAAACTGGGATAAACTCGAAAAAGCCTGCAATCTGATTGAGCAGGCGCGCAGGGATGGGCTTGATGTCACCTGTGACCGCTATCCTTATACAGCTTCATATACAAGCCTTGATATTGTGCTGCCGGACTGGATGTTTGAAGGCGGAAATGCAAAAGAACTTGAAAGGCTTAAAGATCCTTCGATAAGAGCTGAACTGGCCGGGGGGCTGGAGAGAGAAAAAAATGACAGCTACTGGCATACCGTTAAGGTTCTTTCTGTTTCAAGTCCGGGAAATAAAGAGCTGGAAGGCAGGTCGGTGGCGGAAATAGCGCGGATGAACAATAAAAAGTCAGTTGATGTTTTGTTCGAGTTGCTTATTGAAGAGAAACTTGAAGTTTACGCGGCATTTTTCAATATGAGCGAAGAAAACCTATTTAAAATTATCGGCAAAGATTATTGTATGATCGGTTCGGATGCGGCTTCAAGAAAAGATACCGGAAAACTTGCGAACTCGAAAGTCCACCCGAGGGCATATGGCACATTCCCGCGTGTCGCCGGAAGATTTGTCAGGGAAAACAAGCTGTCGCTTGAAGACGCCCTGTATAAAATGACCGGTCAGCCGTCAAGGAAATTAAAGATAAAAGACAGGGGGTTCATAAAACGCGGCTGGAAAGCCGATCTTGTGCTTTTCAATCCAGCTATGCTTGAAGATACCGCCAGTTTTGAATATTCCCACAGATACCCGAAAGGCATTTCGTCCGTTATTGTAAACGGCGTTATGACGGTTGAAAATAGTGAATATACAGGGTCTAACGGGGGGGGGATCGTTTGCGCGCAGCAACCAAAGCGGTAATTCAGACCCGTGGACTGACTTTAACCCGGCAAGTTGGTTTATTAATGCGGCGTACAGTTTATATTTTGTTTGCTTTATTGGTTTTTTCGGGTTGCGGCCGGAAAAGAAGCGATTTCAGCACGCTTTTTCTGCGCCTTGCCGAAGAGCCTTCGACGCTGGATCCGGCGCTTGCGGTTGATGTTTACTCAGGCGGTATAATTGCCAAAATGCATTCAACGCTTGTCAGTTTTGACGAAAACCTTAAACTTCTGCCCGATATCGCTGAGAGCTGGGAAATATCCGAAGACGGCAGACAGTATATTTTTCATCTGAAAAAAGGCATAAGGTTCAGCGACGGTTCTTCCGTCTCGGCGGGAGACGTGAAAAAATCTTTTGAAAGAATATTGATGCCCGCGACTCTTTCTTCAAGAAAGTGGATGTTTGAAAAAGTGAAGGGAGCCGCTGATTTTATCTCCGGCAGGGCCAGTGAAATCAGCGGTATGGAAGTATTGGATGAGAATACAATAATTATAAAGCTGGAAGAAGCGTTTGCCCCTTTCTTAAGCCTTCTCGCTATGCCCAATGCTTCGATAATAAAAATACAGGGTAAAGAGATAACAGGGTGCGGCCCGTATAAACTGGGTCAATGGGCAAGAGGCGAAAAAATCGTACTGGAGGAAAATCCTGAATATTCAGGCGGAGAAGCCCGCGTAAAAAGAATACTGTACCGCATAATCCCTAATGACTTTACCGCTGTATCTGAGTTCAGGCAGGGAAAGCTTGATATTATGGGGTTGAATATCCCGATGCTGGATGCTCTTGAAAAAACGGGCTATAAGGATTTATTTTATTCTAAGCCCGGGCTGAACACCTATTATGTGGGTTTTAATTGCCGGAAAGAACCGTTTAACGATGCCGATGCGAGAAAAATATTTGTAAAAGCCGTGGATAAAAAACAGATAATAAAATATGTTTTTAATTCCAGGGTTGAACCCGCATATTCCCCGGTTCCGCCGGTTCTCCTGTATGACGGGCTTTGGGCAATGGAGAATAATTATGCAGAAGCCGCCGGGAAAGAAGCTGTTAACAGGCCTTTTAAACTTTTGATAAACACGAGCGATGAGATGCAGTCAATTGCCGAGATTTGCCAGCACTTCTGGAAAACGCGGGGGATCAAGATTGAAATAGCGCAAAGAGATTGGAACGGCTTTAAAGAAGCTTTAAATAATTCTGAGTTTGATATATTCATCCTTTCATGGTGGGCGGACTATCCCGATGCGGAAAATTTCCTTTATCCCACTTTTTACTCCGGAAATATCGGCTCCGCGGGGAATAGAACCGGATATTCAAATGCTGAGTTTGACAGGTTGATAACCGAAGCGAGAGCTGAAATCAACACTGAAGCCCGGCAAAACCTGTACAGAAAGGCCACGGATATAATCGTTGAAGATTCACCGTGGATTTTTCTGTGGCACAAAAAAGATTATTGTGTTGTCCAGCCGTGGATTAAGGGCTTTAAAATGTTCCCTCTGTATTATTCCGATAAGGGTACGGGGATAAAAATAACACACTGACGGATTTTTCAGTTGCCGTCCTGCTTCTGTATATTGTTAAATATTGTGTAAAGATATGAGAAATTTTATTATCAGAAGACTTATTCTGGCTGTTTTGACTTTGACGGTTATTGTTACGCTTGTCTTTGCTCTCACGCGTTTTATTCCCGGAGATCCCGTATATAGTTTTGTAGGAAGAAGGGCGGACAGGGACACATTGAACCAGGTCAGGAGCTCTTATGGGTTGGACAACCCTGTCTCAACTCAGTTTTTCTGTTATATAGGGCAGTTGTTAAAAGGTAATCTTGGTTATTCTTATGTAACGGGCCAGCCGGTCGGGAAACTAATCATAAGCCGTTTTCCGAATACACTGAAACTAGCCCTGACAGCGATGCTATTCGCAACGGTGACGGGATTGCTGCTGGGCCTGCTTTCGGCATCATATCCCGGAGGCGCTGTGGACAGGTTTTGCGTGCTGCTCTCGATTTCGGGAATATCGGTGCCCGTTTTCTGGTTCGGTCTTATATTAATTATTATCTTTTCCAATCTGCTGGGGTGGCTTCCTTCTTCCGGAATGGGTAATTTTACGTATATCATTCTGCCTGCCCTTACTCTGGGCACCCGGTCGGCGGCTTATATTGCGAGGATAACAAGAACAAGCGTCATGGAAGTTTTGGGAGAAAATTTTGTGATAACGGCCAGAGCAAAAGGGCTGAGCAGAAACAGGATTTTATTTAAACATATCCTGAAAAACGCGTTAATACCGGTAGTTACCTTGATAGGGGTTGACCTGGGGAGCTATCTGAACGGGTCGGTCCTGACAGAGACGATTTTCGGATGGAATGGCGTAGGCAATCTTGCCTTGTCCGGTATTATGAACAGGGATTATCCGCTGATAATGGGCACGGTGCTGTTCGGCTCATTCATTTTTATATGCGCAAATATTATAGTCGATATCTCTTATTCGTTTTTTAACCCGAAGATAACCTATGAATAAAAGAACAAAATATTTTCTAAGGAATAATAAATTGCCGGTTTTTCTCGCGGCAGTCCTTTTTCTGATTGTTTTAGCGGCTGTGTTTGCTCCTTGGATTGTTCCTCACGACCCTTATGAAATAAACCTGGAAAAAGCGAAAGAACATCCTCAAAAAGCGTATCCGTTTGGTACGGACGCGCAGGGGAGATGTATTTTAAGCCGTATGATTTACGGCGCGAGAATATCTCTTTTCGTGGGTTTTGCCGCGACTGTCTCCGCGCTGGTTATCGGTATTTTATTCGGGACGGTGGCGGCTTATTTCGGCGGAGCCGCGGATAACATCATAACATTTTTAATCGATGTTACGCTTTCCCTGCCGGGCCTGCTTGTCGCAATCGCGATAACGGTCGTTTTTGAACCGGGAATATCAACTGTGCTGATAGCGCTGTGCATTGTCGGCTGGGCGGGTTTTGCCAGGATAATACGTTCCAGCGTGATTTCCATAAAGGGCCGGGATTATGTTACTTCCGCGCTCGTGCTCGGCTTATCGCGAAAATTGATTATGTTAAAATACATTCTTCCCAATATTGTCCCGATAATTTTTATAACAGCCAGCCTCAGGATAGGGGTTTTTATTCTATCCGAGGCTTCACTTTCTTTCCTGGGTTTGGGTATAAGCCCGCCTGAGCCTACCTGGGGGGGAATGATTGCCTCAAGCGTAAATTATGTGGAGACCGCGCCCTGGATGGCATTTTTTCCGGGTGTTGCCCTGGCCGTCACAATATTCTGTTTTAACCTGATCGGGGACAGCATGAAAGATTATTTTAATGTTTTAGAGAACCGTATCTGAAAAACTTTAAGGATGGCATTGAATAATGCGGATTTACTCATGGAATGTGAATGGCCTGAGAGCGGTTGCCGGTAAAGGGTTTAAAAAATGGTTTTTATCCGAAAAACCGGATATTTTATGCCTGCAGGAAACAAAAGCGGATATAAGCCAGCTGCCGGGAGATATAACCGGTATAGAAGGATATGAATTTTACGCGGCTTCATCCGAAAAAAAAGGATACAGCGGCGTGGCCGTATATACAAAGATCCGGCCGTTATCCGTCAAAACCGGCATAGGAATGGGCGAATTTGATGCCGAGGGAAGAATCCTGGTTTTGAATTTTCCTGAATTCACCTTGTTGAATATATATTTTCCCAACGGCCAGATGAGAGCCGAGAGGCTTAAATATAAACTTGATTTTTGCGATGCGGTCCTGGATTATTGTCTGAAACTGAAAAAATCCGGCCGTAAAATCATAATCTGCGGAGATTTTAATACGGCTCACAGGGAAATAGATTTAAAGAACCCCGGAGCGAATGAAAATTATTCAGGTTTTCTGCCCGTGGAAAGGGCATGGATAGACAGGCTTACCGAATGTGGATTTGTTGACGCGTTCAGGATGCTCTATCCTGATACAGTTAAATATTCATGGTGGAGTTACAGATACAGCGCCAGAAAGAAAAACATAGGCTGGCGCATAGATTATTATTTTGTTTCGGAAAATATATCCGGACAGGTTGAGGATTCAATGATTTTCAGTGATGTAACGGGTTCCGACCATTGTCCTATCGGCATAAAAATAAATGTATAGAATATGAAAAAACATATAGAATTTACGATGCAAAACCGGATTCGGGGCTTTAACCCCGCGGCATTTTCAGGCAAAGGAGATTTTTAAATGAGAATTTTGTTTTGTTTTTGTTTATTTTTGCTTTTCCCGTCATTTTCGCCGTGTGATGAAGAACCGCAACCGGGGGTGTGCACCGGGGACAACTGTGAACTTCGGCAGGAAACAGGTTCCAATCCTATCCTGAACGAGGAGCCTTTGCTCAGGACTCCCGAAGAAGAAAGGACAAACGAGACAATTAAACCGACGGAACTGAAAAAGATAAACCAGACAAACAAAACGCCCGGAAACGATCCGTATGACAGCTGGGAATAATGGTTGCGGGTGTTAAATTTAGGGTTGACAATTACTGAAAGAGCATTATGATATTACAGAAATGTTAACGTTAACATAGCATTCATTTGAATCACCGGAGAAGGGGATATGAAGAAATCTTCCAATTATGAAGTAAACGGCGCGGAATTTGTTATCAATGATTATAACAACACAAAACCGTTTTCGAGTTTCTTTCCGAGCATAGCGGGTGTTTGGGGTCGCCCGATGTGGGTTTTCTATGTGAACCGCGGCCAGGCGATAGCATGTATGGGGACAACCGACAAAAATGGAGCCATAACCGAATTTGTTGCCGCGAATAAGGCTTACAGGCTGACCCCTTCTCATGGTTTCAGGACATTTATCAAATCCGGAGGCAGTGTCCATGAGCCTTTCAGGCAAAAGTCAGGGAAAAGGAAGCCTGTCCAGAGAATGCATATAACTTCCGATAAATTGAAGTTATTTGAAGCGGACAGCGCGTCCGGTTTCGAAACAACCGTGGAATATTTTGCGATTCCAAACGAAGAAATACCTGCTTTCGCAAGGATCCTTAAGATAAAAAACATATCATCCGGCGCGAGGAATATACAATGTATTGACGGCATGCCCGTTGTTGAACCGTATGGCACGGGCGATTACCTTTTGAAAAATATGAGCAGGCTTGCCGAAGGATGGTTCAGCGGAGTTGAGTTTTCGAAGAAATACGGTGTGCCGGCGTATAAACTCATGGTTGTCCCCGAAGATAATCCCGAAATAGAGGAAATCCGCGCCGCGAATTTTTACGGCGGTTTTGTGCTCGGCGCTTCCGGAAAAATCAGCGTTCCTCCGTTTATAACGGATCCGGAAGATGTTTTTGGCGAGTTTAAGGATTTTATCGAGCCGGAAAAGTTCATAAGCTCCGATGCCTTTAAGTTTTCTCACAGGGCCGAGGCGAGAAACAAGACCCCTTCCGGCTTTGGGTATTTCACATGCGCATTAAAGCCCGGCGCCGAAGTTCTGTATTATTCGGTTATAGGGAAAGTTAATGAACTGAAAGATATAGACACATTTTTCAGCGGGATTTCCGGCAGAAAATATTTTGATAAAAAGCAAAAAGAAAGCGCGGATCTGATTGCATCAATAACCGATAAGATATTGACGAAATCTTCTTCCCCTGAATTTGATAATTACTGCCGCCAGACATTCCTGGACAATTTACTGAGGGGAGGATTCCCGATTACCCTGGGCGCCGGCCCGGAAAAAACGAATTATTATATTTATTCGAGAATACACGGCGATATGGAGAGAGAATATAATAATTTTGTAATTATGCCCGAATATTTTTCTCAGGGGACGGGAAACTACAGGGATGTGAACCAGAACAGGCGTAATGATGTCTTCTTTAACCCGCGCATAAAGGATGATGTCCTTTCCTGTTTTGTCAATTTACTGCAGTCCGACGGCTTTAACCCCCTCAAGATAGAAGGTTCCAAATTCCGTATTTATAACCGGAAGGATTTTCTGGCGTTATTTAACAAAAGTGACAGGGCCGCAGTGGCGGAATTTATTTCAGAGCCGTTTAGCCTCGGCGGTTTTTTTAATATGCTTGAGCGTAATAAGATCCGGTCCGGGCCGGGGAAAAAGGAAAAAATACTGGATAAAATTATTTCCTGCGGCAGAAAAATTGACTGCGCTTCGCCCGCCGTTGGTTACTGGTCTGATCACTGGCATTATAATATCGACCTTATAGAGGCTTTTCTGGCGGTGTACCCCGAAAAGAAGGAAGAACTGCTTTTCGGAAAAAAAGATTTTGTTTATTACGATAATTACCTGGTCGTGCGCCCGCGCGCGGAGAAATATGTTCTTTTCAATTCAAAACCGAGGCAGCTTAATGCCGTGGCCGAGAACAAGCAGAAAAAAGATATGATAGAAAGAAGAAAGGAAAACAAGACTGAAATGCGGAAGCGATTTGGCCGCGGCGGCGTATATAAAACTATCCTCATTGAGAAGCTGTTATGCCTTGCGGCGAACAAATTCGCTTCCCTGGATTCCGCCGGCATAGGCATTGAGATGGAATCGGATAAACCGAACTGGTGTGATGCCCTCAACGGCCTGCCCGGGCTTTTCGGCTCATCCATCGCCGAAACGATAGAACTTAAAAGATTAATCGTGTTCATATTGGACGCATTTGAGAAAGCGCCGGATAAAGACATCCTTTTATCCGGGGAAGTGGACGTTTTTCTTTCCGCTCTTGAAAAGTCCGCGTCAAAACACAGCGCGAACTCTTTCAGGTTCTGGGATGAAAGACATAACGCCCTGGAGAATTACAGGAAAGCCACATTGACGGGGTTTTCCGGGAAGCGGCGCAGGAAGCCGGTAAGGGAACTTGAAAAAACGCTGGAAAATTTTCTTGCGGTAGTGGATAAAGGCATAAATAAAGCCATAGATCCAAAAACAGGGGTAATAAAAACAAACTTCGAAAGCATAGTTGAAAAATATGAAATTTTAAAAGAGAAAGGCAAGCCGAAAAAGAATTCCGGCGGGCTGACCTGTATCAGGCCGTTGAAATTCAGGCACAGGGCGCTGCCTGATTTTCTTGAAGGTCCGGTCCATTACCTGAGAGTGTGCAATGACGCGGGAAAAGCGGAAAGATTTCACAGCGCGGTTGTAAAAAGCGGCATTTATGACAAGAAGCTTGATATGTTAAAGGTCAATGCGCCCCTTGCCGGAGAGGGAATAGACATAGGGAGAATAAATATTTTCACAAGAGGGTGGCTTGAAAATGAGTCAATATGGCTTCATATGGAATATAAATACCTGCTGGAACTTTTGCGCTCGGGGTTGACAGGAGAGTTCTACAGGATATCGAAAAAAGCCCTGGTCCCTTTTATGGACGCAGGGGTTTACGGCAGAAGCATATTCGAGAACTCCTCTTTCATAGCAAGCAGCGCGCATCCCGACAGGAGAATACACGGACAGGGGTTTGTTTCCAGGCTTTCCGGTTCAACCGCGGAGTTCTTATCAATCTGGATTTTCATAACTTCGGGTATTAAGCCGTTCGGCGTGTCGGGGGGTAAGCTCAGCCTTAAGTTTGAACCTGCAATATCTTCGGATATGTTTACAAAGGGAGCAAGCAAGGTGGAAATATGCCTGCCGGACGGTTCAACCGAGTGGATTGATATCCCCGCAAACTGCTTTGCATTCAAGTTTCTCGGGAATACTCTTGTCGTATACCATAATCCCGGGAGAAAAAATACATTCGGCGCGAAAAAGGCCGGAGTAAAATCGTACCTTCTCGAATATTATGACGGCAGAAAAAAAGAGCTGTTATCCGGAGAAGTGAAAGGGCCCTTCGCGTCTGACATAAGAAGCGGCAAAGTCAAAAAAATAGACGCGACTCTTGTGTAAAATTCTTGCATGTAAACATCCTTGGCGGTATTGACAAAGAGCTTTGGATATGGGAAAATGTTAACGTTAACAATTTATAGGAAAAAAAGATGAAAAATACAGTAAAATACGATAAACACAGTCTTATCATTAACGGGGAGAGGAAGATACTCATAGGAGGAGAAGTCCATTATTTCCGTATGCCGAGAGGATTATGGGAAGACAGGATAAAAAAGGTGAAACAGGCGGGATGTAATCTTATAGCCACCTATATACCCTGGAATTTTCATGAGGAGAAAGAGGGTGTTTTAAACTGGGAAGGGGACCGTGACCTGCCGTATTTTCTTAAACTCTGCGAAAAGTATGGACTTTATGTGATATTAAAACCCGGGCCTTATATTTGCGCAGAATGGGATTTCGGCGGTTTTCCCCATTGGCTTTTAGCGAAAAATATCCGTTTGAGGGTTGCGGACAGGGAATACCTTGCGCTGGTAAAAAAATGGTATGAAGAGGTCGCAGAAGTCGCCAAGCCGCATCTTTTTACCCGGGGCGGCAATGTGGTGCTGGTACAGATAGAGAATGAATACGACCATTTGCTGGAAGAGATGCCGGAAATAACCGGGTCAAAGGAAACAGCGAGGAAATATCTTCTCAAACTGCTTGATATCGTAAGGGGAACAGGCATAGACGTTCCCGCTTTCACCAACGAGGGAAGCTGTATTCTGGGCACGGAAATCATAAATACGCACACATATTACCCGAATATCCCGTGGATATGGATGTGGGAGTTCAATGATTTCGACAGGAAAATGGATGAAAGCCTGAGGCTGCAGCCGGATAAACCGGTTATGATGATGGAACTTGAAGCCGGCTGGTTTGCCCAGTTCGGTAAACCTTTATATGAAGTTGAATACGAAGCGGTTGAGGCTATTACCAAAACCCTGCTGGCTTACGGTAATTCCGTCATAAATTATTATATGTTTGCCGGCGGGACGACTTTTCCTTTTTGGATAAGCAAGGGGGATTACGGCGGAATAGGGACCTGTACCACATTTGATTTCGGCGCTTCTCCCATACGCGAATGGGGGGAACTTCACAGGAAATATCATTTGATCAGGAATTGGGCGTATTTCCTTGAATCATTTCCCGATGTCATAACAACAGGGAGTATCGACAGGGATGGGGCCCGCTTTATTTCAGGCTCCGGGAATATTGCCGTTTTACACGAAAAATCATCCGAACAAAGGGAAGATTTTAAGTTTTCATATGAAAATGTAAGGACTATTTTAAGGAGAGGAACAGACCGTTCGGTGTTATTGATCAGGAATCTGGAAGACGTTCCCAGGGGATTTGCGGTTGAGTTTTATTCCGGGCAGCTCAGGAAAAAAGTTAAAGTGCCCGCCGCCGGGGCCGGCCTGAATATGAATCCCAAAAGCTCGCTTCTCCTGCCTGTGGATTTTAAAATCAATAACGACCTGTGTATTATATATTCTACATCCGAGATTTTATCAAAAAGAACAGTCGGGAATACCGAGTATGTATTTATGAGAGGGAAAAAAGGGATCGAAGGGGAAATGCTGGTAAAGGCCGCCGGCGGTATAACCGGTATAAGCGGCGGGATTTCCCCGGAACACGATGCCGGACTGGATACAATACGATATTCGCACAGCAAGGTTAATGTGTTTAAAGCCGGCGGTGTCACTTTTATAATCATTCCGGAAGATATGGCCGATAAATTCTGGGTTTCCGATGAAATGGTTATAATAACGGATAATTATTATCTTGAAGATATCGTCAGGAAGGACGATTCGGTTGAAATCTCGTTTCAGGTAAATAATCCAGGCGAGCATTACGCTTACCTTTGGTGTGATTTTGACGTGCGCAATCTTCTGGTTGACGGCAGGGAAGTCACCTTGAAAAAAGATCCGGTGTTGGGGGCGTATGTTTTCCGCTGTGAGTATAATGATATCCTGACACCGGAAATAAAGTGGATAAGCAACTGGAAATACTGTCCTGACAGCGCTGAAGCGGGAGAAGATTTTGATGACTCCGGCTGGGACAATATCGATTCAAAAACCGCCCTTGAAAAAGGGGGTTATCTGGAGCACGGCTATTACTGGTACAGAAACAATTTTACGGTGGATGGCGACCCGTCCGGGGTAAAACTTTCCGTTAAGACAAATGAAATGGACAGGTTTCTGGTGTATATCAACGGGTCATTCAGATGGGTAGGGATAGGGTCACCCGCGCTTGATATAAGCAAGTATGCGAAAAAAGGGAAAAACACCCTGGCAATACTTTATGCGAATGAATTCCATACAAAAGCCCATCCTCACGAAGGCCCGATACAGAAAGTCAGCGGCCTTTATTTCCCTGTTAAGGTTTACGGGAAGGCGGGCGGCAGGGACTTTGAACATGAATTCAAGGACTGGAAACTTAAGTTCGGGCTCGGCGGAAACGATAAAAAATATTTTTCTGCAGAAGCAGATGACAGCGCATGGATAGAAGCGCCGCCTTCGGAAAAATATGTTGTCCAGGAAGACGCCGGCAATTTAGTCTGGTTCAGAAGGCGTTTCTCCCTTAAAATCGATAAAGAACATACAGCCCCTGTATTCGTGGATGTGAAATACCTGAGCAGCAGATGTCTTATATATGTAAACGGGTTTCTGCTCGGCAAATACGAATCTGTCGGGCCACAGAATAAATTCTTTATTCCCGACAGCCTGCTTGAAGCGGAAAATGAAGTGGTTATCCTTCTCGAAGGCCCGGGTTTCCACCCTGTTAAACAATCGGGCTTCCTCCCGGCGGAATTCGAAGATTTAAAGCTCGGCTTCTATTATACTTCGAAGAAGTCAAAAACCATATTGAGCAAATAAGGGGGCTCATTTACCGAAAACCGCAAAGCTTTCCGGAAAAACGCGATTTTTATTTATATATATTATTTATTCTAATATAATTTTTTTATGAAAAAATTATGCCTGTATTTTATCCTGCCCGTCCTGCTGTCGGTTGTCTTGCTCTGGGTTGCGGCAAACTGGTATTTCATTCCCCGTAAACTGGTGCCGTTTTTTGAAAAAAAACTGCCGTCCCTTCTTCCTGAAGGGATAGAAGTCGATTACAGCAAAATAATATTCAGCCCGTTCACGGGGTTTATGATCTGCGACTTCAGGATTATTGCCGACGGGTCCGAGATAATATCCGCGGGCGAACTTGATGTCGACCTTGCCATCCTTCCCCTTTTGAGAAAGAAAATCGTTGTATCGGAGATCAGCGAATCCGATGTCCAGATAAATATCAGGAGGGATGAAAACGGGAAGTGGAATATAAGCAAAGCGCTTGATTCGGATTTTCTTGAAGAATCCTCGTTTTTCGGCGAATGGGAATTCCGGGTCGGCAAACTTCACATCAGCACCTGCAGGATTAATTTTGTTGACGTGTACCGGGCCGAAAATTCACTGGAAAAGAGGCTGGAAGGGATTACACTGAAAGCTTCTTCCCCCGACGAAAATGTTTACCGGTTTGAAATTAACAGCCCCGTTAAGAATGCCGGAAAAGAAGATATAAGCGTCAATATTGATTATGACCAGGATAAGAAATCTTTCTCGGGGAGCCTTAAGGGAAAAACAAAAGCGCTTGAATCCTACTGGGATTATTATATCGATGAGTTTTTCCACCCCTGGAAGATGAACACGGAAGAAACAGGCATTGAAATCAATTTTTTCAGCTGCAAGCAGTATTTTTCCCTGCAGGGAAATTATAATTTCGGGAAAATCGCGCTTCAATACGGGGATGTGTCATACAAGGGCGATATCCTTATCGAACAGGATTTTAAACACGGCAAATCGGATAAAATAAAATCTTATAACAGGGTTGATTTGGTTTTGAAAAACGCCGGATTGAGCGCGGGGGAAACGGAGATTTTCCAAAAGGCCTATTGCAGGGTTATGTCCCAGGATGACATCGCAATGGTTGAGGATTTTAGCGGAGATGTTTTCGGAGAGCCGGCATCCTTTAACGGGCAGGTTCACCTGAGCAAGCCGAGAAAGGTCAAGCTGCAGGGTAAAGCTTTTAGCATGAACAATGTCTTTGACATGGAAATGTCGGATGACGATAAGGCTAAACTGGAATGGAAAGGAAATCTTCAGGGTTCATTCTTCAGCCTGTCCGCCAGGAGCAATGATCTTAAGAATATGGATTTTACCGCGGATGCCGCGGGCATGCTGCAGGTTGAGGAGTTTCTTGATAACGGGCGCTTTTCAGGTAAGGCTGAATTTAGATTGGCAGCGGCGGGCGAACTTGACAAACTGGAATCCCTGAACGGCAAAGGGGATATAACGTTTAAAAAACTCGATTTAAATAAGATAAAAGTGGATTCGGCGAAAGCCGGTATTCTGATAAAGGACGGTGTCGGAGAAATAAAAATCGGCTCCGCCGGATTTTACTCGGGAAACATGAAGGTCATGGCCAGGGTTGACTTATGTGTAGAACCTGTCAGGTGGGGAACGGAAATCGATTTAAACAAGGTTGATATGGCGGAGCTTGACGAGAGTATCCGTGAGGCTCCGACAGGTTCTAAAGGCACTCTTTCGGGGAAGCTTGCCTGCGTGGGCTTCTATGGGAAGGAAGAATCCATAAAAGGAGGAGGGTATTTCGATATAAGAGATGACATACTGTGGGAGATGCCGATGTTTAAAGAGACCGAAGAAGGCATTAAGGATGTTGTCCAGAACATAGAAATACCTAAACTTGATGACGTTACGGGTAATTTTCATATTGAGGATTGCAAAATCAGCACACAAAACACTTACTGCAGGTCCAAAACAATGGAGATGTGGATTAACGGATGGATTGATTTTTCGGGGCACACTGATATGGTTGTCGGAGTGAGATTCGGGAAAGAAGGCATTATGAGGATAATCTCAATGCCGGTGAATATACTTGCGGAATGCATTCAGGTGCATATAAGGGGAAGTTATCCGGATTTCAAGCATACTGCGGAAATCAAGCCCATCGGGTGGCTGTTTTCAATATTCCCCCGGAAAGGCAAGAAAGCTGACACGAAGAAATATACGCTCGAAAAACTCTGGGAACAGGCTTCTTAAGCCTTCAATCCTTTTTATCCTGGTTCTGCACATATAAGGTCTGAGACGGGAATGCGAATTCTATCCCTTCTTTTTCGAAAGCTTCTTTGATTTTAAAATTTATATCTTCCATACATTGCAGATATTTTTCGTATTGCAGGTATTTACACCAGTGGATTGTCAGGATATCGAGCGAATAAGAGCCGTATTCTTTCCAGTATACCCAGTAATTATCAGTGCCATCGTGGTTTTTCATTATTTCTCTGATAAGTTTTAGCGCCCTTCGCATTTTTTCTACCGACATGCCGTAAGTCAGCCCGATGGTGGAAACCGTTTTTATTGTGGGGCGCCTCTGCATATTATTGATTGTGGCGTCTGCCATCTTGGAGTTCGGTATCGTTACAAGAGTGCCGTCAAGCGTCCTGATACGCGTGCTGCGCAGGCCTATCTTTTCTATAGGGCCGTCAACCCCGTCGACAACAACACGGTCTCCTATGGAAAAAGGCCTGTCCGCAAAAAGTGCAATCGCGCCGAAAAAATCCTTGAGCGTATTCTGCGCCGCCATAGCTATGGCAATACCGCCTATACCCAATCCCGTAATAAGAGATGTTATATTGATTCCGAAGTTGTTGAGTATGAAAAGAACAGTCACAATAACAGTTGAGATTTTTATTATCTTGCCCAGTACGGGGATAAGCATATCGTCAAGTTTGCTTCTTGTATGTTTTACCTGTTCGGCGAGGTATGCCGTGAGAATATCAACTGTCCGGAATATAAAATATATTATTATCGCTCCGGCCCCGACACCGGTTATGGCTCCGCTGTCTTCATAGCCAAGATAGTTTGCCGCGAAAAGGACAACGACCAGCACGAAAAATATCTTTGAGCTGAGTCCTATTATCGGAATAAGCATGTCATCCAGTTTTGTATGTGTCTTTTTCGCTTTCTTGAGAAGCAGCAGGATTGAGGCGTCAATGGTCATAAAGGCTATATAAATTGTCATCAGCCCGCCGGCGATAAGGACTATAGATTTATAAATGAGTTGCGTCTTTTCCGTGACTTCGAACAGTCTTGAGCTTAAAAGCACCGCCGTGATATAAACCAGCATGGTTATCGAACGGTTAAAGGCCAGGATAGTTTTTCTGACTGTAACCTTTTCGACTTTTTTCATCACACTGTTCAGGTATTTGGACATGATGAAAGAGAAAATCTTTGCTGCTATCCCTGCTCCTATGAGGATTCCAAGCAGGATGAAGTAATCTTTCAGAGGATTGCCCAGAAAGGTTTTTGAAAGTAAAGCGTTGACAGTTTCCATTTAGACCTCCAGCGTGGTATTCTATTTCCCGGATTTTTTCAGATATTTACGAAGTTCGTCCGCGGCAAAGCTTGAAAGCGTGCTATTGAGGGAGACAACATCAATTTTAGTCTTGTTAGGGTCTTCCGGGTAAAAGAAGAAACCGACTTCCGTCATTTCAAGGCAGTTGGGGAATGCCTTTCTGAAATCCAGAGCGACGATGTGTTTTCGGGTCTCTTCCTTTAAGAATATCCTTGCCTGCATTTCATTTTTTATAAACGTTTCGGTTTTAGAAAAACATTCCTTTGCCGGCATGTCGAAAGTGCTTGAAAAACGGACATCATGTGTTTCAAGGGCTTCGGTTGATATGCCGAGTATCTTCTTTGTCCCTTCCAATGGCGAGCAGCCCGGAAAAGTTATCAGTATAAGCGGAATCAAAACGGCTATAATAGTTTTCATTTTTGCCAATCCGGAAAATTTGCATATCATAGGATACGTTTATTTTATTGTTTTGAGTATTGAACTATTATACATTATGATTTTATATATGCAAGCATAAGAAAACAGGGCGTGATGAGCGTAAAACTGAAAAAAGAAATTTCTCTGCTGGATATTTTCTGCGTCGCGACAGGTGCGATGATAAGCTCCGGGCTGTTTATTCTTCCGGGTTTGGCTTTTGCAATAGCCGGTCCCGCTGTCATACTGTCATATATTATCGCCGGGCTTCTCTGCATTCCGACTCTTTTGAGTATGGCCGAGCTGGTCACGGCGATGCCGCGGGCAGGCGGCGATTATTTTTACATTATGAGGGGTTTCGGTCCTTTAATGGGAACGCTTGCCGGATACAGCTCATGGTTTTCTCTCAGCCTTAAAGGGGCTTTTGCTCTTATCGGGATGGGGGCATATCTCAGCATTATTACGAATCTTCCGATTGAGACAGTTGCCCTTGTGTGCTGCGTGCTGTTTGTAATATTGAACATTATGGGAATTAAAGAAGCGGGTAAGGCGCAGGTGATGTTTGTTATCGGGCTTCTGGCCATATTGTTCTATTACATTCTTGCCGGGTTAGGTTCAGTTGATATGTTGAAGATAACGCCTTTTTTCAGCAGGGGAATATCTCCTGTTTTCGCCGCCGCAAGTTTTGTCTTTATATCGTATGGAGGACTTACAAAGGTTGCGGCTTTAGCCGAAGAAGCCAGGAACCCCGGCAGAAACCTGCCCCTGGGAATGATATTGTCGCTTTCTTTCACCGCCGTCATATATACTCTTGTGATATTTGTGACCGTAGGTATTATGAACCCTGTTTCGCTTGAAGGAACATTGACGCCTATTTCTGACGGCGCCGCGGTTTTGGGAGGAAAACCTCTTCAGATACTGATAAGCATAGCGGCTTTCCTGGCATTTATTTCCACGGCGAACTCGGCTATTATGACTGCATCAAGGTATCCTCTAAGCATGAGCAGGGATAAACTTGTTTCCCCCGTGCTGCAGAAAGTCAGCAAAAAGTTCAACACGCCCTATATGGCAATAATAATTACCGGCCTGTTTATGGTCGCGGTAATAACAATCCTGAAAGTCGAACTGCTGGTAAAAGTAGCGTCCAGCATCTTAATACTTTTATATATTTTTGCGAATTTCACGGTTATTATGTTCCGTGAAAGCAAAATACAGAGTTACCGTCCGAAGTTCAGGTCGCCTTTCTATCCTTACCTTCAGGTGGCGGGTATCCTGGGATGCGGTTTTCTTTTGATAGAAATGGGTTCTTTCGTCGTATTCCTCACACTGATTTTTCTGTTTTTCGGCTTTATGTGGTACAGGCTGTACGGACAGAAAAGAACCAGCAGGGATTTTGCTCTCATTTATGCTCTTGAGAGGATTATTTCGAGGGATATTGACCTGGGCTCCGATAATCTTTTGACGGAATTAAAAGATGTCGTGATGCAGAGGGACGCTATTGTTGAGGACCGCTTCCACAAAATGATGGAAGCCAGCCCTGTAATGGATATAAAGGAAAAAACCCTGGGCTACCTGGATTTTTTCAAAAGCGTATCCGACGTCCTTTCTCCCTCTATCGGTCTTGGAAGCGGCGAATTATTCGACAAATTTATACAGAGGGAACAGGTTTGCTGCACCGTCATAAAAAAAGGCATGGCAATCCCCCACATAGTCGTAGCGGGCGAGAAGATTTTCAGCGCGGTTATCGCGAGATCTAAAAAAGGCATCATATTTCCAAATGATGAACTGGTGCATGCGCTTTTTATTTTTGTCGGTTCGAAGGATGAGAGGAATTTTCACCTGAGAAGCCTTGCGGCTATCGCCGAAATAACTCAAAATCCCGATTTTGACAAAAAATGGATGGAGGCCAGGGACGAGAAGGAATTAAAGAACCTTATACTGCTTGCCGACCGAAGAAGAGATGCTTCCCAGTAAAAGCGTCAATCCCATGAAACGGCATATTCCCTGAGACTTTTTTTCAGTTGCCGGACATTCCTGAACAGGATGGCTTTCATGCCGGCCTTTTCCGCCGCTGAGACGTTTATTTTTTTGTCATCGATGAAAAGGCATTCGGCGCCTTCCAGTTTCAGCCTCTCCATGGTTATCCTGTATATGCGGCTTTCGGGTTTTATTGTTTTTTCAAGACAGGAAAATATTTTTATGTCGAACATACTGTATTTTTTTTCCTCGAAAAATTTTACGGCGGACAGCTCTGTATTGGAGAGTATCACGGTAACATAGCCTTTTTTTTGGAGTTTTTCAGCAAGAGCAAAGACTTCCTTTTTCTCTGAATAGACTTCCCTGAACGCTTTTTCCCAGATACATTCGATTTCTTTCTCCGAAGCGTTAAGCTCCCTGCGGATTTTTTCCCAGAGGGATTTTTCCGGCAATATGCCTTTTTGGAAAGAGTCTTTCAGTCCGGAGAATATAGCGGCAAGTTTTATCTGCGGCACTCCGATTTTTTTTGAACAGTATTTTAACAGTCCGGGGGCGGGGTTGTCTATCAGCACGCCCCCCCAGTCAAAAATAACCGCTTTAATCTTTTTTCCCGGAGTTTTCATTATTTTAATTCTAACATTCTAATGATTTTCGGTTTTCTAATCAAGCGGGTAAATTTTTAATTACTTAACCGACGGTTTTCTGGTAAAATCATTTGTCAGCCGGTTACTGTAAGTCCATGTTATTCCTTTTTTCTGTGAAAGGGGTGTCTTATGAAGATAGGTATTATGAGCGCGTGGAATTCCGATTCGGGAGCTTCAATCCATGCGGAGTTTATAGGCAGGGAATTTGTGAAAATGGGCCATAAAATCGAAGTCTTTTCCTTTATCCCCGAAAATTTCCACGGCACAGCTATAGTCGATAAGGATGAACCGTATGTCCACCGCTGTTTCAGCACTTTTAAGGCAAACCCGGTTTATTTCGACGCGGTGCCTTTTTTAAGGGAGAAGTATGATATATTCCTGGCTGAAGACATAGGGATGTTCCCTAAGAATGAACTCGGCAGGATATTCCATTGGATAAAGAAAAAATCAAAAACGGTAACGGTTGTTCATGACGGAAAATTGACGGATGACCCTTCATTCCATCAATTTGACTGGGACGGCATTGTGGGTTTTGACCGGCGATATATCGATTTTTTGAAAGAAGGGTATCCTTCGGATATCCTGAAATATATTCCTTATCCCTGTATTCCCTGGGAAACGGGGAACAAGGCGAAGGCCAGGCAGAAATTAAAATTACCCGCGGACAGGAAAATCATATTTATGTTCGGTCCCGCCTCTGCAACCGGCGCGGAAGTTATCCCGTGGCTCTGGGAAATGAGAAAAGAATATCCCATATATATAGTGATCGTTGCCAACCACCAGCCGACGCTCCTGCGGGTCAAGCCGTTTGCGGAATTCGCGAAAGGCATGGTGGAGATAAGAAAACAGACATTAACGGTTGAAGAGATATATGATTATCTCCATGCGGCGGATGCGACGGTGTTTAACAAAGGGTCTCTTCCCTGGGTTGCCGTTTCAAGCACTATATATCAGTGCCTTGGCGCGGGATGCCCGTTTATTGCGAGGGATTCGAATTTTGTTGAGATGGTGAAAGACTCTGTATTTTTGTTCAGGAGTTTTACACAGTTCCGTTCCGCGATGAAAAACATATTTGATAATTCGCCTGAAACCAAAAAAATTCTTAAAAACGCCAGGAATTACCTGGATAAAAACTGTTCTTCCAGAGTAGCGGCCGAATTCATCAGATATTTCAAGGGCCTTTTGAAAAAATGATCGGGAGGGAGGCGGCAATGTTCAAACGGTACAACAGGAATCCTATATTGAGCCCCATAAAGGAACACAACTGGGAATCCAGATGTGTTTTTAACTGCGCGGCTTATTACAACAAGGGAGTGCATATTGTTTACAGGGGAATGGGTTTTGACCAGATTTCGCATTTCGGTTATGCGTTTAGTTCAAACGGATATGATATTGATAAAAGGCTGGATAAGCCGATATATTCACCGGCTGATAAATATGAAACGAGGGGCGTGGAAGACCCGAGGATAGTGGAGTTAAACGGCAATGTTTATATGACTTACGCCGGATTTGACGGGAAGAAGGCGAATGTATGCATGGCATCTCTTCCGGTAAATAAATTTTTGGGAAATCAATGGGACTGGAAACGGTATTCGTGTATCCTGCCCGTGCTGCCTGTTCCCGATAAGGACGATAAAAACGCGGCCCTGTTTCCCGAAAAAATAAACGGCCGCTACGCCCTTATACACAGGATCCCGCCCGACATATGGATTTCTTACTCGGACGATTTGATTAACTGGGAGGACCACAAAATACTGGCGAGCCCAAGGCCGGGCTTGTTCGACGAAGCTAAAGTCGGCGCCGGCGGACCCCCGATAAAAACCGGTAAAGGCTGGCTTTTTATCTATCACGGCGTGCAGTGGAAGGATAAGCCCAATAAAAAAGGTTTCGGCGCTTACAGCCTGGGAATGATGCTGCTTGACCTGCAAAACCCCGAGAAAATAATTTTCCGGAGCGAGTATCCCGTATTAACACCCGCCGAAGAATACGAGGCGCAGGGTTATGTGGCGGATGTTGTTTTTACCTGCGGGACAGTGCTTATAGGAGATGAGCTTTTCTGTTATTACGGCGGAGCGGATACTGTTATCTGTCTTGCCACCGCGAAACTTAATGATATTCTGAGAATCAATAAATGAGTTTTTTGAAAAGGTATTGTAAAAACCCTGTTCTCAAACCCCGCGGCTCGGGATGGGAAAAGGAAATGGTTTACAATGCCGCCGCCGTTTATGCCGGCGGGAAGATTCATCTCATATACAGGGCGCAGAAAAAAGATAAAATGCCTTCCTCCCTGGGATACGCTTCCACAAAAGACGGATTTAATATAGACGAGAGGTTGTCCCGGCCCGTATTCTCTCCCAGAAAAGACAACAAATTTGAAAGATGGGGAGTTGAAGACCCGAGAACGGTTATTCTGGGAAACAGGCTTTATATGACATACACCGCTTTCGGCCAGGTCAGCGGCATGAGTAATCTTTTAAGAAAAGTCGGACATAACTGCATACAGATAGGTTTGACTTCGATTTCCCTGAAAGATTTCCTAACGCAAAAATGGGACTGGGCCGAAAGGTCATATCCTTTATACAGGATGAGGAATAAGGACGGATTTTTGCTCCCTGAAAAAGTTAACGGCAGGTATTTTATGTATCACCGCATAGAGCCTGATATGTGGTGCGCGGAATCAAATGATTTGAAGACGTGGTTCAATTACAGGATTGTGATGAAACCCCGATTTAAATGGGAGTATTATAAAATCGGCGGCGGCGCTCCTCCGATAAAAACCAGGAACGGCTGGGTGCATATATATCACGGCGTGGATAGCAGGTGGAGATATTCTCTGGGGCTTGCCGTAGCCGACCTTAAAGACCCTTCAAAAATAATATACAGGCACAAGACGCCGGTTCTTGCCCCTGAAATGTGTTATGAGAGAAAAGGGATTATACCTTATGTGACCTATTCGAACGGGGTGGTTGAGATAAACGGCGAGGTTTTCGTTTATTACGGCGGAGCCGACACGGTATTATGTGTTGCCACCACGACCGTGAAAGATATACTTAAGCTTTTCTAAATTTTTTCTTGGCGAATTCTTATATAACGATATAGCGCGCAGCATTTTTCATTGACAACAATCATCAAAAAGATATATTGTATCATAATCATTCAATTCGCCATTATGGCGATTTAGGAGATAATGCTACAATGAGCGGAAATCGTTATGCAAACCTGTCAAAAGACGAGTTATATCTTATTTCCCGGGCAGAATATGAGCGGCAAAAACTCATAACGAGCGACTTCGCCGGCCGTCTGTTTCCAAGCCGTAAAAGGGCGGCTGACGTTTTGGATACCCTTACGCGTAAGGGTCGGCTGCTTCAGATCCAAAGGGGGAAATACCTTATTGTGCCGATCAAGGCTCCCAATCAGCAGTGGTCACCCAATGAATTTGTGGTTGTGGCGTTGTGGATGGGGGACATCCCTTATTATGTCGGTTACTTCACTATGTATAATTATTGGGGATTTACCGAGCAGATTCCGCAAACCGTCTTTATACTCAATCTGGAAAAGAACGTTAAAAAAACAATCGGCGATGTGAAATATGAAGCATTAAAGATCGATAAAAAGAAATTCTTCGGTATTCAGAAAATAAAAATTGAAGATATAGACATTTATATTAGCGATAAGGAACGCACGTTAGTCGACTTTGTCTATAACCCCATCGGTTCTTACGCTAATGTGGCAAATGTCCTCAAGAGCTGCCTTGTAGATATAGATCTTGAAAAATTTATCAACTATCTTAATCAGTTTCCCGTTGTTTCAGTGCGTAAGCGCGCGGGATTTTTTCTTGCAGAGATCGGATGCAGTAATAACGCCCTGAAGAAACTACAGAGGAATATCGGCCGGGAAGATACTTTTGTTGTTCTTAATCCTGCGAATAAATCCCGCAAAGGCAAAATAAATAAGGAGTGGAAGATCATTGTTAACAGATAAAGAAAAATTCAAGGACCTTATCTCAGCAATCGCGCGAAAGTTACGGTTCAGGCCGGTTATAGTCGAGAAGGATTATTATCTCACACTGATACTTAATAATATTGAGGCGTTATTGAGCGATAAGATTATTTTCAAAGGAGGCACCTTATTAAACAAGGCGCATCTTAACTATCACCGCTTGAGCGAGGACCTCGATTTTACTTATTGCTCTCCGTTAACCGCAAGGCCACAGCGGTCAAAAGCCATTACACCTATCCGCGAAAAAATGCCGGATTTTTTGAAGACGCTTCAACTATCCAGCGACAAGCCGAAGGGCGAGGGATTTAACAATTCAACACAATATGTTTTTAAAGTCAAGTACCCTTCGGTGCTGACAGGGAAGGACGATTTAATAAAGATCGAGATATCGCTTCGCCAGCCCCCGATCGATAAGCCTGTCAATACGGAAATCAAACATTTCTATCAAGACCCTTTTACCGGAGAGGACTTATTTCCTCAAGGGAAAGTCCTGTCATTATCATGGGAAGAGGCCGTGGCCGAGAAGCTAAAGGCGGCAATATCTCGTAAAGATGTTGCGATAAGGGATTTTTATGACCTCTGGCATATCGCTGATTTCGGGTTTGATTTTCACAGCGATAAGTTCATCAGGTTATTTAAACGCAAAATTACCGATGAGGGTTACGCCGGCGACTATAAAAAAGACTTTGGGCTAAGCCCGGATAAACTGGCGCTTTTACGCAGGCAGGTGGAGACAGACCTTATGCCGGTGATTAGAGCTAATGAGAGCTTTGACCTGGATAGGGTTTTTGAACGATTTAATATAATTTTACAGAAGGTGTGAGAAAAAGCGGGCTATAGAAGAAATAAACAGAAGGATAAATTTAAAAGATTATAGTGTTTTAAGAGATTTAGAAGATAAAATCCGCTTAGCTTCCTCTTCTGAAATAGGAGAAGATGTCATAAAAATTTCTAAGCTTCCTGGAGCAGGAACCCATTCATCAATCTTGGGATCGAACATGGAAAACATGTCAGCTCCCCTTGTGTCTTCCCGTGGATTAAGCCACATCCGCAGCAAAACCCCTTCTTTAAGCGAGTATTCATATTTAGGCGCTGACATTGGTTTCTCCATTCACAATATACTATCAAGGAATGGAAAAGTCAATTTGTCCGAAGTTTCGCTTCGGACAGGTTAGGGCAGAAAGGCATTCTTTATTTTGTCGCCGTTACGGGAAAATAAATTTTGAATAATTTTTATCGGCGACAGTATGCTGTCGCGAGGGTGTGTTAGTATAAAAATTAAATCTTGAGTTTTACGCTTGTATCTGTAATATGGGTCTATGTAAAGTTTGTTCCGCTTTTGACAGCCGGACATTTTTAAAAACACCCTCTGCGGATGCAATCTGTAGAGGGTGTTTTTTTGTTGCAACACAATGAGAATAGCAGAAATTAAGGGAAATCTTTGTTTCGCTTATTAAATCCAGGGTATTTAATTTTGTTTTTTGATGTTTTAAAGGTGTGGGACTTATAAGATTTGTGTGAGGTAAAAGCAAGGAAGCATTGTATAGTGGAAAGTTATTATAAATATTGGGGTAAAGTAAAAAAACGCGATGCCGGCGGGTGGGATTATCATTTGCTACCATATCATTGTCTTGATGTGGCAGCAGTGGGGTATTATTTATCTGAACTGTTAGGGATTGCCGAATATATCGCGCGAAAGTTGAAATGCGAGAAAGCGGAAATAATCCCAATTATTACATTTTTGTGTGTTGTTCATGACATCGGGAAATTTTCAGACGGGTTTCAGAATCAAATACCAGAGTTAGTTACAAAGTTGAAGGGAGTTTCTTTAACAACGGCATATCAGGAGAAACATTGGTCTTTGGGGCACCGCTTCTGGCGTGAATATGCAGGTAAAATTTTCGATGGAGATAAGGATGCGATTTTAGATTTTATGGATGCGTGGTTTGCTGCTTCATCTGGTCATCATGGTCGGCCTCCAAAGATTGCAATTCATTCATATTTTGATACCAATCAATTTCCGGTTGATGATGCGGTGACCTTTGCTCAAGAGGTAAAAGGTGTTTGTGGTATTTCCTCAGATATTGGATTCTTGTTACTCGAAGAACAATTGATGAAAGAACTCTCATGGTCTATTGCCGGGCTTCTTGTTTTGGCGGACTGGATAGGTTCCAATACTCGCTGGTTTCCGTTTCAAGAAACAAAGCAATCGCTTCATGATTATTGGAATCGAACAGCTCTGCCTCAAGCTAGAATCGCAATTGATGAATGCGGGGTTCTTCCTGTTCGACCCGCTTGCGTATTAAATGTGCGGCAGTTATTTAATAAAGAGGCAACACCTTTACAGAAATTTTCTGAGGATGTATCTTTGTCTTCGGCGGCCAGCCTTTTTATTATCGAAGAAATAACCGGTGCTGGGAAAACAGAAGCCGCATTGATGTTGGCGCATCGGTTAATATCAGCCGGTTATGCTGACGGAATGTATTTTGGTTTGCCGACTATGGCTACAGCGAATGCCATGCACGAACGCGTTGAACAGGTCTATCGAAAGTTGTTTGTTGACAAGTCAAATCCTGTGCTTATCCTTGCCCATAGCGCCCATCGTCAGTTTCTTGCTTTAGAAAACAGCATGGAAGAATCTGTTGACGAGGATGACAGCGAAAATGCGCAGATAGACGCGAAAGAGTGGCTGTATGATAACCGGAAGAAAGCGTTGCTTGCGCATGTGGGTGTCGGGACGATTGATCAGGCTTTGCTTGCGATATTGCCGACAAGACATCAATCACTGAGGCTTTTAGGTTTGCATCGCAAAGTTCTTATTGTTGATGAAGTGCATGCTTATGATTCGTATATGAATAAGCTTCTGTGCACATTGCTGAAGTTTCACGCTGCACAGGGAGGAAGCGTTATTTTATTGTCCGCAACGCTGCCGGTTTCAATTCGCAAACAGTTTCTCGAAGCGTTTAGCAGCGGAATAGGACTGCGCTATGACCATGCAGTACAGCTATGTCAGGAATATCCGCTTGTTACGGCTATTTCCGGTACTGATTTCAGCGAAACGGCGGTTGATTCGCCGCATAACTTGAATCGGGATGTGAAGACTGTCTTGATGTATGAGTTCGATGAAGTGCTTGATGTAATAAAACGTGCGGTTGCGGTAGGGAAGAATGTATGCTGGGTTCGTAACACCGTTTTTGATGCACAGAAAGCGTATGAAACGGCGGTCAAAGAGATAGACACAGAGAAGATTATTTTATTTCACGCGCGGTATACCTTGGGTGATAGGCTACTGATGGAAGAGCGGATAATTAAACACTTCGATGAAAAGTCCAATGCTGAGGTGCGGACAGGACGATTGGTCATTGCCACACAAGTCATCGAACAATCCTTAGACGTTGATTTTGACTGTATGATAACTGATCTTGCGCCGATCGATTTGATTATTCAGCGAGCTGGAAGATTGTGCCGTCACGCGCGGGATAAAAGAGGAAATCGTATTTTCGGAAAGGATAAAAGAGGTATCCCTGAATTAATTGTTTTCTCCCCAGTGTTGGTTGATAAACCAAAAGCCGACTGGTATAAAGCGGGTTTTCCTAAAGCCGCAAACATATATGAACATCATGGTCATTTATGGCTAACCGCGCGATGGCTTGACAGACACGAAAAATTTCACATGCCGCAGGATGCACGGGATATGATTGAATTTGTTTATGGGGAGGAGAGACAAAATGATATTCCTGAAACATTGCAAAGGCAAGAGGATAATGCGCATATCAAGGATAAAACCAAGACAAGCATGGCCCAGTGGGAGGGGCTAAATATAGAAAGTGGTTATATGCCGGATAGTAATTGGACAGATGATGAAAAAGCGCCGACGCGTTTAGGTGAGGTCTCTACAATCGTCCGATTGTCATTGTGGCGGGATGGTGTGCTTATACCGTTTTTTCGTGATGATTGGAAGCTTTCGGAAGTTTCTATCAGGGGATACTGGATAGCACAAGAGGCAGAAGATTATCGTAGTGAGATAGAGGCAGTTAAAGCAAGAATGCCTGATAAAGGCAAGTTTTGCGTAGTGGTTGTTCTGGTTGAAAAAGACGGCTTGTTTTATGGAAAGGCGCGTAACGACAAAGGTAAACCGGTAATTGTGACATACGATAAAAAACGAGGGTTGTTGATACAAGAACAAGGAGAAATCGATGAATCTGATTAATGATGCATGGATTCCTGTGCGCAGGAAAAACGGTGATAAGGTAAAAATCGCGCCGTGGCAGATCACGGAAGGTATTGGCACCGACAAGGAGATCGTCGAATTGGCGGTAGTGCGCCCCGATTTTGACGGCGCACTTATTCAGTTTTTGATAGGGCTTTTGCAGACTACCTGCGCGCCGAAACAAAATAGCGATTGGCGGCTATGGCTTAATAATCCGCCTTCAGTAGATGAACTTAAGAAGAAGTTTGAACCGGTAGCCTTTGCGTTTAATCTTGACGGTGCTGGGCCGCGGTTTATGCAGGAGTTTGGGGATGAAATCGAACAGGAAGAAAACACGCAACTTATTGAGAAACTTTGTATAGATGCTCCAGGAGAACAGGCTTTGAAGAAAAGAACAGATTTCTTTATTAAAAGAGATCGAGCTAAAATGTTGTGTTGGAATTGTTGTGTGCAAGCATTGATAACATTGCAGATTAATGCACCAGCAGGCGGTAGAGGAATTCGTGTAGGGTTACGAGGTGGTGGCCCGGTGAGTACAGTGATTGCGAGAGAAGAACTCTGGGGAACATTGTGGCATAATGTTCTTTCGGGGAATGAATTCATGACGCTTGCCAATAAAGAAAAGATTTTAGATGGCGATAAATTTCCTTGGTGCGCTAAAACGAGAACGAGTGAGAACGACAATAGTACTACTCCGCAGGATGTACATCCTACACAGATATATTGGTCCATGCCTCGTCGTATACGATTGATTTTTACTAATAAAGAGGGGAGATGTGATTTGTGTCATGAAATGGGGCAGTTAATAGAGTCATATTATACTAAGCATAGTGGGGTTAAATATAATGGTTTTGTACATCCATTGACCCCCACTTATAAAAATAAGGATGGGTTAATTTTATCGGTACATCAACATGAAGCCATTGGGTATAGATATTGGCTGGGCTATATTCAAACTACCAATGAGGGGAATGAGCCGGCACGGGTAATTAATGCCGCATTTAGCAGGCGCTTGAATAATTTTAGGCTATGGGCGTTTGGATATGATATGGATAACATGAAAGCATGCTGCTGGTATGAAGGTGTAATGCCGGTTGTTTTTATAGAAGACGAAATGCAATGGGAACATTATAATTCAGAAATTGCGGTGTTGATTCGCGGGGCTGATGAGGTTTGCGATTTATTGTCTTATGCTGTGTCGGATGCAATGAAAGAAAAGAAAAAGAAGGACAAGAATTATACACGCAAAATTAAAGCTGCGGTAAACCAGAGGTTTTGGCAGGAAACAGAACCTGAGTTTTACCGGCAGATCGCTTTGTTGCGTGATGAGATCATGGTGGGTAAGGATGGGCTTAGCATTCGACAGGCTTGGCATAAGTATCTTGTCGGAAAGGCTCAAAACATTTTTGATGATATGTCCCAATCGGACCTTATAGACCAGATAAACGCGGAACGTGTGGCAAAGGCTTATAATGAATTAAGGAAACGCATATACGGAAAGAAGTTGAAAGTAGAAATACTTGGATTGCCTAAAACGAAGGAGGGGGATGCATGAACGAAGTTGATTACGGAAATATCTTAAGCTGGTGGAGCGGGCTTGAGCACGATACCGGTGGCCGGGCAGAATTGCGCCGCGCGCACAGCCCGACAGAGGTGGTATTTTTACCGGCTTATCACCGGCTGTACAACAAGCTTGAAACTGAACACATAGACAAAGAAGCGTTGGCGTGTGTGGCGGGATTGTGTGCGCACATTAAAGAAAATGGGGGCGGTAAGGTCGCCGAACAAATGAGCGGAACTATCAGCAATTTACGTTTTAGGAAATTGCTGGCAATAAATAGTCGTGAAGAACTGTATCACGCAATGATTCGCATGATACGTCAACTTAAGGGTACGGTTAATATCATTGATTTGGCAAAAACAGTATATTGGTGGAACGAAAAAACAAAAAAAGATTTAGCATATGCGTATTATAGCCAGGCAAAAGAGAAAAAAGGAGAAAGATCATGAATAAGTTTGTTCAACTGCACATTCTTACAAATTACGGCCCGTCGAATCTCAATAGGGATGACCTTGGCCGGCCGAAAACCGTTGTTGTTGGCGGTACTCAGCGTTTGCGCGTATCGTCGCAATGCTTAAAGCGCGCTTGGCGGACGGCCGATGTGTTTGAGGCGGAGACCGGGATTCGGACAAAAGAAATTGGGGTTAAGATAAAAATCGCATTGACAACCGAACTTACACTGAAACAAGTAATCGATGGCGCTGATGCGGAGACTGCTAAAAAATCTACGATTGCCGAAAAAAACGCCCAAGAACTTGCTTGGAAAATCGCTTCGGTTTTTGTAGACAAAATGAAGAAAGACGGAAAGGCAGATGACGAGGAAGAAGCGGCGGATAGGACCACGGCAAAAAAAGATGCAAAGAAAAGCAATGTCGATAAAAAAACCTTAAAATCTGAACAGATGGTATTTTTCTATCCGGAAGAAATCGCCAACGTTGATCGGCTTATCGCTGAGTTAAAACGCGGCAACAAGAAGGTTTTGACCGAAAAGGACGTTAACGATTTGCTTGTTACAAAAGGATCAGGCGCCGATGTGGGAATGTTCGGGCGCATGATGGCGTGCTCTCCTCGATTTAATGTTGAAGCCGCTGTTCAGGTGGCCCACGCGTTTACGGTGCATAAGGCTGCGGTAGAGGATGATTATTTCAGTGCAGTGGATGACCTGAATAAACACGAAGAGCACTCTGGATCAGGGCATATCGGCGAAGCGGAATTCGGCGCAGGGTTGTTTTATTTGTATGCGTGTATTGACCGCACGTTGTTAAAGGAAAATTTGGGAAATAATGACGCGTTGGTTAAAAAGGCGATATCGGCGCTTGTGGAGTCGGCAGTCACGGTATCCCCAACCGGTAAACAAAACAGCTTTGCGTCGCGCGCGTATGCTTCTTGTGTTGTTGCCGAAAAGGGCAATAAACAGCCGCGATCATTGGCCAGCGCGTTTTTAAAGCCGGTGAGAGGGGAAGATGTTTTAGGCGAGGCGGTAAAAGCTTTAATGAACACGCGTAAGGCGTTTAATGAAGTGTATAAGGATGATTCTAAGGAATATGTTCTGCGTACCGTTGAGCCAGAAGGCACGTTGGATGAACTGAAACAATATTGCAGCGGCGAGTGAGGTGTTTATGAAATATTTAATATTTCGGTTGTATGGACCGATGAGTTCTTGGGGCGATATCGCTGTTGGAGAAACAAGGCCAAGTTTTGCTCATCCCAGCAAGTCGGCGATTCTTGGGCTTGTTGCTGCCGCTATGGGAATCCGCAGAGACGAAGACGAAAAGCATCGAGGGCTTGTTGACTGCTTAGGGTTTGCGGTGCAGGTCGAATCAATGGGGGTAGTACTTGCCGATTATCATACAGCTCAAGTCCCTTCAGGTAAAGAGTTGTATTGTACGCGCAGGCACGAGTTATCTGGTATTAAAAGCGATCTAAACACGATTCTTTCAACGAGAGCTTATCGTGTTGATGGATTGTATACAGTTATGTTATGGGAAACTAAGAAAAGTGAATGGGGTTTAGAGCGAATACAATCAAAAATAGAGCAGCCGGAATTTGTGCTGTATTTGGGACGGAAATCTTGTCCTATTGCTTTGCCGCTAGAAGCGCAGGTAATTAAAGCTGATTATTTGGTTAAAGCTTTAGCAAAAGTAAAATTTTTGGATGTCCAATCACTGGGATTTAAATCTGTCGGGCAAAAAATGTTGTATTGGGATGAAGACGCAATAGCAGGTGTTATCCAAGAGCATGTTTTTGAAAGAAGAGATATTCCATTATCTCGCGGTCGATGGCAGTTTAGTACACGGAAAGAGTGTCACGCTGCGTTAAAATAACTGGAGGGAATATGATTATAAGCAAATTGATTTTTAATAAATCTTCAGCATTTGAGGAAATATTTACCAAAGGATATGCCTTGCATCAGGAAGTATGGGATTTGTTCGGGGATAATCCTGATCGCAAGCGAGATTTTTTATATCGTTTAGAATATTTAGGACGAATGCCACTTGTATATACGGTTTCTGCTCGTGCGCCTATTGACGATATAGGGTTATGGCATATAGAAAGCAAAGATTATTCACCAAAAATAGAAGAAGGAATGAAACTGGGGTTCAGCGTGCGGATAAGTCCAACGGTTAAGCGTGACGGGAAACGCCATGATGTGGTTATGGATGCTAAATACAAAAAACGCACACAGGGTGGTAATGGAAAAATATCTACACAGTCTACACAAGAGTTAATCTCTGATTCTTGCAACGGGTGGCTGGAAAAACGCGCTAAAGAAAACGGTTTTAAAATATCGCAATTCAGGGCGGATGGTTATCAACAAATCCAGTTTAATAAAGCAAAGGGCGGTAAACCGGTACGATATAGTACAGTCGATATTATTGGGACGCTTGAGGTTGTTGAGTCGAGGCTATTTGGTGATATGCTTTTTAAAGGGTTGGGACCGGAAAAGGGATTTGGTTGTGGATTGATGTTGGTACGGCGAACATGAGTACAGGAAATAATCCTTTATTGCCAAAATTAACTCCTATTACCATCAAAGAACGAGTTTCGCTTGTTTATGTGGAAAAAGGCAATCTTGATGTGTTGGATGGAGCTTTTGTAGTGGTCGATGTTAACGGTGTGCGTACACATATCCCAATAGGTGGAGTATCTTGTTTGATGCTGGAACCTGGAACGCGCATTTCTCACTCAGCTGTTGCTTTAGCAGCGCGTGTTGGATGTTTAATTTGTTGGATTGGAGAAGCGGGAGTTCGTTTGTATGCGTCGGGGCAGCCTGGCGGTGCGCGCTCTGACAGATTGCTTTATCAGGCACAGCTTGCACTTAATGAAAATACACGCCTGAAAGTAGTCAAACAAATGTATCGTATGCGTTTTGGGGACGAACCGCCGGCAAAGAGAAGTGTAAACCAATTGCGCGGAATTGAAGGGTCTCGTGTTCGACAAATGTATAAACTTTTCGCAAAAAGATTTGGAGTGCCCTGGAAATATAGAGAATATGATACTGACAATTGGAATAAAGGCGATATGCCGAATAGATGTTTAAGTGCGGCGACAGCAGCATTGTATGGTATAGCTGAATCCGCAGTGCTTGCAGCGGGTTATGCTCCAGCAATAGGGTTTATTCATACAGGGAAACCACTTTCTTTTGTATATGACATTGCCGATTTATTTAAGTTTGAAACCGTTGTTCCGATTGCATTTCAAATAGCGTCCAAAAACCCACAAAATTCTGAACAAGTAGTTCGGCATGCTTGCAGGGAAACATTTAGAAGTACGAAGTTATTACAAAGAATTATTCCTGCGATTGAAGATGTTTTAGCTGCAGGTGGAATAACTAAACCTGAGCCACCTGAAGATGCTTTGCCTCCGGCAATTCCGGAGAAAGAGAGTTTGGCAGATGATGGTCATCGTTCTTGAAAATGCTCCGCCGCGGCTAAGAGGTCGGCTTGCTGTTTGGCTTTTGGAAGTGAGAACAGGAGTATATGTGGGGGTTTATTCAGTTAAAGTTCGTGATATGATTTGGAATCATGTGGAGGCTGGCATAGAAGATGGGAATGCGGTTATGTTATGGGACGATTTAACGGAATCAGGATTTAATTTTTGTACATTAGGGGAAAATAGACGCATACCAGTGAATTTTGATGGCTTAAAACTGGTATCTTTTCTGCCGGAAGATAAAAAGGAAGTTATTGATAGAAAAAGTTAACTTTGGTAAAGCTGTTTTTTGCCTACCAAACCATTTTTTATTTTTAATTAAACTTTCGTAGGTTTATAACGTGATAAATAGTATGTTCCCCACGTGCGTGGGGATGAACCGCTGTCTTGCTTCGTGTATTGTTTGTATTAAAAATGTTCCCCACGTGCGTGGGGATGAACCGAATACTTCCATTTTCTTAATTTATTGGATTTAATGTTCCCCACGTGCGTGGGGATGAACCGGATGATAAATTGATTTGGTATTTTCCGCCCCGATGTTCCCCACGTGCGTGGGGATGAACCGCAATATTTCAAGCCGGATATATCACGGCGGGAATGTTCCCCACGTGCGTGGGGATGAACCGTATTTTGGATGGATATGTTACAGGAGTAAAAAATGTTCCCCACGTGCGTGGGGATGAACCGCCCCCGCGTCGCCGCTGCTCCCGTTAAAACTGATGTTCCCCACGTGCGTGGGGATGAACCGGCTTTCCCTTCCCTTGCACCATTCAATCCGGTATGTTCCCCACGTGCGTGGGGATGAACCGCGATCCCAAGAGCAGTATGCGAAGGAAATTGGATGTTCCCCACGTGCGTGGGGATGAACCGGCTATAGAAATGCTGTGCTTTTCAAAGTTCCCATGTTCCCCACGTGCGTGGGGATGAACCGCGACCAGAATTTCAGGTTTTCCCAGGGCAACCATGTTCCCCACGTGCGTGGGGATGAACCGTTACAAGAAATAGTGGAATAAAAGGGGGGGGCATGTTCCCCACGTGCGTGGGGATGAACCGCATTTTCATTTTGTTGGAATTGGGCCTGCTACATGTTCCCCACGTGCGTGGGGATGAACCGCCCAAAAGAGAGGGGCGCCGTCCTCTAGTTTGATGTTCCCCACGTGCGTGGGGATGAACCGCACAATAGTACAAGACATAATAGAGCTATCTGATGTTCCCCACGTGCGTGGGGATGAACCGTCTTGCCGATTATATGGAATCTGAACTTGTAGATGTTCCCCACGTGCGTGGGGATGAACCGTCAATGGTATTAGGAGCTAAAGATCTGGAATAATGTTCCCCACGTGCGTGGGGATGAACCGTGACGATGCTATCGTCAGAGGTGGAACTATTGATGTTCCCCACGTGCGTGGGGATGAACCGCCAATACAAACAAAAGACAGGCAACAACAACGATGTTCCCCACGTGCGTGGGGATGAACCGACCTATGACCTGACACAACGTCGTGTCCAACAATGTTCCCCACGTGCGTGGGGATGAACCGAGTTACGTGAAGGGCGGCCGGATTTAGTTGACATGTTCCCCACGTGCGTGGGGATGAACCGAAAATAAAAGAACCCATAAAGAGCGGTGAAACATGTTCCCCACGTGCGTGGGGATGAACCGTAACTGGAACAGGGGAGTGTGCCGCAAACTTTATGTTCCCCACGTGCGTGGGGATGAACCGGATCATCCAGGCATCTTTCAATTATTCATTTAATGTTCCCCACGTGCGTGGGGATGAACCGCATCCCGTTCCGATGAGGTTCCCGATTGGGCTATGTTCCCCACGTGCGTGGGGATGAACCGATTGTTAGCTGTTCTCGCTCCATCAGTATTAGATGTTCCCCACGTGCGTGGGGATGAACCGGCGATAGAGCGATAATACAATCATCTACAACTATGTTCCCCACGTGCGTGGGGATGAACCGCTCTTAGCCATTGTGTATGTCGGAGCTATGTAATGTTCCCCACGTGCGTGGGGATGAACCGAGGTTCGCCCATATCACATTCTAACGCAAACAATGTTCCCCACGTGCGTGGGGATGAACCGCGTATTCGTCAAGCACGACCCCGGCTAAATCTATGTTCCCCACGTGCGTGGGGATGAACCGAGTTTCGTCAGCTTTCTTCTCGGCTGCCGTGGATGTTCCCCACGTGCGTGGGGATGAACCGCAAAAAAATAACATTTTTTTCATACCTCTTAAATGTTCCCCACGTGCGTGGGGATGAACCGTCAGACACATTGCCCCTGATGCCAGACACATCATGTTCCCCACGTGCGTGGGGATGAACCGGTCGTCTATACTGGGGACAATTTGCGTCCGGTATGTTCCCCACGTGCGTGGGGATGAACCGAAACACCTTTAGACCTGCCGTAATCCGTTGGAATGTTCCCCACGTGCGTGGGGATGAACCGTTACCAAGATTATGAAAACTATCCGGGCGATAATGTTCCCCACGTGCGTGGGGATGAACCGTCAGTGTTGTTCTGGGATTAAACCCCCATAAAATGTTCCCCACGTGCGTGGGGATGAACCGTATGTTATCCAGGAATTCTGGAACTGGTAATAATGTTCCCCACGTGCGTGGGGATGAACCGCGGGTCATAGTCATATGGCCGCCCCAGGATCCATGTTCCCCACGTGCGTGGGGATGAACCGCTTATAATCGCCTTCATAATTAATCCTCCGCCATGTTCCCCACGTGCGTGGGGATGAACCGATGTTTCGACGACTGGCACGCCAGGATTTGCAATGTTCCCCACGTGCGTGGGGATGAACCGAGCAGCTGTTAATCCCTGCGTTTTCAGGTGTAATGTTCCCCACGTGCGTGGGGATGAACCGCGCTGTAAAGACTATGGGGGAAGTGCGGGCCAATGTTCCCCACGTGCGTGGGGATGAACCGAACACCGGAAGCAACCGGTGACGTCGGGTGAAATGTTCCCCACGTGCGTGGGGATGAACCGGCGTCCAGAGGCGAGGAGAGCCTGCCTGCACCATGTTCCCCACGTGCGTGGGGATGAACCGCCTGTTTCCCCATTCTATCCATTCCCTATCAGATGTTCCCCACGTGCGTGGGGATGAACCGAAACTTATCTTTTTCTATAGCTGCCTCGCTCGATGTTCCCCACGTGCGTGGGGATGAACCGGATAAAATTCCGTTTTTAATATCTTTTTCCACATGTTCCCCACGTGCGTGGGGATGAACCGACAGATTTATTGGTGAAAGAACTAAGACTCGAATGTTCCCCACGTGCGTGGGGATGAACCGGGTTGAGGCAACCTATTAAAGATTTTGCTACTATGTTCCCCACGTGCGTGGGGATGAACCGTAATTTAAATTACGTCCTAAAACAGTAAATTAAATTACAGTCGCACCCCTGTCCGAAGCGAAACTTCGGACAGACAGAGAGAAAAAATAAACAGAATGATAAATTTAAAAGATTATAGTGTTTTAAGAGATTTAGAAGATAAAATCCGGTTGGCTTCCTCTTCTGATATAGGGAAAGATGTCATAAAAGTTTCTAACCTTAATTTGGCCGGGACCCATTCCCTGAGCATTGGATCGAATATAGAAAAAAACATGTCCCCTTCTTTTAAGGGTTCTATTAGTTCCCTCAGCAAAACACCCTCTTTAAGCGAGTATTCATATTTAGGCGCTGACATTGGTTTCTCCATTCACAATATACTATCAGGGGGAGGAAAAGTCAATTTGTCCGAAGTTTCGCTTCGGACACTGTAGTCTGATCAACTTTCAGCTTTAACCTAACCCTTATCCTTAACCTCAATCTCAGCCTTTCTTATTCCATGCGGCGTCATAATCCAGTCCATAACCGAATCCGGCATAAACCGTTTCAGGAGAGCCCCGGCGTAAGCGGGCAGGGTGACAAGATAACGGGTTTTAGGCTTTTTTGATTCCAGGGCGCGCACTATTTTTTTTGCCGCCGCTTCAGGGGGAAGCATAAACCTTGAATGAAGGTTTTCGGACTTGCCGGCTTTATTCAGGCTGACTTTTTTCTCATATATTTTTTCATGCCGGCTGTCTTTCATTTTCACGGTCTGTTCAAAGTTTTCAAGGGCGTTTTTCCTGAAAGAGGAAAAAATCGGGCCTGGCTCGACGAGAGATACATATATCCCGCTGCCTTTTAATTCTATCCTTAAAGCGTCGGTGATGGCCTCGAGCGCGAATTTGGACGCGGAGTACGCGCCGTGAAACGGGAGCGCGATGCGCCCGGCAATGGAACTTACATTTACAATCCTTCCGTGGCCCTGTTTCCTGAACACAGGAATAAGATAGTTAGTCAGCTCGACGAGTCCGAACACATTTGCTTCAAACTGGTCCTGCAGTGCGCTGCGCGAGAGGTCTTCTACCGCGCCCGGCTGGCCGTAACCCGAGTTGTTCACCAGGGCGGAAAGAGTCCCGCCGGCGCGCTCGAACGTTGTTTTGACGGCCTGCCTTATTGATTCAGAGATTTTCAATTCCAAAGGAATGGAAATAAAGCCCATATTTTCGAGTTTTTCAAGGTCCGGTTGTGTTCTTGCCGTCGCGAAAACAGTCCAGCCTTTTGAAAGGAGCATCTTGGCGCAGGCAAGCCCTATTCCCGAGGAGCACCCTGTTATCAAAACTGTTTTTTTTATATCATTCATTGCAATTATGAGCGTTTACATCATAATCAGCGGCTTGGAAAACATAATTTTTCAAGCCCGCCGGATGAAGTATTTGTTTCTTCTATTATTTATATGACGTATTATATATTCGAATTTGTTTAACTGACAAGATATAATATTTTAACTTTTGATGGAGGAAGCTATGGAATATTTTTACAAAAATAAAATCGTTTGGACCGGAGAGAAAAAGGGCGTTCTTTCATCATACGGCAAACCCGACATTGAAATGGCGGTTCCCCCCGAATTCAAAGGGCATGAAGGGATGTGGACTCCCGAGGATTTTTATGTCGCCGCGGCTTCAAGCTGTATACTCTTCACATTTATGTCCATTGCCGGGAGGAAGAAGATAGAGATTGAATCCTTCGAAAGCGAGGCGACAGGCAAGCTCGAGATGAAAGACGGCAAAGCTTTGATGACAGAAGTGAATATTAAGATAGACATTAAAGCGAAGAAAACCGATGATTCGGGCGCGGTTGCGGAGATCGTCAAGGCGGCCGAGAAAAACTGCCTTATTTCAAACTCAATGACGGCCAAGGTTACGGTAGAGCTCGGCCGGTGAAAGGGAAGAGGTCATGCCGTGTGTTAATCACAGCAATAAGGGGACAGCGTGGAAATGCGAGAAATGCGGTTCCGAATGGTGCGATGACTGTATCAAGAGAATAAAAGTTAAAGCGGCTACGGCCTGCGTCTGTCCGAAGTGCGGGCAGATGTGTCTCCCCTGCGGACGGCCTGAAACAGATGGCGCGGAGAAAAGCGGTATGCCGTCGAAATCGCTGTTGCGGATTTGCGAGGCGTTTGCAGCTCCTTTTCGGGGAGCGGGCCTTTTGGTGCTTATATTCGGCGCTTTTCTTCTGATAGGAGCCGATTTTCTGCTTAAGTTCGGCTGTATTTTCCTGATAGTCGGGGTTCTCGTCTATTTTATGGTTTATTCCTATGTTATGCAGGTGATTGCGAATATCGCGGCCGGGGGAGACCGGTTGCCTTTCTGGAGTTTCGAAGATATGTGGAGCGACGCGGTTGAGCCGGGTTTCAGGTTTGTAGGAATAATATTCGCCGCTTATCTTCCTTCCTTGCTTGTTTTTATTGTGTGCGGACGGGGTTTTATGACGCAAACTCCCACGTTGTTATCCGTTTTGGGGTTTATTCCGGGGATTGTCCTGGCGCTTCTGGGCACGTTCTGCCTTCCGATGATGCTTCTGATAGGAGCCGTGACGGAAAACATATTGCAGGCTGTAAACCCCTTTAAGGTGATTGCCGCTATTTTCAGGTCTTTTTTAGCGTATATAGTCGTTTTTATAGTTTTTCTGTGTTCCCTGGCGGCTCAGGTGCTGATGGGTTTTGTGATGAACGTCACGGCCAGTTTTCTGGCGATTCATAAAGGATCCGTGACTCTTGTGTTTTTTATGCCCGTCATCATAAACTTCATAAGTTTTTATTTTCTTGTGGTAACCGGCTATATGCTCGGGGTGCTTTATTACTGCGAGGAAGAGAGGCTTATAGGAACCTGAATCCTCAGGCCCTGGGTTTCGCGAGTATTTCCAGGATCCTTAAGTCCAGAAACCTTTTTGACGCCTGAGATTTAACTATACATACCGTATCCGCTCCCCATCCTGTTCCCGCTGCCGCGATGACTTCCTCGGATTCCGGCGCCAGCCCGGCGTCGCACGCTTCCATAACGATTTCCGCGCAGACTTTTACTCCCTGGCATATTGTCCTGTAAGTAGATGCGATTATCTGGGAGGGGTAGAGGCCGCTGTATTTTTTCGATAAGGCTGTTTCAAGGGAGTGAGTCAGTATTGTTCCCGTGAACATTGTGACGCCCAGTGATTTGATTTCGCCTTTTGTTTTTTCGGATACCTGCTGGACAGAAGGTTTTTCAAATCCTGCTGAATGTGTTACGGCGATGATTTTAACGCTCTTGTCTTTAAAATGTTTTCCGAACTTGACCGCGGTGGTTCCGGATGTGGTCGCGAGGATTATATATTTATAACCGAATTTAAGATTGTCGTCAGCTATTTCTATGCATTTTTCCGTGTTGATTTCGCCGGGTTCTTCAAAAAGACATAATCTTTTCTCAAGCATCTTTACGGCCTTCCATGCTCTTGCCATCATGTGTTTTAAGTTCTTTTTTCAGTTCTTCGAGGGATTTCCCGATTTCATGGCATCCTTCTTTGTTGGGCAGGTCAAGTTCTATTTTTTCGACAAACCTGCTTACCGCTTCGAGGGTTTTATCATACTCGTCTATGCTTTCATGTATATTCTGGCGCATTGTTTCGATTGCTCCCAGCAGGTCTCTGAACTGGTCTGTTTTTCTTACGGACATTTTTTTTGACAGGTCTCCGTCTGCCATTATTTCAAGGTTGTTTCTCAGTCGTTTAAAAGGCCCGAAAATCCGGTGGGAGATTATCAGTCCCATGACCGCGCTTGCCATTATTACCGCTATATAGTATAAGGTTATCAGAACGGACATTTTTTTACAGTGCCGGGCCACATGGCCGCGCAGTTCATTCAGGGATATTTTTTGGTTGTCCAACAGGTTAAGTATTTTATCTTTTCCCGTTACGCTGGAATTGACAAGAAAAACCTCAGTTTTGCGGAGAGAATCAAGCTGATTTTGGAAATCAAGGGCTGACTGTTCCTCAAAATCATCGCCTAATCTGTAGATTAATATAAAACCGAGTCCGCCGAATATCAATACGGGGATAATAAAAATCAGCATAAACCGAAACTGGATGTTCCAGTCCACAATCAGTTTTTTTCTCTGCAAAATCATCCCCCCCGACCTTATTGTAAATCATCTCAAAATATATATATCCGTGTCAAGAAATATCGTCGGTAAAATGCCGGGTTTATGTAATAATTGACACTTCGGCTTTAAGTGTGTTATTTTGATTAGACTTTGAATGGTTTTTCCGGGTATTCAGTATATAATACCCCCTGAATATCCAACCTGAAAGGCTGTGTAATTTGATAGTCTCGAAAATCGTAGGTTTAATAATATATTCCGCTCTTATCGGACTGTCCGTGTGGTCGTGGGCTGTTGCGATAAGGAAATGGCAGGAGTACCGGGTCCTTGACCGGGAAACCCGGCGTTTTAAGGATATGATAAAGAAAAACAGCGAATCCATACTCGAGCTTTTCAAAAGTTCTTTATCTCTGCCGCGCGTCCCGGTGGTTGCTGTTTATGAGGCTGCCTGCAGAGAGCTGGATTATTTTATACAACATCATGCTGAAGGAGGGCAGAACCGGCTTCCCAAGGTTGCCCTGGAACACATACATAACGCGATTTACAGAACTATAACAGATGAACTTGATAAATTGAACAGGTCGATGGCTGTGCTGGCGACCGCGATATCGTGCGGGCCTTTTTTGGGTCTTCTCGGCACTGTTTCGGGCATATTGCTTGTTTTTCAGAGGCTGGGAACACTGGGGAACGCCTCACTTTCAGTTGTTGCGCCCGGCGTATACCAGGCCCTCTTGACCACAGTTGCGGGATTGCTTGTAGCCATCCCCGCGGTGTTGTTTTATAATTATTATTCTTCCAGGAACCGCAAGGTGTCGACTGATATTGAAAATTTTGCCATGGAATTGATGGCAGCCATAGAAAAACATTACTGCATCTAATTTTATGAAGACCTTTATCAAACAGAAGAACAATCAGGTTTACAGCGAACTTAATATCACCAATCTTGTGGATGTCATGCTTGTTCTTTTAATCGTTTTTATTATCGTCGCTCCTATGATTGAACAGGGGATAGATGTGCGCCTGCCGGTCGCCTCTGACAAGAAGATGGAATCCAGGACCGCGCCTGTCATAGTCAGTGTTTCAAAGGAAGGCGAACTTTTTTTGAACAATGTGAAGGTTTCACTCGACAAACTTGAGAACAGGCTTGCCGTTATGGTGAATAACAATCCCGAACTGCCCGTTATTTTGAGGGCGGATAAGAAATTGACCTACGAAAGCGTTATAAAAATAATGGACAGAATAAGGAATGCGGGGGTAAACAATGTGGGCATGGCAACCGGTTCCGAAAATTATAATTAAAAGCTTCGGTAAATATGTATAAAAATTTGAAAAATTTCAGGTTTTCCCCTCATTGGATTTTTTCCATCGGCGTACATATATTTATATTCCTGACGCTGCTGGTCTTTTCGGCGGCTTCGTTTAAACGGTATTATCCCGCAAAGGTTCATCATGTAACTCTTATTAAAGACATCCCGTCATTAAAGAAAACCGAGCCTGCGGAAACAAAGAAAATTGAACCGAAAAATATTCAGAAGAAAGAAATTGTTAAACCGGTTCCCCCAAAACCGAAAACGGAAGATACCGTAAAAAAAAATATATATTCGGCAAAGAAAGCCGAAATAAAGCCCAAACCCGAAAAAGCAAGGGAGTCTTTAAGGGAAAAACTCCGGAAAGAGCTTTCCTCCGCGGAGACAAAACCGTCCGAAGCGGAGAAAGCCAGGACTTCGGCCGTTATTGAACCGGATAATTTCCCTTACACATGGTATGACAGCCTGATAATGAGTAAAATAAGCGGTAAATGGGAGCAGCCGAGCGCGGCGTTGCTTCAAAAAGATTCCCTGTTTGCGGTAGTTTCTTTTAAGATAATGAAGGACGGGACAATTTCCGGGCTCGAGTTGAAGAAAAAGTCGGGATATCCGTCTCTTGATAAGTCTGTGATGAGCGCGGTTTCCGATTCTGTTCCGTTTCCCCCTTTGCCGGCTGAATTTGCCGAGGGGTTTCGCAGCGTAAACATCAGATTTGAGTTGACGAAGTAAGATTATTATTTCTATATGTGAAGGACAATGGAGGCGGTGATGTCAAAAACCTTAGGCTGGGTGTTGCTGGCTTGTTTTCTTTTTTCATGTGTTAAAACCGCGGAAACCGCGGGAGTATATCTTCAGATAAGAAAACAGGCGGGGGAGAAAATTAAAATCGCCTTACCGGAAACAGGATCTGCCCCAAACAGCAAAATCGTCAAAACAGTGTCTTCCGACCTTGAGCTTTCCGGTTATGCTGATATAATAAACAGGGAGTTTTCGAACGATACGTATAAGTCTGGGAAGCTGAATTTTCCCGAATGGGGCAGGGCCGGCACGGAAGTGCTTGTGACTATTGAAACGACGGAATCCGGAGAGAATGTAACCGCCGAGGCCAGAATGTTTATTGTCGCGGAAGGGAAAAATATTTTTGCCAAAAGATATCAGGGCCCGTCCAGCCGGCTGGACGGCATTTCCCATGCTGTCTCATCCGATATCCTTAAAACTCTTACAGGCGAAAAAGGTATTTCAACCACGCGAATAGCTTTTGTTTCCAACAGGACGGGAATAAAAAAAATATATATAATGGACTATGACGGAAAAAACTGGAGAAAAATCAGCGGTGATAATTGCCTTGAATTATCGCCCGGGTGGTCCCCTGACGGGGATAATCTCATATATACATCATACAGGCTTGGTTATCCTGATGTGTATATGCAGAATCTGACAAGCGGCGCGCGCAGAAAATTAGCCGCTTTTGCCGGTCTTAACGCGTTCGCCTCCTTTTCGCCGGACGGGAGCGGCATTGCGCTTGTTTTGAGCAAAGACGGCAACCCGGAATTGTATGTAATGAAGGTTGACGGTTCTTCGCTTAAAAGGATGACGAAAACCAGAGCGGCGGAAAGCTCTCCCTGCTGGTCGCCGGACGGGAAAAAAATCGCTTTTGTTTCTGACAGGAGCGGAGGCCCCCAGGTATATTCGATAAATGCTTCCGGAGGGGAATTTGAAAGGATGACCCTGAGCGGTTCATATAATACATCTCCCTGCTGGTCGCCGGACGGGAAATGGATAGCATTTTCGTCCAAATTGAACGGGAGGTTCCAAATCTGCCTTTCGGATGTTAAAACCAAAGAGATAATACGCGTGTCGGACGGGCGATTTGATGATGATGACCCGTCCTGGGCTCCGGACAGCAGGCATATTGTTTTCAAAAGAACGAAAAATTATCTTTCGGATTTATATGTTGTTGACATAGCCGATGGTAAATTAGTACAAATAACCAGCGACAGGTTTGATGAAGAATTTCCGGCCTGGTCGCCGGAATAAAACAGTTTAATAGATAAGTAGTCCGGCAGTAAAAAGAATAAAATGTAAAAATAGTCGAAGCTGCCGGACTATTAAACTAAAATCGGGGAGGTAAAGAAATGAAAAAGGGAAATGGCGTGCTGATATATCTGGTTCTGGGTATTTTTGTTGTAACCTGTTTTGGTTGCGCCGGAAAGAAAAAATCTTCCAGAGACGCTCTGCTTGCCGCAGAAAGAGATGCGGCTTTGAGTTTTGAAGATATTGCTTTGACCGACGCGCCCGACATGAGCAGGTTTAAAGAGCCTTCCCCGACATTGAAAAATGTTTTTAAGGATGTTTATTTCCAGTATGACAGCTCCGTAATACAGGAAGACCAGCGGAATACGCTTGAAAACATCGCTTCCTGGATGAAAAATCATCCGAGAGCCGCGATACTGGTCGAAGGCCATTGCGATGAGCGCGGTTCGAACGAGTATAACCTTGCTCTTGGAGAACAAAGAGCGTTAGGGGTGCGCAGATACATGGTTACTTTAGGGGTGTCTTCAAGCCGTATGCATACAGTATCATATGGGGAAGAAAAACCCGCGGTTTCCGGGCATGATGAGGAAGCATGGAAATTTAACAGAAGGGCTCATTTCCTTCTTGCCGAATAAAATCCGCTTTTACGGGGGACAATGAAACGTTTTAACCTGTTAAGAGTTTTTATCTTATGCCTGTTTTGTATGGCAGGTTTTCCCGGTGTATATACGGACGCCGCCAGAAATTCTTTGACTGCGGAGGAAGTTCAGGCAAGGCTTGGAGAAGAAATAGGTTCGATAAACAGGAAGATAATAAACTTAGAGGAAATCATCGGCCTTTTAAATGAAAGGGCGGATATTTCAGCGGCCAAAAGTTCAGATTCGGAAACCGGACTTAAAGATTCCCTGAAAAAGATTGCTGATGAAGTTATTGCGTTGAAAAAAGAAGTAGAAAAGCTCAACCTTCTGTATTCGGGCCTCGAAAAAGAGCTGGATGACAAAATCAATGCTGTTATAGATGAAGTGGCGTCCGAAAATGAAGAGATAAGAAAGGAAATAAAAGCGATAAAAACAGCGAAAGGGTTTCGGGCCGGTTCAACAGGAGATGCGCATATTGTTAAAAGCGGAGAAACACTTTCGGCTATCGCCAAATTATACGGGGTCACGATAGTATCTTTAATGGAAGCAAATAACATGGATGACCCCAATATGATAAAAATAGGGGACGAATTGATAATCCCCGGACAATAATTCCGGAGTTGTTATGAAAATAGGGGTTTTAGGCTCAGGAAAAGGATCAAATTTCCAGGCAATTGTTGATGCTGTCAAAAACGGGAAGCTCAAAGGCGTGGAAATCGCGGTTGTTATAAGCGACGTGAAGGATGCTTATATACTGAAAAGGGCCCGGGAAAACAATATTAAGGCGTTCTATATAGATGCCGCTCCCTATAAAACCAAACTGGACGGCGAGGCTGAAAAAAAATATATAAACCGCCTTCGGGATAACGGTGTTGAATTAGTGGTGCTCGCGGGTTTTATGAGAATGGTCAAGGGCGCCATTCTCGAAGCTTTTCCCGGAAAAATAATCAATGTCCATCCGGCTTTGCTTCCTTCTTTTCCCGGTTTGGAGTCATGGAAACAGGCGGTTGAATACGGGGTGAAAGTCAGCGGCTGCACGGTTCATTTTGTGGATCGGGGAATGGATACAGGACCGATTATTGAACAGGCTGTTGTGCATCTGGAAGATGGCGATACCCCTGAAAGCCTGCACAGAAAAATACAGGATGAGGAACATAAAGCGCTTCCTCACGCAATCAGCCTTATAAGAGACGGCAGAATACGGTTCGACGGAAGGAAAACAGTCATTTCCCGATGAATTCCGCCATGGCGTCCGCAATTTCCGTAAGAGATGAATCTCTGGCTCCCATTATTACTATGGCGGTCGGTTTCCCGGAAGTTTTTATTTTAGAAAATATATTTTTTCTTGTTGCCGCCGCGCACTTGACCCCTTTGCCGGATATCTCCTTTGCCAGATCATCCGATGATACATTTTTCGATACGGTGCCGCCCGAATAATATATGGGCAGAATATACAATTCGTCTGTTTTTCTGAGATTGGAGCAAAAAGCAGATACCAGTTCTCTGAACAGAAGTTTTGTGGGGCCGTATCCGTGCGGCTGAAAAATCACGACCAGTTTTTCATAATAAGGGGTAAGGCTCTTGATGGAATGCTTTATTTTATCGGGGTTATGCGCAAAATCATCGTAAATGTCCGTGTTTTTTGCGGAGCCGATTTTTTCAAGCCGCCTCTTTATGCCGGGAAAAGAAGGGATGACATCGGCGCAGTCTTCCGCCGGGATTCCGTATAATTCGGCTGTTTTCAATGCCGCAAGCGTGTTTAAAATATTATGCTCTCCCGGGATATTAATCATTATCGGGATGCCTTTATATTCGATAAGCGATCCGTTCCTGCTTTTTTTTATGGTTTTATAATCTGAAGGGTTGTCGAATATGACTTTGCGCAGGTTTTTCCCTTCGATGGTTATATTTACCGAAGAGGAGTGCACCAAATCTTTTTTTATATTCGATGAAAAACTTTCAAATTGCTGAAGAAGCTCGGCCATTTCCATATGATCGTTGGATATATTGAGGATAATGCCTGTTTCGGGGCTGTAATTGGTTAAAGAACCGTCGCTTTCGTCTGCTTCCAGTATCAGCAGGGGATAACTGCCCGAATGGTACTGCGTTCCCCCGGACAGCCTTGCCCCGGAGATGAAAGATACATCCTTTCCCCGTTTTTTCATTATGTGAAAAAGTATTCCCGCTGTTGTGGATTTTCCGCTTGTTCCCGCTACTGCTATTGAAGGAATGGACGAACTCAGCATCGCGAGCATCTCCGCCCTGTGGACAAGCTGGATTTTATTGTCTTTTGCCTGTTTGAAATCCGGAACGGAATATTCGACTGCCTGTGAATAAACAGCCATATCATAATACGGTTTTTTTGAAGCAAAACTCCCGTCCTGGGGGAAAAGTTCGACGCCTTTCTCCAGAAGTTCTTTTTTTGTATCTCCCGCCTGATTCTTATCGAACAGCCTGTCCGAACCCGAGATATAATTCCCTCTTTCTTTTAAGAAACAGGCCAGCGGAAACATGCCGCTTCCCGCGATGCCGATAAAATGGATTTTTTTATTCTTGAGCGTGCGCATTAATTGAAACCGGCGGCTTCTTTTGCCCTGTTAATCAATTCTTCGCCCGGATTAAATCCTTTTGGAAAAAAATCCATTACATAGTTTTGGGGGTTTCCCATGAAGATTATCGCGTACTTGAATTGCACAGTGTCATCATAGAAGAAATATGCGGTAAAGGTATGGATCCCGTTAAAAGTGAAGCCCGTGACATAACTTGACCTGTAATCGGGTTTTTTTGAGATTTTAAAGGCGCCGACGATTCTTTCTATGCTGTCGATAAGAACGGCTTTTGAAGAGCCGCAGTCAACGCCGTCTTTTGTTTTTATTTTGAAGTCTATGACCAACGCCCTGACCTTCTGCGAATTAAACCCGCCGACGGAGGGCCATTTAAGCCCCGGGAAACTGGTCTGCTTTTTTATGGATTTGATTTGGATTGTTTTATTCTCCGATGTACCGTTCGGGGAAGAAGAGAGTTGGGAGCTTTTTTTCAGTTTATCCAGGTTGGAAGCCCCGGCGTTTAAGTATCCGGCCAAAGCCGCTAAAGCGACAAACCATAAAACAGATATCTTTCTCACCGCCGCACACCTTTCATCGCAATCAAATTTATAATAGATATTAAACAAAAAACAGAGGCTTTGTTAAGTGTTAATTTTAATTTGTGATATAATTTCAGGTTAAGCCGGTTTTTTGTGCCGGATTGGAGATATACTTTGAGAATAGGCGTAATAGGAGGCTCGTCCTGCAGCGGTGAGGATGCCGCGCTTGCCGGGGAAACAGGCCGGATTATCGCTTTGCAAAAACATATATTGATATGCGGCGGTATGGGCGGCGTTATGGAAGCGGCGTGCGAAGGGGCATTCAAAAACGGCGGGATAACGGTCGGAATACTTCCCGGCGAAGACAAAAAAGGTTCTAACAAATACCTGACAGTGGCGCTTCCTACGGGAATAGGCGCGGCGAGAAATATATTTGTAGTGAAAATGTGCGATGCCCTTATAGCTATAGGCGGCTGGTACGGGACATTATCGGAAATAGCGTTTGCATTGAACATCGGCAGGCCTGTGGTCGGTCTTAATACATGGAAGTGCAGTATTAAAGGCAGAGAGGCGGATCTGATAACGGCGGTAGCGCCCGGTGAAGCTGTTGAAAAAGCCGTAAAAGCAGTTTCAGGGCCGCGCTGATAAAATTATGAGAGCCGCAGCCGATATTTATATTTGCGACGGGTGCTTGAAAGAGATCCGGAAAGGCGATTTAAGGTATTGCGTTAAAATCGAAGGTGTCTGCGCTCCCGATTGTGTTCAACAGGAAAACAGCGCGGATATAAAGGAAGAAATAAATAGTTTGATTGAGCAGATGAAGGATATGCCGGAACAGGAGCTGGTCAGGCAGGTGTATTCGGAACGGTATTATGATTTATGCCCGGGATGCTATAAAACTTTTTTTGACGGTCCGCTGAGAAGCATAAATGAGAAAAATAATAATAGATGACTGGCAGTATTTTGAAGAGGAAAACAGAGTTGAGAAAATATTTGTTTTCTCAATAATTTTTTCTGTTTTTCTGCATGTGCTGCTGCTTGTCACGGCTTCCAGGTATATGGGCTTTTTATTCAACGTGTCTTTGCCTGAACCCGCGGAAAAATCCGTGACATTTAATCTTATCGAAGAGAAACCCATAAAGGAAATACCTTTTCTCGATACGCCGGATACTGTTTCGGAAGAACCCCCCGACATTCCGGAGGCGATATCGGATAAGTCTTCAAAAGCATCTGACCTGCTGAGTTCCGACGCGGGAAAAACCCCCAGGCCTTTCAGCAAAGGAAAGTCGGAACATATGGGCAAAGAAAGGGATTTCACGAATATTGCCGCTAAAACCGAGGCGCTGTCGCCGGAGGCAGATGAAAAAAAATCCGCAAAAGAAGCACCCGTTACCGATAAAAGGATTAAAACGGCTACGGCGGAGGGATTGGTTACTGTTCCCGTTCAGGAAAAGGTGACTGCAAGCTCGCAGAAAGAGGAAAATGCCCAGCGGCAGAAGCCGGAGGTCAAACAGGTAACCCTGAAAACAGCCGATGTTCCGATACCGAGAGTTTCGAGAAGACTTGAGGATACGATAGACGAGCCGATTTCGGACAGGAAATCGAACGCGGAAATTTTCAATGAGATAGAGTACAATGTGAAATCGGATATCATAGGTCCTTATGTGAAAGAGGTTAAAAAGAGGATACAAAAACACTGGTATTATTATGTTTATAAAGATAAAATGAATGTCGATCCGGGAGATACCATAATCATTTTTAAGATAATGCCGGACGGCGAACTCAAGGAGTTGACTTTAATCGGGCATAAGGGCAGGGAGATTGACGCCAGGTACGGGCTTTTAGCCATAGAAAAAGCGGCCCCGTTTCCGGGAATGGAAGAAGAAGTGGCAGGCGCCCTGAGGTCTGACGGTCTTTGGATGACATTTGAGTTTTCATACGGATGGTAGATAAAATTTTACGGAGATTTTGACGATGAACTTTTTAGAACTTCTTGTCAGAGGCGGAACAACGATGGTTTTTCTCGTGCTTTGTTCTGTGGTTTCGGTCGGGGTTATTATCGAGAGGCTGTGGTTCCTGAGGAAAGACCGTGTTATACCTAAACGGATCGTGGATATTTTTGACAATATAGATAATATTGCCGAACACCCGGAAGATGTGATAGAGAAATGTGAAAAGGTTTCCAGCCCCCTGTCCAATGTTCTTAAGACGGGGCTTCTTAACAGGGGCCTTTCCAAAGCCGATAATGTTGAGGCGATTAAACTTGCCGGCAGGACCGAAATGAAGCTTCTGGAAAAGCACCTCACTCTTCTGGAAGTTATAGGCGTTATATCTCCTCTGCTCGGGCTTTTGGGGACAGTGATAGGGATGGTGGAAATCTTCAGTGTTATTTCGCATATGGGCGTTGGGCAGGCGGCCGCATTATCGGCGGGGATATCCAAAGCTCTTATAACAACGGTCGTCGGCCTGATTATTGCCATACCGAGCATAGTTGCCTACGGATATTTTGACAGAAAAGTTGACGCGCTTGTCCTCGATATGGAAAAACATTCCGCGCAGATGATTCACAGCCTTTACCATTAAAAATTATGCAATTCGGCGAAAGAAAAAAACGCAAGGTTATAGTTAACATCACATCTCTCATAGATGTGATGTTTCTTCTGCTCATATTTTTTGCGGTGACGTCGACATTTCTTGAGCATCCCGGTCTTACAATTGAGCTTCCTACGGCGAAAAGTTCGGATATTGTAGAGACAAAGGAAATAATTGTGATTGTCACAAAGGACGGGAAAATACTGGTGAATGATATCGAAGTCGAAACAGGCGACTTTGAAAAGCAGCTTAAAAAGGTTTTTGATAATTCAAAGGAGCCTACGATGATCTTGAAAGCGGATAAGGATGTATCGTATGGGTTAATCATAGAATTAATGGATTCAGCCAAGAGAATCGGGTTAAAAAAGGTTGTGGCGTTTACAAAGATCGACCTTCAATCCGGCCCGGCTCCTTCGGAAAAATTAAAACCGTTTTAACAGTTTCCTGTTGCCGGAAATGAAAATGATAAAAAACCCCTGTTTTTTTATTGGCGGCTGTAACGGCGGCCGGCGCGGAAGAAGGTATGAAAATTGCGGAACGCGCGGGCTTGGAGTGTCATATAATTATAGAATATCAAAACAGGTTATCGGAAAAACGATCGAAGGGCTTTAATATTTTCAGCGATTGTACGCCGGACGTGAAATATGAATGTAAAACATCCTCATAATCTTATTGCTGTTGCGGGTATGCTTATTACCGCGGTTGTGCTTCTTATGTATTGTTCCAGTACGGAAGAAGCGCTTTTTAAGAGGATAGAAAACCAGTTTATTGATTTAAAGTACAGGCTGCGCGGGCCGAGAGACCCCGGTGAAGACATATGTATTGTCGTTATCGACGAAAAAAGCGTTACCAGGCTGGGAAGGTGGCCGTGGAAACGCTCTGTTATCGGCAAGGTAATTGAATTGGTGAAAAAAGACGGCGCCGTGGTTGTGGGTCTGGATATACTTTATACCGAACCCGCGACTAAAATGGACAAAATAGATGTGCTGAATGCCATCCGGAGTCTGAAACAGGAAGACCAGGAACAGGAAGCGAATAAATCATTTTTTGACGCTATCCTTGACGAGGATGCCTATCTGAGCGGTGTTATAGCGGAATGCGGCAATGTGATATTGCCGGTGTATTTTTCCATGGAGGGGCAAAGAGCTCTTTGCCGGGATTATTTAAGGGGAAATGAACTTTCGGCGCTGCAGAAGTTTTCTTATAAGGAATTCGGAGCCTGGGAGAACGGGGAAAAATATCCTCCTGTAATGGCTCCGGGCCTGGCAAAAACAATTCCGGCGATAGAGAAATCAGTCGCCGGCGAGGGATTTGTCAATGTCCTGACTGATTCCGACGGATGTCTGAGATGGGAAATAATGGCCATAAAGTACGAGGATTCGGTTTATATGCCCCTTGGGATGCAGGTTGCGGCAAAATTCAAAAACCTGAAAATAGAAGATATAAAGCTTAACTTCAGCGAAAGTATCGTCTTCGGCGATGTAAATATACCTGTAGACAAGAAGAACAGGATGCTTATCAATTATTACGGGGGGAACGAGACATTCAGGTATTACTCTTTCTTTGATGTTTATATAGGAGCTTTCCAGAGAGGTTCGTTTAAAGATAAGATAGTGTTGTTCGGGGCGGTTGATCCGGGTATAGGGGATGATTACGTCACTCCTCTTTCGCGGGTGCTTCCGGGGGTTGAAAAACATGCGAATGTCATAGCGAATATTTTAAATGATGATTTTCTCAGGAAGCCCCGGAACAGCGATATTATCACCGGTATTCTTATAGTATTGTTCGGATTTTCCATTTCTATGGCGGGGCGAAAACTGTCTGTTGCCCAATTAACGCTTTTTCCTGTTGTTATAGTCATTGTCTTTCTTTTTGCTTCCCAGGTGTTTTTTACAAGGTTCAATATATTAGTGGAAGCGGTCTATCCCCTGCTTTCTCTCTTTTTGACTTACGGTGTTGTTATTGTAATGACTCTTTATTCCGAGAACAGGGAAAAGAAGAGGATCAGGAAAGTATTCGGCCAGTATGCTTCCAGGGAACTTGTCAAAGAGATTCTGGCGGACCCGTCAAAACTGAAACTCGGCGGCGAAAAAAGGTTTTTGACAGTTATGTTTTCGGATGTAGCTAATTTTACCCCTCTTTGTGAGAATATGGAGCCCGAGAAAATAGTGTCCATCTTGAATGTTTATTTGTCAAAAATGGCCGAGGTTATTTATAAGAACGGCGGCATTGTGGATAAATTTCTCGGCGACGGAATAATGTGTGTTTTCGGCGCTCCGGTTTATAAGGACGATCATGCGATAAGAGCTTGCAGGACAGCGCTTGATATGATTGAAAAAGTTAAGGGAATAAATGAATTCTGGAAAAAAGAGACCGGTAAGGACATCCATATAAGAGTAGGGATTAATTCCGGGGATATGGTCGTGGGCAATCTGGGTTCTCTTGAAATAATGGATTATACCGAAGTGGGAGATAATGTAAATCTTGCGGCTAGGCTGGAAGCTACAAATAAAGAATACGGGACGTCCATTATAATAAGCAAAAACACATATGATGTTGTAAAAGATCAGGTCGAGGTGAGAGAGCTCGGCGCCGTGAAGGTTAAAGGGAAAGAAAAAGAAATCGAGATTTACGAATTAAAGGCCGTCAAATGAAGGCGGTCAGGGGGTTATTAAACAGGTTGTCAAAACGGTTTTCCCGTCTTTTGATTTTTTTAATAAAACTTTATCAGAAAACCTTCAGGTATTTTCCCGGAAGATGCAGGTATTACCCTTCGTGTTCCGAGTATATGATAGAGGCGATTGAAAAGAAAGGGATCCTTAAGGGTGTTTTACTCGGGCTTTTCAGGATAATAAGGTGCAATCCGTTTTCGCCGGGGGGGTATGACCCCGTAAAGTGATGCGGCATAGGGGGCCTTTTTAAAAATATTATGTTCAAAGAAGTTTTATTTATTTCATCCGCCGGTATATGTTATAGCAAGGCGATGATGAGTAGCGGCGGCGGGGACTGATTATAGTAAAAAGTAATTCTTCGGTTAAAATAAGGAGGGGGAAGTGCTGAATTTATTTTTGTATATGACAATCGGGGTTTTTGCGGGGGTTGTCAGCGGTTTAATTGGTATCGGCGGCGGAATTATCATTGTGCCCTGTCTTATTTATATTTTCGGCTTTTCGCAGCATGCGGCGCAGGGGACTACTCTGGCGATGCTGATTCCGCCCATAGGCATACTTGCGGCTCTGACTTATTACAGGCAGGGGCATGTTGATTTTCTGGTCGCGGGATTGCTGTGTTTGGGTTTTATCTTAGGCGGTTATCTCGGGGCTAAATTTGCTGTCGGCCTTCCGGAGGTCATTTTACGCAAAATTTTTGGCGTGTGCCTGTTAATTGTCGCCGGCTATATGATTATCAAATAATTTTCGGGCGATGGGATTTACGCTATCGGCCGCCTGGCGGCAGGACCGATAGCAGATAAGTGTATTCTGACGCTTAAGCGGGAGGTGATATGACGGATATTTTTGAAATCATGAAAAGCAGGAGAAGCGTAAGAACTTTTCGCGGCGATGATGTTCCCGACAGCGATATCAGAAAAATCATTGAATATGCCGTAACGGCGCCCAGCGGGTCTAACCAGCAGCCATGGAGATTTGTGGTTGTCAGGGACCGGGCATTGAAAAATTCAATGGCCGGATGCGTAAACAGAAAAATCAGCGCTGTAAAAGGGAACATAAAATCGGCGAAAGCGGAAGAACATTTTAAGGGATACCTGCAATATCTTACATTTTTTCAGGATGCGCCGGCTGTTATTTGTGTTCTGACGCGGCCGCTCCGCTCTGTATTTGAAAATATCCTGCATAAATATATGCCTGAAGAAGAGAAAGAAGAGCAGTTTTTTGTAGACGCTTCTATCCAGAGTGTTTCCGCCGCCGTTCAAAATCTTCTTTTGGCCGCGCATGCGATGGGTTACGGAACATGCTGGATGACAGGGCCCATTATAGCCCAGAGAGAAATAGAGCAGATCCTCGGCATTGAAGAACCCTGGCATCTGACATCCGTTATTCCTCTGGGCAAACCCCGCGAGATACGCCCGGGGTATTTTTCCAGAAAACCCGTTGATGAAGTCCTGCTTTTTAAAAAATAAAATATATTTACAAAAAGAAAAGTTTTTGTTTAAATGTTAACCAGATATTTTCAATAGGTTGACATTTAAAGGCTGATTCTCTGCCGCGGATCATACCCCGTCGGGAGACCGTTGCGGGACAGAAAAGAGTTTTTCCGGTATGGACAAAGATAAATCCTTTTATAAAACAGGCGCCGATTTTAAAAACGGCGGGAAACCCTTTTCCCTGAAAGGGTTTACGCTTATTGAACTGCTTGTGGTTATGGCCGTAGTGTCTCTGCTTATTTCTTTTATCGCGCCGGCGCTTTCAAAAGCAAGGAACCATGCCCAGTTGTCGGTATGCATGTCCAACCTCCACCAGTTATATCTGGCTTTTTCCATGTATTTAAACGATTATGATGAAACATTTCCCGTCAACGGAGATCCTTATCTCTGGATGGGCCGGAATTGGAGAGAAGTTATTTCTCCCTACCTGTTAACCACGGTTGATTCGGAACGTCCGGATGTCCTTTTTTGCCCGGGAGATAAAGTCGCGAAGGAAAAGTGGGAGGGGACATCATACTCTTATTCATGCGCGTTTTACCACAGCCCGTCCCAGATAAACTCAATGTCTACGGAAGACACATATAGTAATGCGTCTCTGAGATGTTATCCCCAGAAGCTGGCCGCAGTAAGGTTTCCGGAAAATAAAATACTGCTCGGGGAATGGCTCAGCAACCATTATCCGGTTGAAGATGATAATGGATGGTGGTGCTGGAGCGGTTACAGAAATTTTCTGTTTGTATCGGGGCGGATTAAGTATTTAAAAGCTGAAGACATTATTCCGGCCGGAGACCTGCTTCCGAACCCGAACCTGACCGTTGACGGCATCAGCGGCAGGGATACACCTTAAGATTAAAACATTTGTTTCTTCAATTTTCATCCCGGGCACTGTATAATTACTGCACGTTATTTTCAACGGCTTAACCGTGAATCAGTTTCTGTGGGATTATGAAAAGAAAGGTACTGTTATTATTCCTGTTGTTTGTGCTGGTGTCTTCCTGTCCGGCTTATTCGCTGGAAATGGAAGATGAAGACCCTGTAACGTTTTCCATAGATAGAGCAAAACTTCAGGCTTATCTGCTCAATAAGGGGATAACATCCGAAATAGCCGGCTTTATGGCCTATTCTTTTCTTGTGCTGTTCCTGATGGTTTCCGGGACTGTTGTGTCGGCGTTATATTTTTTCTCGGGTATATACAGGAGGAACACGGTTCAGCTCGGGACTGTTCCATGGGGCATTTCTCTTTCAATGGCTCTTTTGCTCCTGCTTATTCTTTTTACACTGTTATTCCAGCTCCTTCTCGGCTCACTGCTGAAAAGCGGGTTTGTGAGCGAGATACCTTCAATGACTGTACAAATGCTTGTGAGCGAGTTAATCATTATTTTTGTCATAGGTGTTTTTTCGGTTATTGTTTATAAAAAATATTACTGGAAGCTGGCCGCGCTGTTTGAGACAAAGAAGATAAAAGAGAGCATTATGTATGGAGTATTGGCATACATAGGTTTTTATCCTTTATATATATTTTTAAGCAAAATAACCGCTGTGGTCGCCAGATATTTTGGTTTTCAGCTTAAAATACAGGCGGTTGTCTCCAGCATAAAAGATATAAAAAGCTTGTGGGAGCTTTTAAGTTACATCCTTTTTATAGTTTTTGTCGCGCCGATAATCGAAGAGATATTTTTCCGTGGTATATTATACAGGGGGTGCAAAAAATTTCTTGGCGTCGCAGGCGCTTCTTTATTGTCGGCATTTCTTTTTTCCGCCGTACATATGAATCTGCTGAGTTTTTTGCCTATATTCGGTTTAGGGCTGGCGTTTTGCCATGTTTATGAGAAAACCGGGTCTATATATTCTTCGATTATATTTCATGCGCTCCATAACGCGCTTAGCCTTGCGGGGGCGCTGCTTGTTTACAGGATGATAAACGTTATAGGCGGGTAAGAAGGCGGGGGGGAGCAAAAATGTCTATAGAAGCGGTCAGTTGGAGTAAGGGCAAGGTTAAGTTGATTGATCAGACCAAACTGCCGGGGGAATTAACGTATGTTGTGACGGATAACATAGATGTCCTGAGGGATTCAATAAAGAGGCTTGTGGTAAGAGGGGCCCCCGCGATAGGGATTGCCGGCGCGTTTGGCGTTGCTCTTGCCGCATTGAAAAGCAAGGCAAAAAATTGCGAAACGCTGAGAAAAGATGTTTTTAAAGCGGCGGATTACCTTGCGACTTCCAGGCCTACGGCCGTCAATCTGTTTTGGGCGTTGGAAAGGATGAAAAAAACAGCGCAGGCGGGGAAACTGAAAAACTGCGGAAAAATGAAACAGCTCTTGCTGCGGGAAGCCGTGCATATCCTTAATGATGATAAAATGAGGTGTTCCAGAATAGGGAAGAACGGGGAATCCCTTATAAAGGAAGGTATGGGAATTTTAACGCATTGCAATGCCGGCGCTTTAGCGACGGGAGGATCGGGAACCGCCCTATCCGTATTTTTTTCTGCAAAACGGAACGGTAAAAATTTCACTGTTTATGTTGATGAGACCAGGCCTCTTTTGCAGGGGGCAAGACTTACCACATGGGAGTTGCTGCATGAGGGGATAGATACGGTTTTAATCGCCGATAACATGGCCGCCCAGGTCATGAAAGAAGGGAAAATCGGCTTGGTTATTACGGGTTCGGACAGGATAGCTTTGAACGGTGACGCGGCAAACAAAATAGGGACTTACGGTATTGCGACTTTGGCGAGAGCCCACAGCATACCTTTTTACATCGCGGCGCCGATATCTACAATTGATTTTAATATAAAGACCGGCCGGGAAATTCCCATTGAACAGAGAGAAGCCGGCGAAATAACCAGTTGCGGGGGTAAAAAAACAGCGCCCGGAAATGTTAAGGTCTACAATCCCGCATTTGATGTAACGCCTTCATCTCTGATCGCGGGCATAATTACCGAAAAAGGGATGATTACGCCGCCTTACAAAAAGAAGATATTGATGCTGAGGGAAAAACAGGGGAGTTATGGCAGAAAGTGAATTTGGGTTGATAAGAAAGTTTGCCGTTTTGACACCGCGGGCCGGGAGATTAAAAGCGGGTATCGGAGATGATGCTGCCGTGATTAAATCCGGCAAAAAAGGGTTTTATGAGCTTTTTACATGCGATGCTCTTGTTGAGGGAGTCCATTTTACCGTTAAGGATAGATTATTTGAAGTCGGATATAAGTCAGTTGCCGTCAGCGTAAGTGATATAGCGGCAATGGGCGGCCTGCCTGCGGAAGCGGTTGTTGCGGTAGGTATTCCGGGACGTATTTCGGACAGGGACGCGATAAATATTTATAAGGGTATGCTTAAGGCGGCGGAAAAGTTCGGTCTTAACCTGGCCGGCGGCGATACGGTGAAAAGCAAAGAGCTTTTTATTTCGGTTGCAATGACCGGATTGGTTGAAAAGAATCGGCTTGTTCTGAGGAAAGGGGCGAAAACAGGTGATGCAATCATGGTGACCGGCAGGCTTGGCGGATCCCTTGAAAACAGGAAACATCTCCTGTTCCGGCCAAGGCTTTTTGAGGCAAGATACCTTACGAAAAGATTTGTCATCCATTCCATGATAGATGTTTCGGATGGGCTTGCCGGCGATTTAAGGCGGATCTGCGAGATGAGCGGTTGCGGCGCGGTGATATACCCTGATAAGGTGCCTGTATCCGGGGCGCTGAAGAAATACGGCAGACAAAAATCTTTTCAGAGAGCTGTAACTGACGGGGAAGATTTCGAATTGCTTTTTACGGTGCCCGCCGGATCGGCCGGAAGCATTGAAAACGGCATGAAAAAGTTTTTTAATCTGAAAGCCACCGAAATAGGCCGGATAATAAAAGGCAGCGATGTTATGGTGGAAAAGAATCAAAAAATAACGGCTTTGAACATGGACGGGTATAAACATTTTTAATATGACGGATAAATTTATTTCATACAGTCAGGATGATACCAGGGCGCTTGCCGGAAAGGTCGCGGATAAAATTCAAAAAGGCGATGTAGTGGCTCTTTTCGGGGAACTTGGCGCGGGAAAAACCTGTTTTGTCCAGGGATTCGCGAGAGCCTTCGGCATCACCGGAATAGTGAACAGCCCCAGTTTTGCTATTGTAAATGTTTATGAGGGCAGGATGCCTGTTTATCATATGGATTTCTACAGGATAGACAGCCCCGATGAGATAAGAGCCATTGGGTGCGAAGATTATTTTTACGGTGACGGCGTGTGCTTTATCGAATGGGCGGAAAAAGCGAAAGGTATAATACCGCCGAACAGAAAAGAAATTTATATAAAGATAATCAATAAAACGGAAAGAGAAATTAAGATAAAAGGTTTTAATCTTTAATGAATGTGCTCAGCATTGAAACAACTTCGGAAAGAGCGAGTATTGCTTATTTGAAGGATTGCGAAGTCATATCGCAGCGGGTTATCAGCGAACGTTTGAATTCAAGGCAAACGCTTCTGCAGAGCGTCAGGGACATTTTTGCCGAAGCGCCCGGTTCGTTAACTGACGTAGATTCTATTGTATGCGGAACGGGTCCGGGCTCTTTCACCGGCATCAGGCTGGGGATGGCTTTTACCGCGGGGATTTATTCGGGTATGGGTAAAAAGGTTGAAACCTGCGGTATCGCCGCCAATGATTCCATTGCCTATGCCTGTTGTTCTGAGGGGCTGAATGCCGGCAGGAAAATAATAACCGTGATAGATTCAAAAACCGGTTACAGTTTTATCAGGGAATATTCAGGTCATGCCGAGCCGCTGGGTGAAATACAATTACTTCCGGACGCTGAGATAAAGGCAAAATACGAGAAAGATTTTTTCGCGGGGATATTCCCCGAAAAATTCAAAAGCGCGCCTGAAGACAAAAAAAGCATTTTCCCGGACGCGGTTTATTCCGCCGCTTTATTTTTCCGGAAACCGGATATGCGCAGAGTGTTGAAGCCGGTTTATATGATGGACTTTAAGCCGGGGGGTTCCAGATAATGATTTTTAAAAAGCAGGTCGTTATAAAAGAGATTGAGAGAGAGTCGTCTTATGATTACCGTTTGCTGAAAACATGGGCTGAAATAGATCTTTCAAACTTGAGGAACAATATTAAAGTCATAAACAGGATGGTGGGCAGGGACATTGCTATAATGGCCATAGTCAAATGCAATGCCTACGGCCATGGAGCGATAGAAGTATCAAGAGAAGCTGTTAAACTCGGAGTAAAAGCGCTTGGGGTTTCGAGTTTGTCGGAAGGCATTGAATTGAGAAACGCTTTCAGCAATATTCCTATAATAGTTTTAAGTTCCGGTATGAGCGGACAGGCGGAAGAATTTATCGAGCACAGGTTATCTGCGGTGGTATGCTCATGGCAAATGGTCAATGCTCTGTCCGCGGCGGCCCGCAGCAGGGGGACAAAAGCAGCCGTCCACATAAAAATAGACACAGGGATGGGGCGTATAGGCGTATGGCATAAGCAGGCGGATGAGTTTGTGAGGTCCGTTTATAAAATTCCTGATATTATTATAGAAGGGGTTTGTTCCCATTTTGCGACATCGGATGAAGAAGACCTTGAGTTTGCAAATCAACAGTTAAGATGGTTTGCGGATTTTCTGGGTAAGATAGGTGATATCCCGATCAGATTCAGGCATATATCAAATACCGGGGGGATATTCAATCTTCCCTCGGCGCATTTGAATATGGTGCGTCCCGGCTTATCGATTTACGGCGTCAGCCCCTCGGATTTCGTAAAAGACAGCTCTAAGCTTGCCCCGGTCCTTTCGCTGAAAACCAAAATTGCGTTTATCAAAAAAATTCCCGAAGGGAGAGCATTAAGCTATGGAAGGACTTTTATTACGGATAAACCGATGAAAGTCGCGACTTTACCGGTGGGCTATGGAGACGGCTATCCCCGCCTGCTTTCAAACAGGGGATACGTGCTTATCGGCGGGAAAAGAGCAAGGATACTGGGAACTGTCACCATGGACCAGATGATGGTGGATATTACCGGAATAAGAAATGTAAAAGTGGAAGACGCGGCGGTCCTTATCGGGAAACAGGGCCGGGAAGAGATTACCGCCAGGGAAGTTGCGCGAATGGCCGATACCATCCCGTATGAGATATTTACTTCAATAAATAAGAGGGTCCAGAGAATCTATATAGACAGGGGTTGATTAATTCCCGTCCGTGATTTTTCCGGCAAGATCTATGATATCACGTTGAATCAGATATGCCGGAGAGTCCCCGTTCTTTAAAACGAAGAATGAACCGTTTTCGCCGCGGATAATTTTAAGCGTAAAAATTTCTTCTTTATCGTAAAGCTCAATGGTTAAAAACGGCTCCGAATGTATGAATTTTTTTCCGGTCAGGACTTTCTCCGCCTTCAGTTCCATTAGTTTCCAGAGAAGATCGTTGATTAAAGAGGCGTTTCCGTTTCCATCCCAGCGGTTTCCCCCGTTCTTGTTAAAAGTGTATACGCCTTTGTCATCCTTGATTTTTACGGAAGAGATTTCGACGATGGGGAAAGACATGACCTTCCTGGATATAAACTGGCAGAAATCCAGGTCGTAAAGCTTATATTTCAAGCCGCTGTCCAGGACAAGGAAATAATCGTCTGCCGGGGTTTTGGCGTAAAGGCTGCCGCCGGATTCATAAAAATTTATATCCCATGCGGAGTTGCCGCAAACGAATTCCACTTTTGCCGCCGGGCCCGGGAAAATTCCTGTATCCGCCTGTGTGATGGAAAGAGCCTCTGTCCTGACGAACAGGTTAAAAAACGCGAACACCGCGTTGTAATCGGCGTCATAATTACCGGCGGGAGAAAGAAGCTTCCATTCGTTTTTTTCTCTCACAAGCTCTATCAGGTTATCCCCGGCGGAAATTTTAATCGAGCTGGATTTTACCACCTCTTCAGTCGCCAGCCTGAGGTCCCTGAAAGTTTCAATTTCGGGAGATATCTTTTTGAGTATGGATGAATCTATAATACAGACAGTGTCGAGGTCTTCCTGATACACGTACATTTTCCTTCCGTCATCTGAAAATGGGCCGAAAAAAAAGACCTTTTCTTTGTCCGAACCCGAGGGCTTGATCCTGATAGTAAGAGAGTTGTTATCGAATATATGCGCGGGGATGCCGCCGGGCCCGGGAAATTCCTCGATTCTTGCGGAAACCACGGTATTTATAAGCTCAGAAAAAGCTTTTGAATTACACCTGCTCTGAAAAGGCCTGGTGATTTTCCAATAAGATCCCATATTGGTGAATTCCGCAATCTTATCCTGTGTCTGGAAAACTATCCTGTCCGTAAATTGCGGAAATATCTTTATAAGCTGTTTTGTCCTGAATTCATCCGGTTTTAATTCGCATAATGTTTTTATAAGTTTTTTTTCAACTACGATTATGCAATTATTGTTTTTATCCAGACCGTAAGAAGTATCCCCTGTAGTCTCAACGCCTGAAAAATCTATATGTGATGCGCCGGAGGGAGAAGATATTGAAACGGAGCATACAGGGGAACTGACCCCGGTTTTTTCGGCCAGTTCTTTATCATAGTTGATGGCTCTTATTACCGGCGAAAACTGCATGTCAAACAGGAATTTGTTTACCTTTGCCGAATCCGCCGGATATTTGAAAGGCGCTGTGATTTTCCATTCGACGCCGGATTTTTCGAGAGATATTTCTCCGCCGGCATTTGACACAGACAAGCTTTCAACCCTTGAAAAATCATATGAAAAAACTTTGGCGCGGGATATGATATCTTCTTCCCGTTCCGGTTCCTTTAATTCCGCCCTAATAATATAGAATCCGAGACAGGCTGAAACAACAAACAGAATAAAAACGTGTCTTGCTTTCATTATTTTCTCCTGTTCAGCCAGGCGATAAAGGCGAATAATGCGGATATTCCCGGAAGCGCAAAAACACAGAGATTCCTGACTGTGCGCAATTGGGTTAAATTCAAAAGCAGTTTTGTGTCTTCGGGTTTTTTTGCCTCGATTGAGAGAATCTTAGTTTTATTCAGGCACCAGTTGGTTAAATTCGCGAAAAGGTCGGCATTGGACCTGTTTGCGATCTGGGAGTTTGAGCAAAAATCGGAATCGCCCACTACAACCAGCCGCATGGGAAATTTACGGTTTTGGGAAGTTGATGAAACGCATATCGGGACAGGTCCCTCCCTGTCCTTATCTTTATCAAAAGTTACCGGAGAATCCGCGGGCTCTGTCTCGCCCCATCCGTTTTCGGTTGTCGCGCACAGAACCTCGACTTTATACCCTGTGCTTAAAGGGTTTGGATTTACAGACCTGGCAAGCGGGTGTATGGTGGCGCTTTTAATGATCCGTGAAGTGGCGGTGTGTTCGGGATTGAAATTTTCTATATATAGGTTTGAAATGTCCACAAGCGGTATTTTTCTTGACGGGTCTATTACAATATCTTTGCCGACGACTATCCCTTTTTCTATAAGGACATTTTCAAGGCCGGTGTATATCATCGGGTCCATAAGCATTAAAGCGGACCCCCCGTTGTTCAAGTAGTTGTTTACGGCGATAATTTCCTCTTCCGAAAAAACGGTTTTCGGCCCCGCGATTATTAACAGGGCGCAATCGGGCGGCACAGAAGAGGTTTTTAAAAGATCTATTGTTTTTACATCGATATTCTGCCTTTTGAGTATTATGGAAGCATGCCCCATTTCATCTTTTTGGGTTGAATCGGGGATCTTCTCTCCGTGTCCTGTCGTGAAATAAACGGACGAAGATATGTCTTCAATCAGTTTGAGGATAGCCGACGACAGGGCTTCCTCCCCGGAAAATTCGATGATTCTTCTGTAAGCCCCTTTTGCGTCGCCTCCCGAGATTACGGCGACATCCGTATCCCTGATAACTTCTATTTTATCTTTGTAAGAGATAATCATGCAGTTTCTGTCCGCGAATTTTGTTTTCTGGGCAATGAGTTTTAATCTGGTAATGTCTTTATCCGGATCAACCAATTGAACGGCGATCTTATTGTTTTGAGCGGAATATTGTTCGAGCAGCCTCAGTATCGGGGTATAAACGATATTGGCGGGATCGAAGATCACATATATGTTCATTGTTTTATCGATGTTTTTCAGAAGGCAGACCGTCTTCTCGGACAAAGTGTTTATTCCGCTTTTTGTCATGTCAAACCTTATATTATGGCGATGAGCGATAAAACCGAGCATGGAAATAATAAGCAAAGCGAAAAATACCGCCGCGGATATATTGATAATGTTCAGTATTCTTCTTAGTCTATTCACCGGCGCCCTTCCTGTTATAAGAAATGAATGTCAGCAAAATGAAAAACCAGCTGAAGGAAATAAAATACACGACGCTTTCAAGGTCGATAATCCCGATCGGGAAATTGGCGAAATTATTGGGAAAAGACAGAAAAGATATGACTGCTTTCCAGTCAGAGTCGGAAACGAAATCTTCCATTACGCCTATTGTGAGAAAAATAAATGATATGGCTATGGCCAGCATATATGAAACCAGCTGGTTCTTGCTTAGAGAGGATGTGAAGACCCCTATGGAAATGAGCATAATGCCCGCAAGCGCGGTTCCGATGTACGAGCATAAAATGGGTCCCATGTCCGGTTTGCCGAAGAGAGCGACTATCAGCACATACGAGAAAGTAGGCAGCCAGAGAAACAGGAAAAAGATGTAACCGCCGGCTATTTTTGAAAGAATTACATGCCAGCTTTTCAGGGGGGATGTTTTTATGATTTCTATGGTTCCTGTTTTGTATTCTTCCGAGAACAGACGCATTGTGATGGAAGGGGGAACCATAAGCAGAAGAACCCAGAACAGCCAGGTGCCTCCGAAAAAGAATCTCATTACGGAAATTATGCCGGGAGTTCCGGGAATGCTTAAAAGGCCTGTATATATATAGAACATATACCCCGTAACCGAAAGAAATGCGGCAAGTATTATGTAAGCGACGGGAGATTGAAAATAAAATCTCAGTTCTTTTTTTGTCAGCGCCAGGAATTCTTTCATTGTATTTTCTGTTTTGAGGTTATTTCCATAAATAAATCTTCAAGAGAATCCTTTGTATGTTTCATGCACAGAATTTTTGCCCCGCTTTTAACTACCGCTTCGAAGATATCACCTCTTGAATCCGTATTATTTCTGGTTTGTATCTCCAGTGAGTTTTCCAAAACCCGCCTGATGCCCGACACTTCGCTTATACCGCGGATGTTCTCCAGTGTATCATCGCTGATATTTTCGCATTCAAGAAATATTTTTTCGTTTTTATCAAGGCTGACATTGGCGGCGATTCTGCCTTCATTAATAATAAGAGCCCTGTCGCATATTGCCTCGACTTCGGATAATATGTGGGTTGAAATAAGGACAGCATGCCGGTGTCCGAGATTTTTAATCAGGTTACGGGTCTGCCTCAGTTGATTGGGGTCAAGGCCTGTGGTAGGTTCATCCAGTATGAGTACGGGAGGATCCGAAAGTATGGCGTCTGCCAGGCCCACCCTCTGCCTGTAGCCTTTTGATAAATTTCTGATAAGCCTTTTAAAGACGGGTTCTATGTCGCATATCTTGCATACTTCGGATATTCTTTCTCTTGAGAGTTTTTTACTTTTTATTTTGATACAGCCTCTGAACGCAAGATATTCCGATACCCTCATTTCCCCGTAAAGAGGGACGTGTTCGGGAAGATAACCGATCATATTCTTTGTTTTTACGGGGTTATTCCGGATATTTATCCCGTCTATAAGGATTTTCCCGCTGTCCGGCGAAAGAAAACCCGCAAGAAGCCTCATGGTAGTGGTTTTCCCGGCTCCGTTGGGCCCGAGAAAGCCGAGGATTTCTCCCCGGTCCAGCGAAAATGAAACATCTTTTACAGCTGGTATGCTGCCAAAGTTTTTGCTGACATTCAAAACTTCAATAGCTTTCTGGTTAAGCATCATAGATAATAGAATTTAAACAAATTAAATGTAAAAGTCAACAATACCGGACTTCCGGGAAATGCAACCGTGATATTATAGCAGAATTACAGGAAATATCCCTGTAATATCCGGATATGTTTTTAAAAAGGTTATCTTGTCATAATCAGTTAAATTTTTTATACTTATAATCAGATATGTTTAGCGGGCTTGGTTAATTTATGAAAAAAATAATTCAAATCCTGGGCGGGAACAGTTTTGCTTTGTTTGTATTTGTTCTATTGTTATCGTTTTTAAACTGGCCCATTTTATCTTCTCTGGATAATCTGAGTAGCGGCGGCGCCTACCTTTGTATTTATGCTGTATGGTTAACCATTGCGCTGCTTGCGCTGATTGTCGGGCTGAGCTTTGAGGGCCCGCCACCTTCAGGTAAAGGCAAAAAAGAAGGCGAAGGTAAGAATGTTTGACCTTTTAACGGTGATACTGTTTTTCTGTGTGTATTTCCTGTTGCTTTTCCTGGCAGCCCTCTTTGTTGAAAAAAAATCTGACAGGCTGCGGAAACTCATCTCAAATCCTGTTATCTACGCGCTTTCAATTGCTGTCTACTGCAGCGCGTGGACTTTCTACGGTGATGCCGCAAAGATGGCGAAAGACGGCGTGATATATCTTGCTGTTTACCTCGGTCCCTGCGCGGGTGTTTTTTTCTGGTGGGTCATTTTGAGAAAGATGGTGCGGATAAAGAATTCGCATCATATAACGAATATCGCTGATTTTATATCCGCGCGTTATAATAAATCCCAGCCGCTTGCGGCAATCGTTGCCGTTTTCTGCCTTTTAGGCACACTGCCGTATATCGCGCTCCAGATGAAAGCGATTATATCCACGATAGCGATAGTTACCACTTCTTCGGGATCCCAGACCGAATGGCTGGATAAAATCGGTATCCTTGTAATACTTCTTATGATACTTTTTACGCTTGTATTCGGTGTTAGGAGGGTTGACCCCACCGAACGGCACCCGGGTATGGTTTTTTCCATGGGGCTCACATCCATTTTTACGCTTTCGATGCTGTTGGTCTGCGGGCTGTTTGCCGTTTATTTCCTGAATAACGGTTTTCAGGATTTATTCGCCAAAGTGTCTTCAAGCCGGTACGCCGGGCTTATGAAAATCGGGTTTTCCGGAGATTCCTCTTTTATCACATGGTTTTCTTTTCTTGCCGTGTCTATGTTTATGGTTATATTGCTGCCGCGTCAGTTTCATATGAGCGTGGTTGAGAATTCAGATGAAAACAATATAAAAACCGCAATGTGGATGGTTCCCTTCTACCTGCTTTTAATAAATATATTTATCATCCCCATTGCCTTTACCTCGCTGCTTAAAGGCCTGGCTTTGAATGAAGCTGACACTTTTGTTTTGCAACTGCCCTATAAATTCGGGAACCGCTACCTTACAATGATGGTTCTGATGGGAGGTTTTTCAGCGGCCACAAGCGTTGTGATGGTTTGTGCCGTAACCATTTCCACGATGATATCAAACCATGTCATCCTGCCTTTGCTTAGTTTGACAAAAAGGGTAAATCTTAGCCGCTATATTCTGCAGTGGAGATGGATTACGGTCGGGATATTCATACTTCTGGGATATCTTTTCGGATGGTTTGTCGGAGAAAGTTACTCTCTTTTTGATATGGGGATGATTTCTTTTGTGGGGGTCCTGCAGTTTGTGCCCCTGATTATAGGCGGGATTTTCTGGACAAAAGGGAATAAAACCGGCGCTGTTATGGGTCTTACAGCCGGCTTTGCGGTCTGGTTTTACACTCTTTTTATTCCCTGTTTCGCATCAAGCGGATGGATCTCTACGTTTTTTATGTCGAATGGCATTTTCGGGCTGAAAATCCTCAGGCCGGCGGAATTTTTCGGAATAAAATTTCCCGATGCCGTAAGCCATTCTGTTTTTTGGTCAATGTTTTTTAACCTGGGTTTTTATATGTTCGGTTCGATATGTTTCCCGACAAAACGGGAAGAAAAGAGAAACGCCGAAGGTTTTACCGGCGCGCTGTCCAGCGATGATATTTTCGCGGGGTCAACAACGAAAGAAGCTCATATTATGCTGGAAAGCAAGCTCGGGATTATGAGAAAAATCCTGTCCTGTTACCTTCCCGCGGATAAAATATCTCTCATACTGAAGAAAGGGGTTTATCTCACAGGCATAGGGAAGGGGACGCACATTTCAATTCTTGAGCTGGCAAGGCTTCAGAATGAGATTGAGAAATTGCTTGCCGGCTCGATAGGCACGGCCACCTCTCATAAGGCTATGATGGGGGGAGGGGTCTTTACCGTAGACGAATCAAAAGAGTTATCCGAGGCCTATGCGGAGATACTTGCGGACCTGAAATTGACCCCCCAGGAACTTAAGAAAAAGATTGATTACCATCAGGAAAGAGAAGACCTTCTTTCTTTGCACGCCATGGAGCTTGAAGAAAAGATCAAAGAGCTTGAAGACCTTATAAGCCAGAGGAAACGAGTGGAAAACGCCCTGAGAGAGAACGAGGAAAAATACAGGGCTTTGTTTGAAAGTTCCAGAGACGCGATATTTATTACGGGTGAGGACGGGAAATTCATTGACGTAAATGAATCAGCGCTGGTGCTTTTCGGTTTTTCCAGGGATGAGATGTCCGGGATGGAATATAAGGACATATTCGTGGATTTTATTGATTACCACGAATTTGAAAGGGATGTCGAGAAGAGCGGTTCTGTGAGGAACTATGAGGTAAAACTGAAAAGCAAAACAGGCAGGGAAATGGAGTGCATGATAACGGCTGCCCTGAAACAGAACAGTAAAAAAGATATTTTAGGGCTGCAGGGTGTTATAAGGGATATCACCGAACAGAAGAAAGCAGGGAGAGCTCTTCAGGACAGTTACAACAAGCTTCAAAAAAATATGGAAAGCACAATTCTTGCCATGGCAAGAATTGTTGAGACCAAGGACCCTTATACCGCCGGCCATGAAAGGAGAGTGGCTCAGCTGGCCGTTGCGATAGCGCAGGATATGAGGCTTCCCGAGGAACAGATAAACGGCATTTACATGGCGGCTATAGTGCATGATATAGGCAAAATCTATGTGCCTTCCGAGATACTGACCAAACCGGGCAAATTGACGGATATAGAATTCAGCATCATTAAGACACACCCTCAGCTCGGCTATGATATTTTGAAAACCATAGAATTTTCCTGGCCTGTGGCTGATATTGTGCTGCAGCACCATGAGAGATTGGACGGTTCAGGGTATCCTTTCGGCATTAAGGACGAGGATATACTTCTTGAGGCCAGGATAATAGCGGTGGCTGATGTTGTTGAGGCTATGTATTCCCCCCGGCCATATCGGCCGTCCGTGGGGTTTGAGAATGCGCTCCAGGAAATTGTCGAAAACAGGGGAAATCTGTACGATCCGGCCGCGGTGGATTCCTGCCTGAAACTATTTATGAAAGAAAACTTTAAATTCATTTCAGGGCAGATTTAACACAAATAATATTATGAATGATGAATTAAATAAGAATAAAAATCCTTTTGAAGATGAAATAGAGCGGACAACGCTGGTTTTTGACAGCGGCAGCCGGCCATTCAGGATAATATGCGATACGTTTCTCGAGGTGGAAGGAGCGAGCGAAGAAAAAATATATTCCATATTATGTAAAAACCTTTTGCGGATGTGCAATGCGAAATGCGTTGCTTTCGCTTCATCAAAGCCGGACGATTTTCTGAAACTTGAGATCGTAACGACCGAAAGGGAAACAGGTCTTTCATTCCTTGAAGAGAAACCCGGTATAATCAGGAAGATACCGGATGGACTGTTCAGAACCTTTAAAGACAATGAGATAATCGACTGTTCCGCCAGCCGCGCGTGCCTGTTGAGTCTTTTTCCCGAAGCATTTACCGAGGAAATAAAATCCGAAAGAAACGTTGAGAGGTACGCCCTTGCGAGTATCAGGGAAGGGGAAATTGTCGCAATCGGCTATATGCAATTGTACCCCGGCTATAAACTTGCCATGAAAGGCGTGCTTATCCATTTTCTTAATATGATAGGGATAATCTTACAGAGGATGAATTACCTGAAATCGCTTGCCGAGAGCGAGGAAAAATACAGGCTTTCCATAGAATATATCCCATTGCACCTCTGCGAGGTGGACAAAGAGGGAAATATCATTCTCTGGAATAAATTTTCTGAAAAAATGCTTGGGTACAGCGTTGACGAAGCGGTTAAAAAACTTAAAATCTATAAACTGCATGAAAGCCCGTCCCATGCCGATGAAGTGCATAAGATTGCTTCAGAAACCGGGATGTATAACGATGAAATCAACCTTGTCCACAAAGACGGGACGGTATTCCCTGTCCATCTTATCGTTATACCGAAAAAAGATAAAGACGGGAACGTGGTGTGTTATTACAGGTTTGGCGAAGACATTACGGTCAGGAAAAGGGCGGAGGAAGAGATTTATAAAAGCAGGGAGACCTTCAGAAAACTTATTGAAAATACGCCGGTGGGCATCATAGTTACAAACGATAAATCCGAAATCATAGATATAAATCCTTCCGCCCTTGAGATATTTCAGCGGCAGAGAGGAGAGATGATAGGGAAAAACCCGGAAAATTTCTTTGCCGGCGCAAAGGACGGGACTTTTGTCATCAAAAGCGGGATGTCCGAAACAGATAAGAAAGAAGTGTTTGTTACCAGGGCTTCGGGTGAAAAAATACCTGTTATTAAAAGCGCAGATTCTATCGAGCTGGACGGGGAGGCCTGCGTCATGGAAACGCTGATAGATATATCCGATTGGAAAAGAGCCGAGGAAAAAGCGGATTACAGGCTGAATTTTGAAAGGCTGATAACATCTATTTCAACCAGTTTTATAGATATGAGAAACGAGGACATAGACAACGAGATACAGGAGGCTTTGACGCAGATAGGCCGGTTTACCGGCGTTGACAGAAGTTATGTCTTCCTTTTCCGGGATAAAGGCGCCGTTATGGATAATTTGTATGAGTGGTGCGCCGGAGGGATTGTTTCTCAGAAAGATAGATTAATGGGCGTTGACACCGGGAAATTCGGTTGGATAGTGGGTAAGTTGAAAAAAGATGAAATAGTATATGTGGATGACATTTCCGAATTGCCTGCGGAGGCAAAAAATGAGCAGGACGAATTCCGGGCCGAGGGGATTAAATCTCTTATCAATGTCATATTGAAAGTCGCCGGAACTCCTCTGGGAATACTGGGTTTTGATTCTGTGAAAGAACAGAGAAAATGGACAGATGATGAAATTACACTTTTGAAAATAGTGGGCGAAATTTTTACAAATGCTCTTGAAAGGTGCAAAAAGGAAAGGGAGCTTAAAGCAAGTTATGAAAAATTAAGGAATGGCATGGAAAGCACTATAAACGCGATGGGGAGCATAGTCGAAGTGAGAGACCCTTACACCGCCGGCCATGAAAGAAGGGTTGCCCAGCTTGCAAGCGCTATTGCTTCGGAAATGGGTCTTTCTGACAGGGAGATTGAAGGGATCAGGATTGCGTCTTCCATCCATGATGTGGGAAAAATATATGTTCCTGCTGAAATACTGAATAAACCGGCGAAGATATCCGATATAGAATATAAAATCATCAAGACTCATCCGCGCGTCGGATATGATATTCTGAAAAATATAGAGTTTCCATGGCCGGTAGCCGATATTGTGCTTCAGCATCACGAAAGATTTGACGGTTCAGGCTATCCGTTCGGTCTTTCGGGCAAAAATATCCTTATGGGGGCGAGAATAATAGGAGTTGCCGATGTTGTTGAAACAATGTCTTCCCACCGCCCCTACAGGTCTGCGCCCGGCATTGACAAAGCTCTGGAGGAAATATCCGGGAACAGGGGGAACCTGTATGATCCCGATGTTGTTGACGCCTGCCTTAGATTATTTCGCGAAAAAAACTTTATGTTCAAATAAGCTTTTATAAAATAAGGGAGCTGCTTATGGATGATTTTGCGCAAGTGTCCGTATACTACAGTATATCTGCCGCGGAGCTTGCAGTGTCGGCATTGGAGGCCGAAGGGATAAAGTGTTATTTATCAGATTACAATACTTTTTCCATAGGAGCTCTTTGCGATCCGGATATAGGTTGGATAAAATTGATGGTGAACGGGAGAGACCTGAAAAGAGCGAAAGAAATACTTGGGGTTGCGGCAGGATAAGTGGTATAATCATAACAACTTATATGGAAAAGGGTTATGACGGAAGATACGAGATCTAAAGAGGAACTGTTTGCAGAAATAGAAAAACTGAAGAAACGTCTTGTGGATGTGCAGGCGCTTCAGGTGCAGCGCAGGCTAATAGAAGAAAACCTCCGTGAAAAAGAAGAACTGATGTCCGCTATAGTCAAGGCCTTTGACGGTTATATCTACACATGCGCTTCTGATTATACCGTCACTTTCATGAATAAAAATCTTATGGAAAGGACCGGCAGGGACGCTACGGGAGAGAAGTGTTATGAAGTCCTTCACAACAGGCAGTCAGTCTGTCCCTGGTGCGTGAATGAAAAGGTTTTCAAGGGCGATACCGTGAGGTGGGAAGTGCTGAGCCCCAAAGATAACCGCTGGTTCTATATTGTCAACACGCCTATATTTGCCGGCGAAAAAGTTATTTCCAAAATGTCCATGTTTATTGACATCACCGAAAGAAAAAAATTTGAAGAGAGACTCCGTGAAAGCGAAGAAAAATTCAAAAAGCTGTTCGAATTAACCCCCTTTGCTGTTTTTCTTGAGACGATAGACGGCGATATCATCGACTGCAATGAGGAAGCGTCCAAAATGCTTGGATACAGTAAAAAAGAGCTTAATAATATGAATATTAAAGACCTGGTAAGCGCCAGAACGGCGAAAATGCTTCCGGGTCTTATTGAAGCAAACATTTCATTCAAGGGATTTTCCGTTGAAGCGGAAAACAGGAAAAAAAACGGGTATGAATTTCCCGTTAGAGTGGATGCCAGGATACTGGAGATAAACAATGAGAAAATGGTTTTTGTGCTGGTGCAGGATATCACGGAATCCAAAAAGGCGGAAGAACTTTTGATAAGGGAAAAGAAACTTCATACCGGAGGCCCGGTGGTCGTGTTCAGGTGGTTTGCGGGACAGGGCTGGCCGGTGGAATATGTGTCAAGCAACATTAAACAATTCGGATATACGGCCGAGGAATTTCTGAGAGGCAAAATTAAATATGCCGATATTATTCACCCCGCGGATATAGAAAGGGTTGAAAAAGAAGTAAAACGGTACAGCAAAAAAGGGATTGATAAATTTGAACAGGAATACAGGATATTCACCGCGGATAAAACAGAAAAGTTCCTGTATGACTCCACGGTTATCGTAAGGAACAGGAAAGGCGAAATAACGCATTATGAAGGTTATGTGCTCGATATAACCGAGCGCAAAAAAGCCGAAAAAGAAAAAGAAAAACTGATTGAAGATCTTCAATATGCGTTAGCGCAGGTAAAGACATTAAGAGGATTGATGCCGATATGTTCGCATTGCAAAAAGGTCCGTGACGATAAAGGTTACTGGCATCAGGTGGAAGAATATTTGGAAAAGCATTCTGAAATCGCTTTCAGCCACGGCATCTGCCCCGATTGCAGAAAGAAACTTTATCCCGAATTGACAAAGAAAAAACCTGCGAAAAACAGGAGAACCGGGAAATAAGTTTATACGTTAAACCGGAAGAGCACTATATCAGAATCTTCGATAATGTAATCTTTTCCCTTTAACGCCCACTTTCCCGCATCTTTTACCGCCTGCTCGCCGCCAAGTTCAAAAAGATCTTTCGACTTGATTATTTCGGCGCGTATGAAACCGCGTTCGATGTCGGTGTGTATTTTGCCGGCTGTCTGCGGAGCGGAAAGCCCCTTTGTTATAATCCAGGAACGGGCTTCATTTTCGCCTGCTGTAAAGAATGTGATAAGGTTTAAAAGCTTTACGGACAATCTTGCCATTAAATTTATGGCAGGTTCATTTATTCCAAGGCCTTTGAGAAATTCTTCCCGTTCCGTTTCGGCAAGGGAGTTTATTTCAACTTCGGTTTTTGCCGCAATCGGGAAAGTGACGGTTGTCGGAGAATCGAACCTGGCTATGTTATCGGGCAATTTCCGGTTGATATCCGTTTCGTCGGAATTTAATGCTATAAGAACATTTTTTTTAGTTATGAATTGCAGAGGGAGAAGTAATTTTTTTTCTTCGTCCGAAAAAGCCGTATCCCTTACGGGTTTTTCGTTTTCAAGCTGTGATTTTATTTTTAACAGGAGGGTTTTTTCCTTGTCGAGGACTTCGGTTTTTTTCTTTTTTTCGGATTCTTTCATCCTTTCCAGCCTTGTTTCCACAAGCATAAGATCTGCGAGAATAAGTTCCTGTAAGATGATGTTTATGTCCCTTTCCGGGTCTACGGTTTCTTTTATATGATATACGGCATCATTTTTAAACTGTCTTACAACAAGGCATACGGCGTCAAGATTTTTAAGGATATTAAGTGAATCTTTGAGCGATGCATGGCCGGGGACTATTGCAGGAAGAAGCTGGTATTCAATTTCGGCATGGGTTATTTTTCTCGATTTGTATATCTCCGCGATTTTGTCCAGTTTGGGATCCTTGATTTTACATATGCCGATGTTTGCGGAAATCCCGTCATTGCCTGTTAAAAGCTTAAAAAGCGTCTTTTTCCCGGATTGGGGAAAACCAAGCAGCCCGATTTTCATGCGCGAGACCTTTAAATATTTTTTATTTTAACATCGGTTCCGTCAGCGCCGGGATCCTGCCGGCGCTTTTTTGACCCGGCATTATACCATCAATTTGAAAAAAAAATAAAGAAACTTGTTGTTCTTTCTTGAAAAAAAAATTATATTCAGTATATTGTTACTTAAAAAAACCCTTTACTATGAATAAAGATTTCTCCATTTCAGTGATAATACCGGTGCTTAATGAGGAACATCATATATCACCATGCCTTGATTCCATCCTGAGCCAGACAAGAAGGCACATAGAAGTTATTGTAGTGGATAACGGGTCTACGGATGGCACGGCGAAGATAGTTGAGAGGTTTTCCAACAGGGACGGAAGGGTTCGTCTTGTGAAAGAAGGCAGGAAAGGCGTTGTGTATGCAAGGAACAGAGGCATTGAAGAAGCCTGCGGGGATTTTATAGCTTTTACCGATGCGGACTGTGTTGCCGTAGTAAGCTGGCTTGGTTCTCTTGTAAGGCATTTTGATGAATCCGGGATCGCTTCCGTCAGGGGTCCGAATGTTTTACCGAGGGAAGATACCAATACGGGTAATATTATAAAAGAAACATTTACATTTTTCCTCCCTTTCGGGAGAAAATACTGTGATTTCGGACACAGCTCCAGGCAGGTGGATTTCAACCCCTCATGCAACGTTATGTACAGAAAAGAGGCATTACGGAAAACAGGCCTGTTCAGCCCCGATATGTATCCTCTTGAGGATGAAGAGATGGCGGCGCGCCTGAGAAAAACGGGGTATCAGGTATTGTGTGACCCTGATGCAATAGTTTATCACTACAAGAAAACGGAAATAAGCGATGTTTTTAAACTGGCCTACCGGTTCGGAAAAAGCCGCGCGTCATTTCTCAAAAAAGGGTCCGAACCCGGCATATTCCGCTGGTCTGCGATTGCCGTGTCATTCAATGTAGTCATTCTGGCTTTGATATGCCTGCTGTTCAGCCCGAAAACAGTTTTTATGTCTTTAACCCTGCTTTCATTGATCCTGGCGCTGTTAATAGGGCTATCGTTAATGATAGCGAGAAAAACAAAAATTATGGATTTTCCTGTTTATTTTTTCTTTGTTTTGCTCATCGTTACGGGGTGGAATACGGGCTTTATCGTAAAGCTGTTTGCGCCAAACCGCAAATCATGATATTCCCGCGTTTTATTTTTTAAAAAATTGATGTAAAATGTGATATCGTGATTGTCTTCCACCTGTTAAATTGACTGTGTATGCATGAATTAAGCGTAAAGACATTTTTTTCCTCGGCCCATAGCCTTAACGGTTATAAAGGCCCGTGCAGTAATATGCACGGGCACAACTGGGATGTGGAGGTCTTTATAAGATGCCGCAGCCTTGATGAAATGGGAATGGTCAGGGATTTCAGGGAATTGAAAGATATAATATCTGAAGTTGTATCTGAATTTGACCATAAGAATTTGAACGAACTCGAATGTTTTTCCGATAAAAATCCGACCGCGGAAAATATTGCCCGCCTTCTGTTTTCGATGTTATCCGGGAAAATCAATGATAAAAGGATTAAAGTATCGAAGATAACGGTCAAAGAATCTTCAAAAACAGGGGTTTCATATTGGGAAGACTGAAGGTAAATGAAATATTTAAGAGCATTCAGGGGGAGTCAAGCCATGCGGGGGAGCCGTGTGTTTTTGTCAGGCTTGCAGGATGCAACCTCAGATGCGGTTTTTGTGACACGCGCTATGCATACGAAAAAGGAGTGTATTTAAACGCCGAAACGCTTGTAAAAAAAGTATTAAGGTATAAACCCGGTCTTGTATGTATAACCGGAGGCGAACCGTTAATCCAGAAAGATATATTTTGCGTTATTGACGAACTAATACGCTGCGGGAAAAAGATAATAATAGAAACCAACGGTTCCGCCTGCATTAAAAATATAAATAAAAAGGCAACAATAGTAATGGATATAAAGTGCCCCCTGAGCGGGCAATCAGGAAGTTTTTTTGCGAAAAACATGGAGTATATTAAAAGTGAAGATGAGATAAAATTTGTCATTTCCGGACGTAAAGATTACCTGTGGGCTAAACGCGTGGTGAAAAAAATTGAAGGGAAAAAATGCAATATACTGTTTTCTCCGGCGTATGGCCTTCTAAAAGCTTCGGACCTTGCGGGATGGATATTGGAAGATGATTTAAAAGTGCGCCTGAACCTGCAGCTCCATAAGGTAATATGGCCTAACAGGACCAGGGGTGTTTGAATTATGGGAAAAAAGGCGGTGGTTTTATTGAGCGGAGGATTGGATTCGGCTACAGTCGCCGCGATGGCCAAATCAGGGGGATTTGACATATACGCCCTGACTTTTGATTACGGCCAGCGCCACAAAACAGAAATTGCCTGCGCAAAACGAATTGCGGCAGCGGTAAAAGCGAGAAAGCATATGGTCTTCCGCCTTGATATGAGGAAGATAGGAGGGTCTGCCCTGACTTCAGGCGCTAAGGTTCCCAAGAGGAGAAAAACAGGAAGCATGCCCTATACCGTACCTTCTACATATGTTCCCGCGAGAAACACGATATTCCTTTCGGTTGCGCTGGCATGGGCCGAAACCATAGGCTCGAAAGACATATTTATCGGGGTAAATGCCGTTGATTACAGCGGTTATCCCGACTGCAGGCCGGAATATCTGAGAGCGTATGAAAAGATGGCCGCGCTGGCGGTTAAGCCTGCAGGCAAAAGCAGGATAAAAGTACACAGCCCGCTCGTTAAAATGAAGAAATCTGATATAATCAGGACAGGCGCGGCTCTTGGCGTGGATTTTTCAAAAACACACAGTTGTTATGACCCGGTCATGAAATCAACCGCCTGCGGAGAGTGTGACTCATGTATTATAAGGAAAAACGGGTTTAAGGAAGCGGGGATCAAAGATCCTCTGAGGTATGCCAAATGAAGAAAGCAAGGCTGAAAAACTTAACGCTGCTGGGAAAAGCAAAAACGGTTTATCCGAAATCCCCCGATAATGCCGGGCTCGAGACATTCGCCAATATAATAAGCAGAGATTATAATGTAAAATTCGAAACAGATGAATTCACTTCCATATGCCCTGTCACCGGCCAGCCTGATTTTGCCAGAATAGAAATAGAATATATCCCGGCTGAGAAATGCATAGAATCCAAATCACTGAAACTGTATCTTTTTTCTTTCAGAAATGTCGGGATGTTTGCGGAGGATATTGCCAACAGGATTCTGGATGATATCGTTAAGACGGCGAAGCCGAAAAAGGCAAAGGTTACGGCGATGTTCAAAGCGCGGGGCGGCATCGGCATAACCGTTGAAGCGAAACATGATTTTTGATAAGAAAGGCTACTTTCGGCAATAAATTTTTATGGGGACGCTTGTAAGTCCCCCCGAGACTTACTTCGCTCGGCTTTTTTACTTGCTCGCCTTTCAGGCACCATGGCCGCTCGTAAAAAAACGCCCCTTAAAAATTATTGCCTCATAGCCTTTTGCTTAAAAGGAAAGCAATTATGAGATTTCGCAGCAAAACAAAAACATTGAGCGGTTTATTTTCTTCCGTTGCCGGGCTGATATTGTTTATATGTTTTTTCCTTCCTTCGGTCAAGGGGTGTGAGGGTGATATTTATCCTTACAGGGAATTCGATGTTGAAAGTATCGCGGCCTGTGGTTCCGCGAGAACGTTTTTCGACAGGATATGGCAATACGCGCTGCCTTATTTCGGTGGGCTGCTCGCGGCATATCTTAATATGAGGGTTGTCATAAAAAAGGCGGATAACCTCAAATTCGAGAAGAACCTGTTTATGCTTTTTACAGCTGTTGTCCTTTCGTATTTGTGCTGCGTTATGCTTATCGGCTTCATGGATTTTTTTAACAGCGGAAAAATAGATTTTTACAGCTGTATCCTGGCTCTGGCCGGCATTGCCGTTATAACGGTTTTCCTGTCGGTCTTCATATATATTGTTCTTGGGAACAAGGAAGATGAAAGAAAGATCGGGGTTTACCAGGCTCTTTTTGCGCTGATATATGTTCTGTGGATGGCTCCCTATGTCGTGGACGGAAACGCTTATTACGGCATGAAAATTTCCTTCTGGTGCATGGCGCTGCTGGTTGTTCTGGGGGATGTGATGTACCGCTCTGTCCCGGAATCGCGATGCAGGGTCAAGTATTAACTGATTTAAAAATTTACCGGAATATAAAATGCTTTCTCGTGAAACAATAGAGATTTTCCCTTCCCCTCTCGCCGTTTCGGAATATATCAGGAGGATGGGAAAAGAAATCTACTTTAACCATACCTTCTATACATTCGGAAAGATCCTGCTTAATCTTGCGGCAGAGCTTCTTGAGGAGCGCTTTATAACTGACTTTGAAAAAGAGATAATCCTCAAGAGGATCTGCTCCGGTTATTTCAAAACCCGGAAAAAAAATTATTTTTATCCTGTTTTTTCAAAGCCCGGCTTCATAAAGGATTTGAAAAAAAGCGTTAAAACGCTTAAAAAGGCCGGAGTCACGCCCGAAATACTTAAAAAACACATAGGCAACAGCAAAAGGGAAAAACTTTCCCTGAAAAGGCTAACGGATTTTTACAATATTTATTCTGAATATTGCAGTTCCTGCCGTGATTATGACGATATGGGATGGCTGGTGATAGATGCCCTGGGGAAAATGGCGGACATGGCACCTTTTTTGAGGGGTATAAAGAAGGTGGTTGTGCGCCCGAGGTATCAGCTCACAAACGTGCAATTGAAACTGCTCGAAATTTTTGCCGATAAAGGAATAAAAGTTTCCGTGTATTTCCCCTGCGATGAAAGCAATGCGGCGTTTGAAGCGGGTATATTTCCATGCAGGTGCTTAAAACAGATGGATTCGGGCAATATCAGGGTTGATAACACTGTTTCGGGCAGCGCTAGGCAGCCTTCCGATTTGGCGTTTGTCCAGAAAAACCTTTTCAGGGCGGTGAATAATGAAGCAAAAGCGACAGACGGTTCAATCAGCGTAATTGAAGCCGCGGACAGGAATTCGGAAGTAAGAGAAATAGCCCTCCGCATAAAGAAATATCTTTGCGGCGACGAATATTTGAAACCTTCTGATATTGTCGTGATAGCGAAAAAAATATCGCTCTATGACGACTACATAAGACAACATTTTAACAGAGCTAAGATACCATATTATTTCAGGCGCGGGAGACAGCTGCAGCGCGCCAACTTCTACAAGGATTTAATGCTGGTGTTGTCAATGGCCGAAGAATATTTTCCCAGGGAAAATATTGCCAGGATAATCGCGGCGCCGTATTTTACCGATATAGGGATAGACAAAGATGTTGCCGGACTTATCCTTTGCCTTTGCGGATATTTGTCGGCGGACAATAAACCCGTCGACGGGTGTTTAAACTGGCTTGCCGGGAAAGGAGGGGAAACAAAAGATTTTATAAACAGCGGGATTGATATTCAGGATGTGAAAACATTGAATGAATTTCTTTGCGGGCTTATCCGGGATATTTCGTTTGAAGCTGAACGGACAGCAAAGGATTTTTCAAAATGGTTAAGAAATTTTATAAGCCGTTACTATATCAGAAATATGATTGAGGATGAAGTATCCGCGGTGTGCGGACTGCTGGATAAGATAGACGCCTGCCCGGATAATATCATGGGGTCGTCCCTTGTGAGTGCCGCCCGGTTTAAGGAAATGATAGAAAGTCTGGCCGAAAGAGAAGTCATACATGAAAAAAACAACCTGAACGCTGTAAAAATATTGACGCCTTTTGATACGGACGGCATGAATTTTAAAATAGGCGTTTTTTGCGGTATGGCAGAAGGCGAGTTCCCGTCCCGGAAAACAGAAGGCCTTATACTTAAAGACGCTGATATAGAAGCACTGAACCGCATACTGGACGAAAAAGGAATGCTGCCGGTTCAAAAATCTGCAGATGAAGAAATTACAGACAGAAATATTTTTTACAGAAGTTTTCTGAATATTTCGGACAAATGCATATTCACAGTCCCGTTTACTGAAGAGACCCGGGAAGACAGAAAAAAATCCGTATTTCTCGAAGAAATAGAAATGATGTTTTTATCAGAGAAGGACGGTAAAATGGTTTCGGCGCTGGAGGTAAAAAAAATCCCGCCTTCCTCTGTGATAAGTGAGCCGGATGATGCCGCATCCAGAACAGACCTGCTGGTTTCCATCGCAAAAAAAAGCAGGGGGAGGAAACTTCTTTTACAGCCCGGCGGGCTGCAGCGGGAGCTGGAGCAGAATGACAGTGTGTTTATGAGAAATCCTAATGTCATTGCAGCGGGTGATGCTAAAAATTACAGGGGTTTTTATTCTTCCGAAGAGATCCGCCGTTTTTTGTCGGATAAATTTTTTCAGGACGGGGCATTTTCGTTTAACGCAACCGCGCTGGAAGCGTTTCTAAGATGCCCGTTCAGATATTTTATGCAGTCGCTCATGAAAATGAGAGATTTGCCGAGGCCGGAACTCTATATTGATGTTATGGATGAAGGGGCCATTATCCATGAAGTGCTGGAAAATTTCTGCAAAGAGAGAAAAGGGAAGGGAGGAGAAAGGCTTTTATTGGATATTGCCGGCGGAATTTTTAATTCATATGAGCAGAACAATCTGACGGGCAGGAAGGAATTGTGGTCGGTGAAGAAAGAAGGGATGACCGAAATCCTCAGGAACTTTCTGAAACTTGAAGAAAAATCCCCGATAGGGCCCGGGAAAACGGAATTTCTCAGGGCTGAATTCCCGTTCAAGAAATTCGTAACCGGTATACGCGGCGAAAAGATAGCGCTGAACGGATATATAGACAGAATAGATATCTCAAAAACAGGCATAGTTTATGTGGTCGACTATAAAACCAGCAGGCAGGTCAGAAGCGAAGAAGATTTTCGCGAAGGGTATCTGGCTCAGGCCGCTCTTTATAAACTGGTCCTTTCAGAAAAAACCGCGCAGAAAAATCTGGGCATAAAAAGCCCGGCTGAAATCAGGGCATGTTATTTCCTTTTGAAAGCCGACCCCTTTGATGAAAAAGCGGAATTCTTTTCGGAAATTGCCGTATCGGGCGACTGGGAGGAAATCCTTTTTGAAAAAATAATGAGATTCAAAAAAGCTGTTATCAACATGGAATTTCCCGCGCGCCCTTTTGACAGGCAGGTTGATTGCAGGAACTGCGAGTTCCCTTATTTTTGCAGGATAGCCGAAGATTGGGGCGCGAAAACATGAAATATAACTGGGAAAAACAGATAGAAGATGTTCTGAACACCAAAACAAAAGCCGCGATTTCCGCCTCCGCGGGAACCGGAAAGACAACTTTTGCGATGAATAAGGTAATACGGTTGATTGAAGAAGGACGGAATGATAAAGAGAGAGAGGAAATAGCGGCTTCCATATGCTGCATAACATTTACGAAAAAAGCTGCGGGAGATTTTAAGGGAAGAGCAAAAGAAATACTTCTGGAAACGGCAAAAGGATCGGATTTTCGCGAAAGGTTTGAGTATGTAAGAGTAATAGACGAGATTCAGATATCAACAATACATTCATTTGCGGTAAAAATATTAAGAGAATTCTGCTCCTATGCGGATATAGACCCGGAACCTGAAATAATAGATGAGGACAAGCGGAAAATTCTGAGAAAAGCGTTAAAACAGGCGGTGGTTTCTAGGATTGATGCCGGCGAAGATACGGTTCTTAACAGGATTCTTGCCGTCCTGCCTCTCGAAAAGAAAGGGTTTCAGGGCGGTTTTGAGGATTATGTTTTTGATATTGTAAATAATTTCAGGGCCGCGGATATTCCCGGAAAGGTGAAAAACTTTGTTTCGAAATCCGTTAAAAACGAGAAAGATGAAATAAAACAGATTTCTTTATGTCTTGCGGGGATTGCGGATGAGGTCTTTGAAAGGTATGAAAAACTTAAACAAAACAGGATTACATATGATGAAATCCTTATCAAAGCCAGGAATTTATTGAGGGATCATAAAGACGTAAGACAGGAGATAAAAAAAAGATATAAATTGATAATACTCGACGAGGCCCAGGATACGGACAATATCCAGATGGAGTTTATCATGTGGCTTTCCGAGAGAGATGAGACCCTTGCCGGAAACATCGCCGAAATCCAGCTGTCCGACAAAATAATCGTCGTAGGTGATTTCAAACAGTCTATTTACGGCTGGAGAAATGCGGATCCCGCGGTATTCGGCAAAATCCGCGAACAAATAGGGCTTAAGAGGTCTTTAAGGGAGAACAGGAGAAGCCAGAAGGGAATACTGGATTATATAAATAATCTTTCGATGCTTATTATAGCCGACTTCGATAAAACCGGAGACCTTATTAAAGCGAAGAGAAAAGAAACGCATGATTCCGGAAATGTTTACAGGCTGTTTAACAGGGAAGGGTTTGAAACTGCCGAAGCGCAGAGAAAAAAGGAAGCGGAATACCTGAGCGTGCTTATTAAGCGGATGGCTGAGGAAGGCACTTTAAACGGGAAGGAAGTGAAAGTATTCAGGGACGGAAAAGAAGAGAACCCCCTTTATTCGGATATCGCGATTTTATTCCGCAGACTGACCAAAGTCGGTATCTATGAAAAATGCCTGCAGGAGCGCGGCATCCCTTATTTTGTTCTGGGTAATTCCGGGTTCCTGTCAAGATTTGAGGTGCGTGACTCACTGAATTTTTTGAATATTATGTCCAATGCGCGGGATGAGCTTGCATATGCGAGCCTTTTGAGGTCCTTCGCATCAACAGCGGATGATAACCGGATAGTCTGCGGGAAACTGGAAAATAAAATACTGAAACCCGAAAAGTTTTTGAATGGAGGGAGAAAAAACGCTGTTCAAAAATTAGACAGCGTTTTGCTGGATGTAAGGCAGAAAAAAAGTACCCGCGCCCCATCCGAGTTATTGACCGAGTTTCTGGAGAGGGTTTCATATTTCAGCGCTCTGGCAAAACTTGCCGACGGCGATATAAGAATTGCCAACGTTGAAAAGCTTATAGAAAAAATACGCGCCATGGAATCCTCGGGTTACGACTCTCTGGAAGACATAACTCAGCGGTTTATCGATGATATAAGTTTTGAGTCGGATGAGGGGCTCGCTTCGGTGTCCGGAGAAGGCGATAATTCGGTAAGGCTGATGACGGTTCACAGGTCCAAAGGGCTGCAGTTCCCCATTGTAATCATTCCCGATACATCGTCTGGAAGATTTATCGGGGATAAGGTGATTATAAGACATGACGGGGCTTTTGCGTTCAAAATGAATAAATACTGGGAAACTTCCAATTATGAAAAAGAAAAAAACAGGACAAAACATGAAAGAAGCGAAGAAGAAAAAAGGCTGTTGTATGTCGCCGTTACGCGGGCCAGAGATGTTTTAATTGTTTCCTGCCTGAATAAAAAGCCGGAGTCCAGAGAAAAAGGGAAAAATCTTAACACATGGTTTGATTGCCTTAAGAATGTTTCTCCGGCGCGGGATATTTATATCGAAGACGGATGTGAAAGTCCGGCAGAAACAGCTCAGGAATCCCCCCCTGCCGTTGCAGAACTGGATGTTAAGCAAAACATGGAATTTGCCGATGCCGATATAGATGTGTTGAACCCGCCTGTTGAAAAAATAAGCGTCTCGCGGTATCTTGATAAGGAAGGATATATGTTTTCCAGGGATATCATGGAACAGGAAGAGGATATATCTTCGGATATTGAAGACGAGCCCCGCGCGGATAAAAAGGGAAATATCGGAACAGCTATTCATTACACTCTGGAACACATGGATTCAAAAAAGGATATCATCAGACTGCTTAAGCATAAATTACCTGAGGCGGAGGTCCTTCAAATTGCCCCGGAGGTTGAAAGATTTGTCGAAACAGACGAGTACAGGGAAATGGGATCTGCCGATGAGATATACAGGGAATTGCCGTTTGTCCTCAGGGAAGGGCAATATGAAATCAACGGGAGGATCGATTGTGTTTACAGGAAAAACAACAGGATAGTAATAGTTGATTTTAAATGGTCCGACTACAGAGGAGAAAGATACAACAGACAGCTTGAAATATATAAAAAAGCGTTTGAAAAACATTCAAGCGATATGAAGGTAGAGACACGCATTCTTTATATAAAGAAAGGAGGACAGAATGGAGAAAAGAGCTGTCATCGTTCTGGCTGATGGTTTTGAAGAAATAGAAGCTGTTGCCCCAATCGACATTTTAAGAAGAGCGGGCATTAGAGTGGATGTTACCGGACTCGATAAAAAAACTGTTCCCGGCGCGAGGGGCATAAAAATAGAAACAGACCTTTTATTTGAGGAGATTTCCGACGCGGACGCTTTGATACTGCCGGGGGGGATGCCCGGATCCGCAAATCTGGCGGGTTCGGACAAATTATTAAACTCAGTCAAGAATTTAAACGGCAAAGGCAGGTTGATTGCCGCGATCTGTGCTTCCCCTGCCTACGTGCTTGTTCCCGCCGGTATTCTTCCGGGCAGAAAAGTGACAGGTTTTCCAGGAACAAAATCCAGATTCAGCGGAATTGCTGAATTCATAGACAGGCCCGTTATAAGGGACGTCAATATTATTACAAGCAGAGGAGCCGGCACGGCATTGGAATTTTCCTGCGCTATTGTGGAATATCTGGCGGGAGCAAAAAAAGCGGATGATATACGCAGGGCAATACTGATAAAATAGAATAGCGGAAGGAGGGACCAATTGAAAAAGAATATTTTTTTAGTGTGCATTTTTTTCTTTGTTCTATGCGGCCCGGGAACTTTTTCACTGGCTGATAAAGTCGATAATCTTATAAATGATTTGAATAGCAGCTCGGGCAGTGCCAGGTGGAAAGCCGTGATGTTCCTGGGACAGGAAAAAGACAGAAGGGCGGTTGAACCTTTAATAAAGGTGATAGCGACCGATCAGAATTATGGCGTCAGGATGGAAGCCATAAAAAGCCTGGGGAAAATAGGGGATAAAAGAGCTGTCGAAATCCTGAAACCTCTTCTTAAAAGCGAAGATGACAGCGTAAGCAGGGCCGCAGCCGAAGCATTGGCCAGTATCCAATCAGCCGCGGGCGATTCTGATTGAATGACGGTAATATTCTAACAGGGAGTTATTATGGATGTTGTCTTTGTCATTAAGATTTTTTCCGGGTTTGCCGCTTTTGTAACATTGGCGGCTGCTTTTTACAAGTCGGTTAAAGCAAATACGGGCGGATACAGAACGCTTGTTCTGATAATCGGACTTTGTATAGTATCCATTATTATGGCTGCCGTTGCTGTTTATCTCTCTGCTGTCGGGTCTGATAAAACGGTAAAAGGGCATATCCTGGAGCAAAAAAAAGAGCTGTATGAAATAAACGAATCTATATCAAGGCTTCAAAGATATATTGAAGAACAGAATATATTGTTCAGCCAGGCAAAAGAGACAATCAGTCAGCTCGAAAAAAGAAAACATGAATTAACGCCCTTGATTGAAACCGATGACAAAACAATAGACATTGTAGCCAAAATCCATGAAAACGAGTTATCAGACAGGATGTTAAGAGAAAGATTAATAGGGTCTTTTATCGGGGTTATAAGCCTGGTTTTAATAATGGTTTTTGTAAATGTTATCAGATCATACTTTAAAAAGTAAATTTATAATATCTTGTTACACAGGCAATTATGTAAAATTATAGTTGTTCCGGCCTTATAATTGGAAAAACATGCTTGACAAACCCGGGAAAATTATTAAAATCTATATTAGTAAAACATTTTACACATAGTAAATAGATTATTTTTTTGGTCTTTTAGTAAAACAATTAAGTTATAATAAATATATTAATTAAAAGGGGGTATGTTGTGAAGAATAAGAGGTTGGCTTTAGAAATGTTCTGTGTATTTATACTGTTATTTTTTATCAGGGGAGCGGCTCCGGCATTTGCCGAAGACCTGATAATCAACAAAGGTTTCGAAGACAGTGATTTTGAATGGTACAACTGGAATGACGGCGAAAGTTCCGGAAGCATAGAATCATCCGAATTTCACGGAGGCAGTGTTTCCGCATGCAGGGAAATATATGGAGTGGGAATGGGGTGCTACGGCCAGATTGTGCCGGTTTCCGCGGGACAGACGCTGGAAATAAGCGCCTGGGTGAATAATCCCCCGTCTGATGCGTTGACGGATAGCGCGGAAGCATTCATAAGGGTAGAGTTCTGGAATGACAGCGGTCCGCTGGGTTCGGGCCATACTGAAAGTAAACATATAAGGAATGCGACTGAAGGATGGATAAGGCTGGATGTAAAAGCAAAAGTTCCTAGAGGCGCGACAGAGGCAAGAGTGCTTGCGTTTAATAAAGGGGCAAAGCCATCCTCAAAAGGAAAAGTGTATTTTGATGATTTTGAACTTATTATAAGCTCGGGCCAGTAAATAAACGGAGGGAGGAAAACAGATGAAACAGTTGTTAGCAGTGTTTTTTTTAACAGTAGTTATCAGCTTTTTCCCGGCAATCGCGCATGCAAATCTTTTGTCGAATGCCGGATTTGAGAACGCTGAACAGGGCGCATGGTGGGGTCCCTGGGGAAATAGCCAGCATGCAGGGACTTATGGAGATACAGGTACCGGAATAGGAGGTTCAAAATCCGTTAAGTTCACCGCTAATGCCGCTGCAGGAACCGGCGATGATTATTTTATGTATGATAATACGCTTGTTGCTGTTACGGCGGGACAGACATATTACGGGACGATATTTGCTAAAACCAATGCGCTTATCAATGAAGAAGTGACGATAAAAATAGACTGGTTCAATACAGGAAGCTGGGTTGGAACAGCAGGAGCATCAACTCCTCTGAGCGGGACAAATGACTGGACAGCGCTCAATATAAGCGGAGCGGCGCCCGGTAATGCGACTCATGCTTCTCTTGCATTTTTTATCAACCAGACCGTTGAAGGCGGCACGGGAACAGCATATTTCGATAATGCTTACCTTGACGCGACTCCGGTGCCTGAACCGGGAACAATAGTTTTACTCGCGGGAGGTTTACTCGGACTTATTGTTTTTTCGAGAAAAAAATGACGAGATAGACTGATATTTGTTTGAAACAGCCGTTCTTATAAAAGGGTTTTCCCTCTTTCCCCCACAAGAAAGTTCTAAGGGCGGCTGTTTTTTTTAGAAACGGGAAAGGATCCGGCATAATGGGTAATAATATGGTTGACCGGAACTCAAAAAGACTAATGGAACGAATTGCCCTAAAGAGTTTTACCCTGATTGAGCTTCTTGTGGTTATTGCGATAATTTCCGTTCTGGCGGGTTTTTTGGTCCCCGCTTTTCAGAAGGGCCGGCTGAAAGCCAAACAGGCCGTATGTTACAGCAATCTCAAGCAGATAGGTATCGCGCTTCAGATGTATCTTATAGAACAGGATGAAAAATTTCCCTATCTCGTGTGCAACAATGTCCATCTCTGGAACGCGTTTTCGGATATTATAAGAAGGTTTGATTCTTATATAGACGGTATGGATGTTTACAGGTGCCCGGCAAATCAAAACACACTCAATGCGGGCTGGAGAGACGATGTTTTTGACGACCAGGACAGCAGCGGGAATGTTATACTTGATTATGAAATCAACGGTTATTCTTCGGGAGGAAAAACATTAAAGGACCTTAAGAATAAGGATTTCAGTATTTATGCATATATGTATGATTATCCATACAATTCATGGGATGAGAGGCCTCACGGCAACGGCATCAACTGCCTTTATGTGGATGGGCATGTAACCTGGCTGCGCGACAGGGAAATGAATCTGGCGGGCGCGGAGAAGGACAAATTCTACGGGCGCGGGTGGGTTGAATGATTTTTCGGGTTTTTTTATGTATATAAGTTACAATGATTATATCTTGTTTTTGCAAAGGAGAAATTAATGAAGAAAGCTTTTATATCCGTTATTTTAGTTTGCGTCGTCCTGTCGGTTTGTTTTGCCGCCGCAAGAAAATCAAAATTCAGCGGCAGGGATACCGAAGGCGTTGAAAAAACAACGTTGGAAGAAAGCCGGCGGATTGCTGAAATACCGCAGGATCAGGATATAAAAGCCGAAGAGCCGGAGATGCCGGGCTCCTATGTCAAAAAAGCATGGGACAGCCCGGGCCTGTGGGTTGTAGGGACCGACGGTAAAAGTTCGATTGTGATAAATCCGTGCGAATCCGGTTACGGACAGGGGCTTGAAATAAAGTATGAGCTCAAAAAAGGGGGCGGTTGGGTACAGTTCAACAAAAAGATATCCTCCGGTTTTTCCGAAAAAAGACCTTTCGCCTTTTTGATCAAAGCGAAAGCGGCCGGAGATATGGAGATAAAATTTATAGATAAGGACGGTTCGACATTCTGGAGAAAAATAAAACTGGACAATAATTATAAGGATTGGCAACGCATTGTAGTATACAGCGATACCCTGGAATATGCGTGGGGGGGCGATGATAATCTTGACGCTCTTTCGGAAATTTCTATCGCGTTTTCGGGAAGGGGGAAGGGGACGGTTTGGCTTGACGAGACAGGGTTTTGGAAAGAAGGACTTCCCGCGTCTTTTCCGCCTTCCGGGCCCATTATTGACCCCGACAGCGGACTTCCGGGCATAGGAGAGAGGCAGAGAAGATCGGAAAAACTTATACCTGAAGAGACACTTGTCATGGAATGGCTTAAAGTCATCCAGGATACATCCTCTCCCGAAAAACAGCTCCTGCCTTCAATGGAGGGCAATCAGGCGCAGACTTTCAATAATGCGCTTGTCGCCATGGCATTTATACTTAAGGGAGAAAAGGAAAGGGCGGAGAGGATACTCGATTTTTTCTCTGATATGACCTTTGAAGCAAATCCATGTCCGTTAATACAGAACTTTTTCTATAAAAGCGAACCGAGAGGGTTTTTCCAGTTTGTCGTGCTTGCCGAATCAGGCGGAACGCCCGCGTATCATAACCCCGGCTCCAGTGACAGGTGGATGGGAGATATGGCATGGCTTCTTATCGCGTATAAATACTATGAGAAGGCATATTCTTCCGACAGGTATAAGAAGATAACGGTGCTTTTGAAGGAGCTGCTTAAATCGTGGTATAAGGCGGAAGACAGCGCCAGCGGTTATGTCCGGCACGGATGGCGCAGCGGCGACAGCAGCCTGCATGAAAACCATGGCCACCCGGAAGGCAATATTGATTGTTATGCCGCTTTTCTTTTATGCGGGGAAACCGATTACGCTAAAAAAATCAGAAAGTGGCTGGATAAATCAGTAAAGGGAAAAAGCCTTCCTCTCGATTTATATACATGGAGAGTGCTTGCGTTCGGCAGTGATTATGCCGGCCTGCTGAATATCCCCGAATATGACCTGAGATACCGGAAGACGGTGGATTTTAACGGGAAGAAAGCCATGGGCTTTTATCATTCTCCGGATATAGAAATAAATAATGTCTGGCTTGACGGGACAGGGCATATTGCCTGCGCCTTTATTTCCTGCGGAGACAAACAAAGAGGATATTTTTACGCGAATGAGATGGATAAATTCATAATAAGCAGAAAAATAGATAATATTACGCTTAAAGCACTTCCTTATACATCCGATAAATCGGGCGGCTTCGAATGGGTAAGACAGGACAGAGGTTTTATATCCGTTGCCGCGTGGTATATATTTGCCAAAAACGGTTTTAATCCCCTGACGTTGAAACAGACAGCGGTTGAATCGCAGTAGAGGCAATACCTTCCGATAATCTTTTTCCGTTTTATTGGAAAAATCCTTCCGAGATGATATAATTTTAAATTAAATTTTAATTTTATATCATAAGGTTGATAATGAGCATATTGCGTTTTGTCCGGCAGGCAACCCAAAAGGTGTTTTTTATTTATGTCTTTTTCACTGTCTGTCTGCCGGTATCTTTTTCGGAAGACGGCGGGATACAGGATGAAATCGCTTTTCTTGAAAAAGTTGCCCTCGGCAGCGGACCCCATGTCATAGACGGCATAGACTATAACGACCTTTCCATACAGGATGCGATAAAAAGGCTTTATGAAACAGACAGGGAAATCGCCATACAGAAATTTATAATAAAGCAGGCGGAATTAGAGATTAAAAAGACAAAAGTATCCGCGTTTTTCCCGACAATTACCGCTGTGGCCGGAATAAGCGCTCCCGTAGACCTTTTTTATGAAATAAGCAACGCGAGAGGCGCTTATCTGGGCCAGCGCCTGAACATAGCGTATAAATTCGACTCGGACCTTCTTGACCGTATAAATGCGGTGGAAAGAAACAGGGAAACTGAATTAACGGCATTAATTTCCACATTTAAAGACCGATTTATAACACTTATGGAAACATACCTTAACCTCTCGCTGTCGCAGAAGGAACTGGTTGTTTGCGTTGAAAGTTATAAAGAAGCCAAAAGCCAGCTTGAAAAAATGAGGAAAGACCCTAAATATACACGGTTGGACATTTTAAAAGCTGAATACAATATAACCCCTTTTTTTAAAGAGGCTCTTGCCGCCTGCAAAAGATACAAGGATGTGCAGAGGGATATTAAAATTATCCTGGGCTTTGACGGATATGAAACCCTTATAATAAAAGTTTCCGATTTTCCCGAGACCCTTGAAGAAGCCAGGAACATGGTTTTAGATGAGCACCTGCGTCAGCCTGAATGCAGCATCGATGTCCTGAAAAAACAATATGAACTCGCGAAAGCCGAAACAAAATTAGATTACCGCCCTCTGCTTGAGCTTATCGCGGCGTCTACGGGAACGATGGAACAGGATACGATCAAAGATACACCCGCGACTTACAGAGCCACGTCTTCGCTGGTATTGAATCTTTTCGTGACCGATTTCGGTTATTCCGACAGCTGTAAAAAGTTCAGCAGGGTTAACGCCGATATAGCCGAAGCGAATGTCCGGGTGGAAAATGATGCTATAGAGAGGGATAATTTCGAGAGAAACAGCAAAATCAGGGAATTTTCCACCGCATTCGAGGCAATTACCGAATTTATTGCGGGAACAGAGGAAATCGTTGCGTTAATGAAGGAAAGGATAGAGCTTCCAATAGAAGAATTGCTTAAAAAGAATGAGCAGCTTTTGACCGCAAGACTGCTTTTGCGGCAGCTGCTGAGAGATTACACTTATAATTACATGATGATTTCCAGGGAGAACCCGGAAGAAACACTTTCTTCTCCCCCATTCCAAAACATGACATTCGAAGATATCCTTGACCTGGCGGAAAGTAATAAGACGCCGGAAGAACTTGCAATGGAAAAAAATGTTGAACTGCAGATGATTAACCTTAAAATGGCCAGATGTTTCAACAACCCCGTTCTGAAAGGCGGGGTAGCCGTTGAAAACGAATCTTATGCCACCGGGGAGAAAACCAATACCACAAAAGCGTTTATAAGCGTCGAAGGCAAATTTTTTGATATAGGCCAGCAATATATGATAGAGGAGGCAAAAGCCAACCTTGAAGCGGCAAAAGATAGATTACAGATTTACAGGAACAGGAAGTATATTGAGCTGATAAACAACTTTGTCAAGATTATCCAATATAAAAGACAGACGGAATTCATTCAGAAAATCATGGGATTGAAAGAATCCGTTATTGATGATATGAGTGAAGATAAAAGCGGAGAATACCCCAAATATGAAGCAATAAATATCAAACCCCTTGTATTGGAACAGCTCGAAGCGAACATTAACCTTGCAGGGGCGGAATGCAATCTGTTCATCTGTGAATATAACCTGAAGAAATTAGCCGGTATACCGCTAAGCGAGAAGATATCGCTTCAGGAAGAGCTGTTATTCGACGGGGAGAGCGGGACGGAGAAATTTCTTGATACAATCAGAAAAAAAATACTTCCTTTCTACGATTCCGGAGCTGGTATAAGCGCGGCATTGAATACCGTGAACGCGTTTAAGGCGGCGGAGATAAAGCAAACCGCATTCCGGGGTTTTAGCTGTCAGTTCCTTACAGAGTTCAGGGGAGAGGACCTCAGGGGTTTTAGAAATCCCGACATGATAACCGCTTTTATCTGTTCGGTCCCCTTCGGAGGCAATGATATAAGGAACATAGAAAAGTCCGGGCAGGAGAAAAACAGGTTTGATGCGGAGCTTGAATATGCGGAGGCGCTTAAAGAACTTGATGAAATGAGAACAACTGTCGGAATCAGATCCAGAGAAGATAAACTGTCCCTGAGAAGGATGAAACTTGACAGGCTCAACCTTGAAGCCCAGCACAGGCTGACAGAGAAGCTTGTGGAACTCGGGACAAAACAGAAGAGAGAACAGATGGAATCCGAAATGAGGCTTGTCGCGCTTGACATTCAGATGGATACGGCTCTTCAGGATTATATTTACAACGAGTCTTTAAACGGGTTTCTTTCCGAAATGGACGAGAATATTTTTCAAGACAGAGGGACTTTCATAATTTCCGGGTTGCCGAACGCGCTTGCCCTTGCCATGGAAACGAGCGATGAATTGAAAAGCCTGAAAAACAAGCTTGGCTCTGAAGAAGATATAATGAATTATATAAATTCGTTTTATTTCTCCGGAAGCGTTAAAACCAATTACGTGGAAGAAAAGATAAAAGGGGAGGCCGGGAAGGAAACCAAAATAGAGTCGTTTGTTTTTATCGGGACAATAGATGCCGAAGTCAATTTCATCAGCAGCCTGATGAAAAAAGAACAGGAAATGAAAGTCGAAATGGGCAAGCTTGAAGTCGAAAGGGCAAAATTTGACATCGCGCAGGATGTAATAGGAGCCTATACCGATTATCTTAAATCAATGGCGGTCTTATCCGCGGTCAATGAAAGATATTATAAGGAAAAAGAAACACTCGACAGCATAGAGGAACAGATGAAGTCCGGGATAAAAACACGGATGGAGTATTTAAAACAGGAACAGGTCATAAGCCTGATTCAGGCGAAACTCCTTGATTCCAAAGAAACAGCCGACAGCAATAAAAAACACCTTGAAATCGCGGTGGGTTCTCTCGACCCCAGATTTTCGGTAATGAACCTTGAGATATTCGATAAAGACAGAAATGTCATTATACCGACAGATCCCGAAATGATAAGATTGAAACTTGACCGGGAAATTGACGCTGTCAGGGAATCCCTTGTCGGCCCGCTTATTATAACCGAATCGAAATACGGGGAATTTTCGGAAGAAGCATCGAAGTACGCGACCAGGGCGGCAGCCAAAAGAATAAGGTCGCTGTTAATAAGCGTTAATTATTCTTATCTCACCAATTCGCTTTCCGAGATAGGCGATTTTGAGGAAGAAGTGCTGGACCTGCCTTTGCTTACCGAGGAATCAGTCCAGGAGTTTAAGGAATTTGTGAATGCAAGCGCGTCCCTGGTGCTTTATGACCCGGGAACGGGGTTGTCCGGCAAGATTGAGTCCGTTGAAGAAAAAATCACGGCTTTGAAAGCGCAGGATGATATCATCGAAAGGGTACAGGGCGCTCAGATGCTGCTTGATACTTATGATACGGCTTTACGGGATTTTAATTATGCGGTAAAAAACCTTTCCGGGATTGAGCACGAAATGGAGAACAGGTTTGACGACATAAGGAGAACGGGGAAAATGGACCTTACGGAAGAGCTGAAAGTGCTCGGCATGCTTCTCCAGATGAAGATAGAGAGAATAGAGTCTTTCTATGGGATAGTCGCGGCATCCAACCGGATTGATCAATACCTCAGGAAATATGTTAATAAGGGCTTAGACGAGATATTGCAAACGGCGGAACCAAAAAAAAATGAAGATATTGCATTTGCCGAGTGATTTTAGAAATTTATGAAAAGTAAAAAAATAAGTTATCTTTTTTCAGGTGTTTTATTTGTCCTGCTTACGGCGGCTTTTTGCGATTTATATGTTTTTGCCACCGAGGCCCGCAGGAAAACCGCAGTCAGCAAATGTGATATTATCGCTAATCCGCTTGCCGATGTGACGCAGAGGGATGAAATGTTAAGGCCGGGGGAAATAACTTCGTTTCTTCTTGAGTGCCGGTATCCCGTTACAGGTCTTATCCCTACTGAAATATCAACTGAAGGGGTAGCCAATATACACAGAGGCCAATCTTCAACGTACGCCTCCGCCGTTGCCCAGCAGATATTGCTCATGAGCGGGAAGACCGAAGAAGCGGAAAAGATGGCCGAGACAATGAGAAGCCTCGAAGAAAAAAGGAATATCCCCAATACGGTTGACCTGGTAAGCGGCTTGAGTTCCGATTTTTACACTACCGCAGGCCCCAATGCTTTTTGGGGGATCGGTTTTTTGAAAGAATACCATTTTACAAAAGAGCAGAAATGGCTTGATGCGGCCGTTAAAATCGCGGATTTTCTCATATCCCTGCAGAGTATTGACGGAGGAATAAGAAAAGATCCCAATCCTTTGAATGCCGAGTACCGCGTGAAATCCACTGAAGAAAATATGGACTGTTATGCTTTCTTTAAGATGCTTTTCAGTGTTACGGGGGATAATAAATATGAAAGGACTGCCGGAAAAATTCTTCAGTGGCTCGCGCAAAGCGGTGTTTACAACAGGAAACAGGGTTTTTTTTCCATAGGCACTTTCAACAATGTTGTTGACCCGACATACGGGCTTGATGTCAACGCGCTGGCTATTATTATACTTGGGCCCGAAATGCTTAATGCCGGGGAAGGAAAGGTTGTATTCGAAGGCCGGGATACAGCCGGAAAAGTCGTTGAAAGTTTTGAAAAAGCGCTTGTTACCGTTGATTATATGCATCCTGACGGAACGGAAATAAAAGGGGTTACGGGTTTTGATTTCACCGATAAATTAGGGAGAGGAGGCAGGCAGGAAATAATAACCCCCGAGTTCAGTTCACAGACAGCGCTCGCGTATATGGTGATGGCTGTTTATGAATTGAACAGGAATAATACTCAGAAAGCCGTATCTTATTCGCATAAGGCAAAGGGGATACTTGAAAATCTTTCCATAATGGCTGCCCGGAGAGAAGAAACAGCGTCTCTTCCTTATGCGACTCTTCCGAGGATAAGGAGATTCGGTTTTGATAACTGGTTTACTCCGTCGGCGGAAGCGAATATTTCTTCCTGCTGGGTTGCTTTCCCTCTTGCCGGATACAACCCGTTTGAATTGGACGGGTTTAAAATAAGGGATTCCATCGAGAGAATTGCGCCATGGGTTGTTGATTTTGGAAAGATAAAGGCATCTCTGAATATGTTCCCGCAGTTTATCGAGACTAACCCGCCGCCGGAGATTGCCCTTTCGGCCTACAGGGAAGCGGTCCGCGAAGACGATGTGCCTGAAAGGCCGTTTATATATTACAAAATACTTTATGAAAAGTCGCTTATGGATTATCTTCTCGCGAAATCAAGGCTTGAATCGGTGCTGATGACGAGTTACAGCGCATGGGTTGACGGTTTGATAGATATATCGGAAGCGGGGTATGATGCGCTGGAAATCACCCGGGACGGGAAGCTGGTAAAGAAAAAAACATATGAGATTTCTCCCGACATCAGGAAAATACTTGAGGAAGAATACCTTTATTTCGATGAATTGACCGGCAGCCAGTGGATGAAAGCCATTAAATATAACCTGGACATTGATTATTCAAAAGGCACCAATTACGCTTTCGAAGTGGACGGGGATTATAATATTGTAAGGCAGTTCAGGACAGAACGGGATGTCCCGCAGTCAAACAGGGAAGATTTAAAAGATAATACGGTGGAATTCAAGTCGGTACGGGGGCTGCCTGAAGGGCATATTATCATGAGATATTGCACCGCCGTGGAACTCGATGAAAACAACAGGGTGGTGGATGCCTATGAAAGCGTCGACGACCTGCCCGCTATGGTGGCGAAAGTGCCGATAAACGAGCAGACGTATATAAGATTCAATAATGCGGAGGGGCAGGAAAGAAGAAAATTGCTTGAATCCGGGATAATCCCTTTTTTCGACGGAACACTTGCCATGCGCGAAGAAGGCAATTTTTACTATACACAAGTTCTTGCCCTTGACACGTCCCGCCGCCTGTTTTCAAGGACTTATTCAAGAGACAGGGGCACCGATATTGTCGTTGGGACAAGGTTGCTGCTGGCTGACTGGGAAGTTGACAAGAGAACAAAAATCAATTCGGTGAAATATGAAAAAGGCCTTGTTGACGGTATGGCTATGACGATTAAACGCCCGTTGATAGGGGAAAAACCCCTTAAGACAGAACCCTTATGGATATTGCTCGGGAAAGATGCCCGTGACGAGGAAATACAGAACCTGAAAAATATCCAGGCGGGTTTGATTGAGAAAATCGACAGGGAAGCGGACGCGCAGGTCAGGCAGTCTTTTATCAAGGAGTTTGACCGTCTTAATACCGAGATGTTCTGGCTTGACGAGAAAGGATATCTTCATACCATAAGCCATGGGTTAAAGGGAGCCGAAAAACTTTTAAAAGAAATAGAGAAGGCGAAAATCAAAGCGGATGCGTCTCCAAAAGAATACTTTTCCGTTTTAGGGAGAGATCTCGGCGGAAGAGATTACCGTGATGTGTACGGCCTTGTATGGATAGGCGTAAGGGATAAGAAAAGCGGGAATATGCTGCAGGTCGAAACTTATGATATAGCGGGAAACCTGAAGTTCATTCTTGCGGGGAATATCCATATTGACCCTCTTACCAAGAATGTTATCGCGGAGACCAGAACGGATATTTTATACGATGAAGATTCCGGTCAGATGATAGGAAGCCATACATATGCGATAGATATAGAGGGTAACTGGGTTACGGATATTTCGGAAAGTATTTATAAGGGCCGGACTCCGGATGGGGAAAATTATGTAATGGAGGAAAGGATATTTGTTAAAGATATATACGGGAAAACAGTTTTCCGCGACGGCTTGCCGGCATATGAGACGATAATAAACTATTACAATATGGAAGGCGAATTGGAAGCGGGAATCTCGGGTGATGTCATAGCGGTTATGGGTTACGAGGACGGAAGCGAACTGTTAAGGGATGTGTATATTGACCCTCTTATAAAAGTGAATATGGATAATATCGAAGACCTTTCGGAAATGCTAAAAGGCAGGCAGTGGGTTTACCGTTTCAGGTCTACAGGCGAAAAACCTACGTTAAGGGAAGCCATTGAAAAGAATCTTATATATATGGATCCTGAAGAAAGGCGGAAGGCGGCAGACATTATTCTGGTGCTGATTAACAGTCAGGCAAAGGAAGAGATAAACGATACAATGGTGCTTGAAGAAAGGGAAGTTATAAATAACCTTCAGGGGGTTTATGGCGAGGAAGCCGTATCTTTTGTAGTGTATTACATGCCGGGCGATGCCATGGGAAGAGAAAGACTTAAGGTAACCGGCGGCAAAATCGAGATCCCGTTTGAATGGATAAGCGGTAAACCTGTAGCATCCAGGTCTCTTTCATTTAATTTAAGCGGGCAGTTGCTGGCTGTAAGGGAGATTCTTGACCCTGAGCGCGCGGATAGTGTTTTCAATAGCTCAGACCTGGAAAACATGGGTAGTCTGGGTATAACTTCAGATACGCTTCTTCCGGGTTCTGTTGAAATAAACTACAGGATTGTGACAGACGCGTCGGGCAACCCTGTTCACACCGATACAATATCTCATATAAATGTAAGCTATCTTATGCCCGAAGATATTTTAAGCAGGGAGCTTGCGGTGATTAAGTTCAATGTCATAGGAAAACATAAGGGGCTGGATATAAAGAAAAATGTCCGGAGAGTGCGCAATTGGCTCGGGCAGGAAATGCTTATCGAAAAATGGGATGACGAAAAAAACCGCGAAAAAGAAAAAACTATAGGGAAGAGAAAAGAAACCATAATCAAGGAATGGTATAACGAATCAAAAAATTTAGATGAAATGAGAGCAGCTCTTATAAAAGAATTTGCCGGCGGGGCTTTACGGGCCGCGGATGTTGAAAAGGGAAAATGGCCAAAGACATTTGATGAGCTTGAAAACATTATAAAAAAAGGAACAATAAAAGAGAAAAATTTACATATAAGCGTTGCCAAAATAAAGAGTTCTCTTGAAAATATGAAAGTGGCGCCTCCGGGCGTATTACCCGGATTGCACATAATAGAAGATGACGGTTCCCTGAAGGAGATAAAATATTTTGCCGGCATGTTTGAATATCCCAGGGATGTGTTCAGCCATAAAGGCATAGCCGTGCCATATGAAGAAGAGATAAAACCGTTCGGCCTGCCTGAAGGCCCGCCGATACTTGGTTTAAAATATTTCATTCTTAATTCAGACGATTTTATTTATGACGTCCACACGCTGAACGGCCAGCTGATTATCAGGGCGAGGCCATATATCCAGATAAGGCTTGTAAATATGTTCCCGGTTGAAAGCGGGGATGAGCAGATAGAATATTATGACCCTTTTGTCCCGTATCCTTATCTGAGGCCGATAAAGATTGAGAGAGATTTCGAATCGGGCAGGGAGCCGACCGGAGAGAAGCCGGGTATGCTTACCATAGCCGTGTTTCCTGATAACTCCACGGTATATCTTGATAACGGATGGAAAGCCCAGACATTTATGGAACGGAGGCCGCTTGATATCGACCACTGGATAAAGTCGGTGAATTATTATGATGAAGATGAAGAACTTAAATATAAGAAGGAGCACATAGAGAGCAAATCAATATATACTTTAAAACGGGTCGGGTGGAAAATCCCCCTGGCTTTAATATCCGCGCTTGCATTGTTAATATGGTTTCTGGGATTCCGGGAACATTTAAGGATGCTGAAGAAACGGGATGAAAGATTGTGATTTCCTGAAATACATGAAAAAAGGGAAAAACTTTAAGAGAAAAAAATATGACGGAAAAATCAAAACTTCAGATTATATTTAAGGAAAATGTGGCAAAAGAATTCAGGCCTCTTATAAACGAGGCATTAGCCGTGTTGGGCGCAAGCCCGGATAGCTACAGCGCGTGCGTCAATGCCATAATAACCAGGATTTTCTCAAAAGCGGATTTTAACGATATCAGCCTTAAGTCCTTATATGGAATAGAACTTTCTGAATATGAGAAATGGTCTTCCAGATGCGGGGACCGTTATAAATGGACGGATACAGGCTTTAAAAGCCCCTTAAAAAGCGATGATTTTAAAAGTGACATCCATGATATAAAAGGGCATTTGCTGCTGGTTGTCTTATTCAGGATAGTGTTTGAAGAATCAATGGAATTTAAGGCGACCTGCCCTTCCTTCCGTTACTTCCTCTTCGAAAAATCCCTGAAGATGTTTTCGGAGCAGAAAGAAAAAGCCATTCTGGACGAAATAAAAAATGATACATGGGCCCTTCTGGAAGCCCTTCGACCGGGGTATTCAAAAGATTTAACCAAGGAAAAGAAAATTACTTTTGAAGATATAGAAAGCCTGTTCAGGGGTGATAAGAGGGAATTTCTGAAAGATTTTAAAAATCTCAGCGGCCGTCCGAAGGAGGAAAAATTAAAATATCTTGTTTCCGGAAATCCGGATGCCACAGTCCGCAGCGCCGGAAAAGCTGAAAATTTTGTATGGCTGAAAACATTTAAAGATAAACAGGGATTGATACCGTTTATTGCGAACATCAGGAAGCTGTGGATTCCCTTAATCCCTCTTTTTGCCACGGTGTTTGCCGTCGGCATTGCAACCGGTCTTAATAAAAATATATTTATTACCCAGTCAAGCCGGTTTGCATCTCTGCTGGCGGGGATGTTTGCTCCTGTGATGGAAGTTCCCGTTTCCGTCATAGTTTTCTTTCTTGATATATCTTTGTGCGCATTGCTGGGCGTTTTTCTCAGCCTGCTGCTGCTGCAGGCAACATTGGGGGGAAGGTTCCCGGATGACAGAAATCTGTCCCGGTCCGGCGCTGGGGAAGCGGTCAGGAAATTCAAGGTCTTGTATGTATCTTCGGTGTATATATGGGGTGTTTTCAGCATATTCGTAATAAGGTGGACGGCATTTGTAATCCAGAAAACAAGTTTCCGGCATACAGGATGGGAGATCTTTATCGATGGCGGGGCAGCTCTCCTGACGGTGTTATTTGTATTGGCAAGTTTCCAGTCCTTGTTCTATGTGGTTATTTCGTTTTTTGCATATTTGCAGGGGAAGAAAGAAGGTGTGGGGCAGGTAGTCCATTGGAGCCAGATACAAGCAAAATTTGAAGAAGCGGGAAAAAGATTCGGGAAAATAATGGGAATTAAAACCGGCTTAAACGATAAATACGGATGGCGGCATTACTGGAATTGTTTTGTAAGCGATATGTTCGAAAATTACAAGATAAGCAAAACAGAGAGAGATAACCTTTTGCTTGGCGAAAAAAATGTTTCCGGCGCCGGTTTTGAAAAACCCGCAAATGATGAAGCCGGCGACAGGATGAAACGGGTTATCAACAGCTGGCTTATGGATATGCCGAAGAACCTGCCGTGGGAAGAGTTCCCTGTTTTGACCGTGCTCATTACGGCTTTTAATGAGCCTGTCAGTATATTGTACGAAGAACTCGGCGTGGTTGAAAAAGGGGCCGGCGAAACAAGGCTTAACCATTTGATTGACCGGTATGGCGAAGACTGGAATGAGTTCGTTGACAGGATTGATGAGAAAGAGCTGAGGAATATAATATCAAAGGATGAATTAAAGACCGTTTCCGGATTCCAGAAATTGCCCGGCAACATCCCCGGCGCCCTAAAAGAGAAGATAAGGATATGGGCTACGCTTATGGCCCAGCCTATAGAAAGGACAGTAATCGAAACAGCCAAAATAAGGGACGCTTTTAAAATTAACGCGCAGATCGCGTTTCCCGGGATTGAGCCTTTCGAAATAGACAGGCTTGTGGATGATAAACTTCAGATACTTCTTAATTACGAAGGTTATCACAAGTCTGTTACGAGAGATGAGGACAGGGTGTCCCTGAGAAAACTTATGGGCAGTTACCGGCATCTTGAAGTTTACTGGGGACCCGTCGAAGACTCCGATTATGTATCCGGCGCGGGCCGGGATATTGTTAAGTATTTGAAAAATTCCGATTGCGGTCTCCATAAATATAATCCGGAAAAAGGCGCGATAGAACTTATAGAGACAGCTCCTTATACGGTTCCTCCGAAAAAGGGGAAACCCACGGGTTCAAGCCAGTCATTGTCTTTTGTAAAAGGGGATTTTATACTTTTCTTTGACGCTAATGCTTCCGTGAGGATTGAAGAGGCTGTGAAAATACCGCTTGCGTTTGCCGAATTTAAAAATGACGAATCACTGAGCGAAGTCCTGTTTTCCGAATACATATATACAAAAGGTTATTCATGGGTCGCTCAGGCCATAGGGTTTAACGACGAAACGTTTACCACTGTTACCCAGAGGGCCATGAACATATTCCATGCCTGCGGTTTCTACGGGCACAGCGCCGTTATAAAGACAGAGGCGATAACCTGTTCGGGAGGGTTTACCCAGGATTATATTTCGGAGGATATTCTGCTGGCCGTTCTGACATGGCTTAAAGGACTTAGGACAACACACAGGCAGTACATATATTTCGGCAAAGGAAGAGAGATATCATTTTATTCGACGCTCAGTCCTTTTGCGAAATGGGCGGCCGGGGCTTCCGAAGTAGGGTTAGGCCGTATTATGGCGGATGTCCTGTCTTCTCCCAGGATACATTTTGCGCAGAAATTCATGCTTATGTTCGGTTTTTCATTTTATTATCATCTGCCTCTTGTGCTGGTGATAAATTTTATTTATATGTGGTTTATGGTTTGCTGGGGTGTGAACGCATTTATGAGCGTTCCTTTCCCTTTTATTTTTGTGATACTGGGCTTGCTGTTTAACCAGTCGATTACAAGCATGGGCCTGGTATACCTGATAGAAAGATTCGGAGTAACAGGCACACCGGGGGAATACCTTAAACTTGTAGCCAAAAATTTCTTCCTTTACACAGCGGCGATACCGAGTTATGCCCTTGGTTTTATAAAGGGTTTGAGAGGAAAGTTCAAGCCCTCCATAAGCAGTAAAGGCTGGAACCTAGGGCATCTTTCGTTCAGGGATATTTGGGGAGAAGACAGGATTTATTTCAATATTATTTTCGCCACCACACTGATAGGCGTCCCACTGCTGTTTGTGCTTGTCTCATTGGAAAGCCTGCCTTTCTGGGTAAGCCCTTTTATCGCCCTGTTTCCTCTCGCGGCGGTTTTAATGCTTTATTATCTGGGAAAATTCGGCGCCTGGACGGGGATAGGTTTTTTAAAAGTGCTCAGGGATGACATTGTTCCGGAAGGGGATTTTTCCAGGGTTTCGGCAGTCAAAATTCAGATGATATTTTCCATAGGGCTTACGGCATTTATAGGCGTGGGGTTTGTTCTGTGGGGCGTGGTCTTCTCTTCTTTTGCCAGCAAGCTGCTGTTTGCTTTATCATTGATATATCTCACCCCGCCGGTATCTTATATTTTCGTGCCTATGCTTGCCCATTCCCAGCCTTTTGCCATATTTAAGGAAGTCACCGAATCCAGGCTGTGGAATCTGCTGTTGATTCCTCTTGTTTATCTCGGCACCGTTATGACTTTTATATTGATAGCGGTAAACATAATAAGGCTTGACCTGGAGGTGACGGTATATCTTTTGCTTGCGGTGTCTTTTCTTGCCGGCTGGTTTTTGCTGAAAAGGAAACTGAGCGGATACAGCTCCCTTAACAGGTGGCTTAAGAAAAATTTCGCCGATTATAAGAAAGGGAAAGCCGTTTACCGGTCCGCAGTGCAGGATGATATCTATTTTAAGCATCAGGAATTGCTGAGGCTGCCAAGGGAAAAAGGGTATGAAAAATCGATTTATATTCTGAAAATCATACTCCTGGCCGGGATTCCCCTCGTTTTCTTCCTGGATATTATTTCGGAACTTGGCAGGGGGTATTACAGGCAATGGTTCTGGTATGTCATAGAAGTCATGATATTCGCCTGTTTTTTCCTTAATTTGAAAAGCACGGAAAAAGACCGGAACCTGTTAAAGGATTTAATAAGTGTGATTACGTTTGCGGATATAAATAAAATAAATAGGGAAAATTTTCAGATAGAGAATGTATGGCAGAAATTAGGAAATAACTACAGAGAATATCTTGCGGGTTCTTATCGCAGTTCTGACGATGCAAAAAAGGCTCTTTTGGATTTTATCAGATATGTAAATCACAATGTAAGTAAGTGAAAGGAGATGTAGAATGAGAGTTGTATTTTTCTTTATTTGTTTGTTTTGCATTATTAATGTGTGTGAATCTGATGTAATAAATACAAAATATTATAGATTTATTTTGCCTGACAATCTTGATATTGTATATTCAAAACCAGATATTATTACCAAAGAGGAAGAAGAGACAGGCGCTTTTATAAAAGATAGCAAAGAGGGTTTTATAGATATTGTTTGGCGTAGCGGCAGAGATGAGATTGCTTTTAGATTAGAATCTATGCCGGCAATGAAAGCTTCCCTGGAAGATTTAAAAAGCGTTGTTCAGTTAATTTATGATAAAGATAAAGATCCCAATATTTGTGAAATTGACTTATTCGAGTTGAAAGATATTAATCTTGGAGTTTTTAAAGGTTTCGAAATAAAAAAAGTAGGAAAACCGATTGGTTTAAATCAGCCAAAACATGCATCCGTTGATTTTTGTATTACAGATGGAGAGCTTGTTTGGATGGGATCTCTTTATCGGATTGGGAAACCTTTGCTTCCCGGCGGAGGAGATTTGTCCATAGCCAATTTTATATTAGAAAACGCCAGAAGAAAAAGTAAATATTAATTATAGATTAAATGCTGTTTGTTTCCTCGATGTATTCGTGGTATACAAGCCAGTCGTCCGCGATTTTCCTCATCATCCAGTACAGGCTGCTTAAGTCGGCCCCTATTTCGCATTCAAACTCGATGTTCCTGCGTCCGCTCTTGAACCGCGCGAACAGGTAGTTGCTCATATCCCTTCTTAAAAAGTTACATCTTTTTAACGAATAAAACAGGGAATCGCGGGCTTTTGAATAGTTCATCAGCCTTATATAGTCGCAATTGACGAATATGCAGTTTTCGTAATCCCCTGAGAGCGTTACGGTGTCGCAGTCGAGAAATACGCAGTTTTTCACTTTCCCGAGCGCCTGTATTTTTTTTGACCTTATGAAACAGTTTGAATTGCCGTTTTTGGGAACATAGCTTTCTTTTATAAGTTTCCAGAAAAGTTTTGCGTATGACTCTATGCTTGAAGACCAGTCATCCCAGTATCCTTTTGCGACGGCGGCCCCAACGCTTATATTATATTTATCCAGGCACTTTTTCATGGCAAGCTGGCAGTGGGAAAGCTTTCTGGGGTTTAATGTCAATGCCTCGCATACAAGCTTGTTAAATGCCCATTCGGAATTATTAAGGTCGTTTATAAACTCGGAGTTTTCTCTTTTGGAGCGGAAAAGGTCCACCGCTTTTTCGAGCTTGTTCAAATCCTCAATTGTTGTATAAAGCTGGAAGGTATTGGCTAAGGTTGTTGTATTAGTGAATTTAGGTATCTTTCTCGCGTCGCTTTCTTTTTCGGTAAAACGGGCGATTTCCTTGTTTTTGTCCAGTTTTATTACGCCCAGGGAATTAATTGCTCTTTTGACCGGAACGGGAGCGACAAGCATGGAAAAGGAATGATTCCTCAGGGATTTTTCAAGCGCTTTCATGTCAATTTCGGTGTAGTTGAAATATTGGTCGATAGGCATGATTATGACCGAATTCTTTATAAGCGGAAGACTGTTTGCTATGCATAAGAGGTTTAGTTTGATCGATTTTCCCATGGGAAACCTTATGGTTGATTTAAGGGGAAAACCGGCTTCGTATGAAAGAGGGAACATTCTGGTGGCCAGCCCCGCGTCATGGATAAATATGATGCAGTCATAAGATGCCATTTTTTTCCTGGATGTTCTTGAAAGCAGGCGGGAATATGCGGTTAGATAGCCCACAAGATTTCCCCGGATGCCCGCGGGTTCGAGAAGTTGGAGCGCATCAACCTTTATTTTTTTGTGATAACGGCCGGCAAGCGCTTTTTCCAGAGACGATATGTCTTCTTCAAAACGGATTTTTTTATATGAGTTGAATACAACCAGGCATTTGCTGGCCGGTTTATAGTTCAAAGACGCCTCCTTTATGATGTATTTAAAAAAACTGGACAAACGATTATTGCCTGTCTTGCATTAAAAATCAAGAAATTTGTGCTGTAACCGCGGATGTGCGCGTGATAAACACAATATAGGAGGAATAGCCCCGGCCGCATGATTATCTTGAGATTTTTATTATTATCTCTTGACAGGCCCTGTTTTTTCATTATAATGAAAATACCAGTAACATACCAGTATTATTAACTAAACACAAAATTATAGGACGGGGGTGATTCGAATGAGGTTAGTAGCGGTGTTTTTTGTTTGTATGTTGATTATGGTTCCGGCTGTCGCGTCAGCCAATATGCTTGTTGATTCTGGTTTTGAGGGATCCGGCGCCGGTTCGTGGATTGAAGATTTGTGGGGCGGGCCATGGGTAAATGATTTTGATAATACAGTTAATTCGCGCAGCGGGGAAAGCCTTTACCAGTCTGTCAACGGTTCCAATGATCCCGGTAACTGGGAAAAAGCGGAAGCGAAGCAGATCATATCAATTAATCCCGGAGATGTAATCGGAGGCGGAGCGTGGTTAAAGTATAATAATCTGAATCAGGTTGAAGCAAAAATAGAATGTAAATGGCTTGACGCGGCTTATAACGAAATAAGCGGAGGTATCGGGACCAGCGTGACCACGGGCACAGGCGATTGGGAATATCAGGATCTTAATGTATGGTCGGTTTCCGACAGGACAGCTCCCGAAGGAGCTTCTTACGTGGATTTCAGGTTGTTTCTTCTTGCTCCCGGAACAGCGGATACGGCTACCGGGGAAATCTGGTGGGATGACGCCGATTTTGGAGTAATCCCGGAACCCGCAAGCATAGTTCTTCTGATCGGGGGGATAACAGGATTGCTGATTTTCAGGAAGAGAAGAAGGTAAAGAAACCAATTCTTTCAGAGGGTTTTCAGCTCTGCCGAGTTAAGGGAACCCTCTTTTCCCTACCCTCCCTTCATATGTAAGAACTGCGGCATTCTAATTTTTTTTTATTAAAAAAGGAAATATTATTCTAAAATGATATTATGTTTTTGAAAAGAAGAAAGGAAAGGCAGCATGGCCGACAGTATCAGGTTAAAAGAAGGGAAATTCATACTCAACGGTAAACCGTTTTTCCTGTATTCGGGAGAAATCCATTATTTCAGGACCCCGCGCAAAAACTGGAAAAGCTATGTTTTAAAAGCCAAAAGCGCGGGTTTAAACACGATATCGACTTATATACCCTGGATATGGCATGAATTCAAGGAGGGACAATTTGACGTAAAAGGGAAGACTGCGCCTGAAAGGGATCTGCTTGGATTTATGGACATATGCTCGGGTGAAGGGCTCTATATGCTTTTGCGCCCCGGGCCGATATGCCATGGGGAAATGATAAACGACAGCCTGCCGTCCTGGCTGGTAAGCGGCGGGCATGATATTTTCATGAAAAGGAAAGACGGGTCTGCCATAGGAAACAATTTTGTTTCTTTTTCTAACTCTTTATACAGGGAGTTTGTTTCTAAATGGTATGACAATATAATTCCGCATATTTCGGCAAGACAGGTTACGGAGGGAGGGAATGTAATACTGCTGCAGCTTGATAATGAGATAAGCATGATCAACTGGTGTTCCGGACAGCCGGATTTCAGCGGCAGCTCCGAAGCCTTCTACAGGGATTTTCTCAGGGATAAATACGGCAGTATAGGCAGGCTTAACGGTGTTTACGGCAGCAATTATGAAAAATTTTCAGATTTAGATATGCCTCTTCCCGAATTTGACAAAGAGCCCGGCGCCCGTTACTGGGACTGGGCGGATTTCTGGAGGGAGTATTATTCGGATTATTATCTTTTTCTCGCGCGGAAAGCGAGAAGCCTCGGCATAAAAATTCCTTTATCCGCCAATATTGCCCATTTTCTCGATTTTGATGTATACGGCAGGGGATTGTACAGCCCCATGACTACGTCCATGTTCAGGTCTTTCCCCGGCAAAGTGGATAACCTTGTTATGGGAGGAGCCTACCAGATGAGAAGGCTTGACTATGAGAATTTTCACGATATAGCTGTGACAACCGAAACCGTGAAATCCATCTCTTCAAAAGATTCTCCCGTGATTTGCGCCGAGCTCCAAACGGGCATCATGTTCGATAAGCCTGTTCTTTATCCTTCGGACGTGGATCTTAATATTTTAAATTCCTGCGCCCACGGCCTGAACGGCCTGAACTGTTACATGTTCGGTTCCGGTAAAAATCCTCCCGGAATAGGCTCTATGGGAACCTATCATAAGTGGCAGGCCCCGGTAAATATGGATTGTAAAACGGAACCTCATTATGAACCTATTAAAAAATGGGGAAGGTTTTTCGGTGTTTTCGGGGCTGAAATCGCGGAAACAAAAAAGAATTGCGATGCGGTAGTAGGAATATATTTCCCTTATTACATGACTGAGTATATGAAAGGGAATTTTGCCGCCGGCATTGAATCTAAAAGAAACAGGCTGTTTTATGACGGGGTCTGCCGTTTGCTTGAACTTTCCGGATGCAGTTTCAGGATTGAGGACATACAAAAAGAGATACCGGATAAAAAGAAAGTTCTTATTGTGACCTGTTTCGGTTTTATGGAAAAGGGTGTGCAGGAAAAACTGGCGGATTTTGTCCGGTCGGGAGGCAGCCTCATATTAGGTCCCGAGCTGCCGGACAGGGATCTGGGAGGCGATAAATGCGAAGTGATAAAGGACAGGCTTGGTATAAACTGGGGCATTTCCGGCGATATGTTTATAAAAGACGGGAAATGCGGGCTAATGTCGGTTGAAAGGCCGGTGCGCTTCCTGGAATCGGAGAAAGCCGATAATCTGTATTTGAGTTCAGGGGGGCAGCCTGCCGCCATAAGCAAAAAATGCGGGAAAGGCAATTTAATTGCCTACGGATTTGGTTTGAGCCATGTTTTTGATTATCATATCGATATTATCTCTCGATTCCTGCGCAGGGCGGGAGTGTGCCCGAGAGTCGAAAAAAACAATATGAAAATCCAAACGGTTTTGCGCACGGGTGAAAAATCTTCCTTCCTGTTCGTATCGAATTTTCACCAGATTGAAGAAACGGTTGGTTTTACAGTCCGCCTGGACGGCGACAAAAAAATATCCCTGCCGTCAAAAGGCGGATTAAAGCTTGAAAAACGCAGTTGCAGGATAATTCCCCTGAATTTTTCCGTAACTGAAGATCTTACGCTTGCCTATTGCACGGCGCATGTGCTTGGTTTCAAGGTTATGGGAAAGTCGATATCCATTGTGCTCCGGGCAGGCGGGCCGGATTATGAGGAAATAGCGTTTACCTGCAAAAAAAGGATACGCGCAAAACTGTCGGGTGAAAAACTGTCGGGCATGAAAAAAGGGAAACTTGTGATTTTCAGGATAAAAAGTCTTTCGGAAAAAGCAAAAATTGAGATACATTTACTTTAATTTGCCTTTATAATATACTTTTTACTGGGGGCGCCGTAATATGGGGAAGACAGCTAAAGACAGGAGATTTTTTCTTCATCGCCAGTTTATGGAAACGTTGAAGAACGACCTTATTGAAGGAAGGTATAAGCCTACGGAGATGATTCCTTCCGAGAGGATTCTTGTCGAAAAATACAAAATCAGCCGTTCAACGGTGAGAAAAGCCCTGGCGCAGCTGATTTCGGAAGGATGGCTTTACTCGACGCCCGGAACGGGTACGTTTGTGTCGGAAGTTTTCCCGAAAGAGGATTCTTTTGTTCGCTCCAAAAGCAACAGCGTCGCCTGTGTCTTAAAAACCGCAAACTCGCCGCTTGACAGCCCATACTATTCGAAGATTTTCAGGAGCATGCAGGATAAAGCCGCCGTTTCGGGATATCACCTCTCTTTCTACTCTTTTGTAAAAGAATCCAGGGCTGAATTAGTGAAGGTGATAAAGGACAGGAAACTCGACGGGGTGATCATTATAGGATATATGGGGCAGAACATCATATTGGATGTTTACAGGAATAAAATTCCCATGGTGCTTGTGGATAATCAACTGGATAAAAAAGGAGTTACCACCATTGTGCCGGATAATTACGGGGGCGCGTTCCAGGCAACTAAATACCTGATTGACCTGGGGCATAAGACCATATTGTTTATGGGCGGGAACAGGAAGGATTATGCGGTTACGGAACGCTTTAACGGATACAGGGATGCCTTGAGACAATGCGGTATAGCTTTCAGGGATGAGCATTATATTAAAAGCCACTACAGGGTAAACGACGGGTATAACTCTATGGACAAGGTATTGCGTTCGGGAAAGATCCCATCGGCTGTGTTATGCATAAATGACGAGTCTGCGGTCGGGGCTCTGAAAGCGATAAGGGAAAAAAGCAGGCTGAGAGTGCCCGAAGACATATCTGTGATCGGTTTTGACGACATAGACTGGGTTGCGCACACAAATCCTCCTCTTACGACCGTGCGCATACAAAAGGAAGAGATGGGGCGCATGGCGATAGAATTTCTGATAAAGCAGATAGAAAACGATAAATATAGCGGGGCAAAGATTATTGTGCCGACCGAGCTTATCATACGTTCATCGTGCTCAAAATATTCAAGAAAAAAATAAGATTAAGTATATTGACAGAAAAAATTTTTTAATGTATATAGATACCAGTAGCAAACCAGTAATTTATTTTAAATATCACATGTTCTAACATCGAATCGAAGAAAGGTACTTATGGCAAAAGTCAAAAAGAAAAATTCTTATGTTCGGTACGGGAACTTTTCAGGCGACAATACTGAGTTTATAATTAAACGTCCCGATACGCCGCGCCCCTGGGTGAATTACCTGTCTAACGGCCGGTTTTGCTCGATAATTTCCCAAACTGCCGGCGGCTATCACTTTTTTAAGGACCCCACGTATAACAGGATAACCCGCTGGGCGCCCGCCAATTACCTTAGCGATACCCCGGGCAGATATGTGTATGTGAGGGATAATAATTCGGGGAAATTCTGGTCGGCAACGTATTCCCCCGTCAGAAAGTCCGCGCATTTTAAGTGTGTGCACGGACTTGGTTATACGTCGATAAGTTCTGATTTCGGTTCGATAAGCGCAAAAGTGGATTTTTTTGTGCCTATGGAAGAAGATCTTGAATGCTGGATTGTCAGTATCCGCAATAACGGGAAAGTTCCGGCTGATATCACGGTGTTTAATTTTGTCGAGTGGATGGTTGGTCCGTGGGAACCGGAGCTTACGCTTAGAAATATTGCGGCCCTTATGAACGATGTCATGTATGACCCGAAATTAAAAGCCATAGTTGCGGGGAAATTTCCATGGGGCAATAAAATATGGCCATATATGTGTTATTTTTCAGCGGGCGTAAGTAACGGCGGATTTGAAACCGACCTTGAAAAATTTATGGGGCGTTATGGGACTTACGCGTCCCCCGAACAGGTAAAAAAAGGCAAATGTTCCTGTACACGTCATATAAGGGGATTGAATTCCTCCGCCGTGATTTCCGGAAGGATAAAACTTAAACAGGGAGAAACCAGAACATACATTGTAAATCTCGGTATCTCTAAAGATGATAAAGAAGCAGGGAGAGTTTTGAACTCATATCTTAAAAGGGATTTTGCGGAGAAAAAATTCATAGAGACTAAAAATTACTGGCGAAAAGCGATATGTGAAAATATAAGGATAGAAACTCCGGACAAACAATTGGATTCAGCGGTAAACGTGTGGATGAAATACCAGATTTATATCAATAACCACTGGGGGAGGAGCGCGACATATTATCATGAGGGATACGGAGGTTTCGGGTACAGGAATACAGCGCAGGACGCGTGGGCTATGATACCGCTCGACCATAAGTATGCGGGAGAAAAGATAAAAATGCTTGCCGAACACCAGTGGAAAACCGGCCAGCCGATGGCGGGATGGTCTGTAGAGGCGGGTTCCGACAAAGGAAGGCCCCCTTCGGATTTCCCGATCTGGCTGCCGTTTGCGTTAATTTCTTATTTGAAGGAAACGGGAGACTTTAAGATATTAGATGAAAAAGTAAAATTTTTTGACGGGCCTAAAGCAAGCCTTTATGAGCATACAAAAAGAGCCACCAGATTTCTTATGGATGTGGCAAAAAGTAAAAGAGGATTGCCTTTGATGGGGACACAGGATTGGAATGATGCCCTGGACAGGACCGGAATCGGAGGAAAAGGGGAGAGTGTGTGGCTGGGGATGGGGTTATGTGTTGCACTGCTTAATATGATAGAGCTGGCTGATTTTATTAAAGATGAAAAAACAAAGAGAGAATGTTTGTCAAGATATGGAAAAATGAAGAATATTATCAATAAATATGCGTGGGACGGGCAGTGGTATATTTATGCCTTCAACGATTACGGGAAGCCGATAGGTTCTAAAAAGAATAAAGAAGGCAGAATCCAGCTTAATGCGCAGACATGGGCTATCCTCTCGGGCCTTCCCGACACGGACCAGCTTAAAAGCATACTTGATGTTATAGATAAGGATCTTGATACCGAATACGGCCCCGCGCTTTTTACCCCGCCTTATACAGAGTATGACGCGACAATCGGCAGGATTACGGCATTTGCCCCGGGGACCAAAGAGAATGCGGCCATCTTTTGTCATGGAGGCGCATTTAAGTCTTTTGCAGACCTTACTATCGGTCGCCCGGATGAGGCGTATGATACGATAAAAAAACTTTTGCCTCAAAATAATGAAAGGGATATTGAAGTGTATAAGACGGAGCCTTATTGTTTCAGCGAGTATTTGATCGGCCCCGGGAATACAAGGTTCGGGGAAGGGGCTTTTACATGGCTGACGGGTTCCGTAGACTGGATGTTCAAAGCTGTCTGTGAATGGATGCTGGGGATAAGGCCTGAATTTGACGGCCTTAAAATTGATCCCCGCCTGCCTTCCGGCTGGAAAAAATGCAGGATGATAAGACCTTTCAGGGGCTCTGTGTATGACATAGAAATTTTTAATTTATCCGGGAAAAATGGTAAAGTCAAAATAGAAGTTGACGGGAAGAAACAGCCTTCGAATCTTATTCTTCCCCACAGGGATAAGAAAAAGCATAAAGTTAAAGCGGTGATTGGCTGATGTAAAAGGAAAGCGACTATGCGTCTTCCGTCAAAAAATTGCTTTATAACCGGCAAAGGCTGTTCCGGCGGAAACGAAAATAAATACCTTTATAAAACGCTCGCCGGTTTAAGAATCGGTATGAAAAGGGATTCTCTAAGGGGATTTACCCTTATCGAGCTCCTGGTGGTAATCGTGATAATTTCCATTCTTGCGGGCCTTCTGCTTCCCGCCCTGCGCGGCGGCCGCGAAAAAGCAAGGCAGGCGCTCTGTTACGGCAATTTAAAGCAACTCGGACTTGCGCTTAATATGTATGTTCAGGAACAGAACGGCTATATTCCTTATCTGGTTGACGACTCGGGAAGCGCATGGGATAATTTTTCCGACCTGATAAGAAGGTTTGATTCATATATAGAGGATATCGGCATATATGACTGCCCCTCGAATGACAATACAATCAGCGTCGGCATCAGAGATGATATCTACGGCGATAAAGCGAGCAGCGGAACCATAGTTATGGATTATGAAGTCAATGGATATTCGCATGGCCGGAGAATTTTTGAGATAGAGGATAAAGATCTTTCGATATGCGCGTATATGTGGGATTATCCTTATTGGATAGGCGATAGGCCTCACGGCAAGGGGATCAACTGCCTTTATATAGATGGACATGCTTCGTGGGTGACGGACAGCGAGATGAATCTTAACGCAGTGGCGGAGAAAGATAAGTTTTACGGGAAAATCTGGCTGGAATAGCGTTCGCGCCGGTGTGAATAGCCCCTGTCATAAACAAAAAGGTAGCCGAGTGTGGATATAAAATATGTATTGCTGAAAGCGCCCGGGTGCGCTGCGGATCTCAGTGACGGCAGCGAAAGGGGGGAGTATGTCCCCCAGAATTACATTTTCAATACACTGGGCCGGCCAAGCAGGGCAATAAATCTGATGTATGAATATCATCCTAACGATAAAAATTGGCCTGAAAAAGGAATTTTGGAAAACAAACTTTATAAAAGGAACCGGAGGACCAACGGCTATTTTCCGTATATGGCCATAGAAACAGGCGGCACTGCCTGTGAACCTTTTAAATCCATGCGGGACATCCGCAAATTCGGCCAGGATATAATTTTGACAATGACATTTGATTTGGATACGCCCGATGAGCATCTTGTCCAGATAGCAAAAGATCTGAGGCCTTTCGGCAACGTGATATTCCGCATAAACCATGAGTGCAACGGGTGCTGGTTTACATATAATAAAGAAAATACTTACGGGGAAGTCAGTGATTTCTTCGTGAAGTTCCATAAGATACTGAAGAGATATGCTCCCAACGTCAAGACCAACGCGTGCCTTAACGGTGTTCATCCGGAAGGGAGCGATGTTGTATATCATATGGGTGAAAAAGAACTGGCTCCGGCTTTCAGGATTGCGGATATTATATCATATGACAGTTACCATTCCCTGCACTGGGGATGGCCCCATGACGGCTATGACCCGGCCAAATCAAATTTCAGTTCGGGAACAAGCAGGGTAAAAAAAATGGGGCAGATGACCCGAAAACAGTGGTGGGAATTGTTTTTTGATTTTAACGAGCTTATGCTTCGCGTAAATCAAGGCCGGCAGAAGGAGATATATCTCGGAGAGGTAAATACGGATGCCGATATCGTCGGACTTAAGGACCAGGCTCAATGGATTAAGGAATTTTATAATGATGTCAAAAAGAAAAAGCTCTCCTATCTTAAGGGTATTACTTATTATCAGTTCAGAGACAGGGGCGGCCTGGGGCTGGAGTATGAAATGGACGAGGAAATGACCAAAGGCAGGCCGAACCCTTCACTTAACGCATACAGCGAAGCTGTAAAAGACCCGTATTTTTCCCCTGTCCTGGAAGAAAAAGGTCCTGTCGAGTGGCCTGCCGTTTTGGAATGGGAATCCTCAACCTGCGCGAGAGGCGTAATGTTTTCATTTGTCATCCCCGCCGGCGCTTCAAAATGCCTGATTGTTTTTTCGCGGGAAGCCAATCTGATAATTAAGGCGGGGGATATGTGGTTTCATAAAGATACGGGATGTGATGAACTGGATATTTCCGCCGCTGTTGAACCGGGTGTTTTAAATAAGATTTTTATTTTTGCGCCGCCTGTTACCGGGGAAAATACCCATGACCCGGATAACCCCCGTTACCTGGACGTTTACAGGTATAACCTGACGGGGAAGCCCGATATTATACTGAAATAAGGTCTTCATGCCCGCATAGAACATAATATTATTTAATTTGTGTTTGATTATGATAATATATTGTTTTAACCTCATTTCAAATATCTGCATAGGCGGGTTTCATGGTGGATTTAAAAGATAAGTCGTCGGGCAAATATCTGATACTGGCATTATACCTGTTTATTTTCCCTTTTTGCGGGGCTTATGCTCAGCAAAACTGGGTTTCCGAGGGAGGGGTTATAGATCCTCTTAAGGAAGATCAAAGGGTTAAAGAAGCCCGGGACAAGTTGACGGAGTCCGAAAATCTTTACGGCGCGAATGATCCTGTTGTCGCGAGAGATATTTTTAAACTGGCGTCAATATATTATGAATACGGCAGATATGACGAAGCCGAAGAACTATACAAAAGAGCCCTTTCAATACGTGAAAAAGTTTTAGGGTCCGGCGATAAGAGTATCACCCCGATCCTGATTTCCCTGGCTGAGTTATATGAGAACAAAAAGGAATATAATGAAGCGGAATATTATTATAAAAAAACGATAGAATTAAAGGAAAAAATTCTTGGTTCTGATAATCCCTCCCTTGCCGTAACAATGAACAATCTGGCTATTCTTTATGAGATTCAGGGGAATTATGATCAGGCTGAACTGCTCTATAATAAAGCGTTGAATATAAAAAGGTCGGTTTACGGGAAAAATCATCCCGGCATTTCAATCACACTTAATAATCTTGGGCTGTTCTGCTATAAACAGGGTGAATTTGATAAGGCCTCCGGTTTTTTTCAGGAAGCATTGGATTTAAGGATTTCTCTTTATGGAAGCGAGCACCCTGCCGTAGCCAGAATAATGGATAATCTTGCCATGACTTATATAAGAACGGGTAAGATTGACGAAGCAGAGGCTCTGTTAAGGGCTTCCCTGCAGATCAAAGAAAAAGTTCCCGGAGAAAATAAGCTTGATTCCGCCGATACGATGAGCAAGCTGGGAGAACTTTATAGCATGCAGGGCAGGTATCAAGAGGCTTTGGTTCTGCATAAACAGGCTTTTTCTGTAAGGGATAAACTTTTGAAACAGAATGACCCGCGGCTTCTTATGTCCCTGAACAATCTGGCCCTGGCTTATATCTTTTCGGGAAAATATGAAGAAGCGGAACAACTTTTAAACAGGCTTCTCGAGGTTAAAAAGACAGAGGGTATGGAAAATAAGGAAGGGGCTCTTGTATATAACAATATAGGGTTATTGTATATGCATCAGGGGAAATTCGATGATGCGGAAAAAATGTTTAAAAGCGCTGTTGCCCTGACGGGGACAATGGATATAGGCAGGGCTGTTATACTTGATAATCTGGGCGAATTATATATCAGGGCCGCGAAATATGACCTTTCAGAGCAGAGTTATATGAATGCTGTTGAAATAAAAAGGGAAACCCTGGGCGAGGAAGACCCTTCAGTGTTTTTAAGCATGAGCGGTTTAGCCAAAGTGTATTCGGAAAAAGCCCGGTATGAAGAAGCGGAAAAAATCTACGCAAAGGCGCTTGAAGTCATAAAAGAAAATTTTGGTGAAAAAAGCGGGAAAACGGCTTTATTGGTTAATAATATAGCGGAACTTAAAAGAGAACAGGGGTCTTTAGCGGAAGCCGAAAAATATTTCAAGGAAGCCCTGGACATCAGGTTGGACCTTTACGGGCCCGATAACCTGCCCGTAAGCGGGTCATTGAACAATCAGGGTGTTATTTTCAGAGATTTGAAAAAAGTTGATGAGTCTGAGCCTGTTTATCAACAGGCGCTGAAAACCAGGCATGATTTGCTGGGAACGGAAAGCCTTGAACTTGCGTCAACAATGAACAATCTTGCGGATCTTTATGTTTTGCAGGGCCGTTATGAAGAATCCGAAGGTTATCTGAAAGAAGCTCTGAGAATAAGGGAAAAATTCCTGGATGACGGGCACCCCGACATTGCCGATACGCTCAACGGCATGGGGGTTTTGTATGTTAAATGGAATAAACTTGGTGAGGCCGCTCCGTTACTCAAGCGGTCTCTTGCCTCCAGGAAAAATTTTTTCGGGGGTGAACACCCGAGTGTAGCGGTATCGCTGAATAATATGGGTTGGCTTTTGAAGAAACAGGGCAAGTTTCCGGAAGCGGAAAATTTCTACAAAGCTTCGCTGGAAATGAAAACGGGTATCCTGGGTGAGGGACATCCTTCCGTGGCGGTAACTCTCAATAACATGGGAGTCCTGTATCTCGCGATGGAGAAAGAAGAGGCCGCAGAACCGTACTTTCAGAAAGCCCTGGCGATTAAAAAAGAAGTTTTTGGCGGTGAAAGCCCGGATATCGCGTCAATTTTAAAAAAACTGGCGGCTATATACCTGCTCCGCGAAGATGTGAGAAAAGCAGAACTTCCGATTCAGGAAGCGCTGCAGATGAGCGGGAAAATATACGGGGAAAATGACTTAAGAGTCGCGTATTGTATTGACCTGATGGGTATATATAACTATATGATGGGGGTACATGACGAGGCGGATTCTTTATTTAAAGCGTCGGCCCGGATCCGCCAGGGCAATAAGGGAATGGAAGATTTAAACGGGTATGATATGCTCATGCTGCTCTCGAAGCTTTTTAGAAAAATAGGGATGATAGATAAAGCTCAGAAAATAGAAAAAAGCGCCAGGGATATACTTCAAAATCCGGGAAATTATCTGACTGACAAATGAGTTCTGATTATCTGGGACACAGGAAAAGGTTAAGAGCAAGATACGAAGCCAGCAGCTTTGCGGGTTGGCAGGATTATGAAATTGTTGAATTCATATTGTTCTATGCCCTGCCCCGCAAAGACACAAAAAGCCTCGCGAAAAAACTGATAAAACAGTTTAAATCCATAAAAGGTTTGATTGATGCTGATCCCGATGACATCAAAACTGTTGCCGGCGTCGGACAAAATGTTCTAAACATCATAAGTGTCATTAAAGACGTAGCGGAACTTTATCTGAAACAGAAAACTTTTGATAACAAATCCGTTAAATCAGCCGCGGATGTGTGCGATTACCTGCGCATTTCCATGCAATCGGAAAAAGACGAATTATTGAAGGTTTTGTATTTAAACGCCTCGAACAAGATACTCGGAGACGATATAATAAGCAGAGGAACAGTGGACAGGGCGCCGGTGTATCCGAGAAAAGTTGTTGAAAATGCGGTAAAAAGGAAAGCTGTTAATGTGATTTTGGCGCACAACCACCCCAGCGGAAGCTTGCGTCCGTCCGGGGAAGACAGAAGTATGACGGAAAAATTAAAGAGCGCGTTATCATTGGTGGATGTTACTGTAATAGACCATATTATCATAGGGCTGGATAGCTATTTTAGTTTCAGCGAAAACGGGCTTATCTAAAAGCAGACAGGAGAATGTATGAAAAGAATTTTTTATATCATATCGGTTATCCTTCTTCCGACATTTTGTTTTGCCGAGAACCTTTTGACGAATCCCGGCTTTGACGTGGAAGAGACTTTCAGGGGCTGGAGTGTGTGGGGGGAGGAAGAAGAGGGACAGTCTGTTTCGGGAGCCGAAGTCACAAAATTCATATCAAGGACGTCTCTGTATTCGGCAAAATTATGGGCGTGGAAAAATATTGGAGATGCGGGATCCGGTATCTGGCAGGATTTTAACGTACAGCCTGGAAAGACATATTATGCCGCCGCATTTCTCAAAAGCCTGCCGCGCGAACCTCTTAAAGAGAACATCGCCCATGCCTGGATTTCATTGGAGTGGTATGATAAAGACGGGAATATTATAGGTCATCAAATCGACAGCAAAAACCTTACGGAATGCTATAAGATGTGGGCAATATTTAAATTGAGCGCGCTGGCTCCTCCCAATGCCGTGAAAGGCAGGATACTTTGCCGTTTATGGGCTGCCGGAGGAAAATCAGGCAAAGAAGCCCGCGCGGTGTATATTGATAATGTGCAGGTTTCCGGTTATCCTATACTGTTCAGGTAAAGGTCGTATCATATGGATATAAAAATAATCAATAACCCTTCCAAAGAACAACTGGCTGAAATGGGGGTATTCGACTGGCCTGTATGGGAAAAAGAGGCATCCTCTTTTCCCTGGCATTACGATGAAAGGGAAACGTGCTATATATTGGAAGGAGAAGTTACAGTGACACCACAGGGCGGCAGGGGCGTAAAATTCGGCGCCGGCGATCTTGTAATCTTTCCTGAAAAAATGGATTGCACATGGGAAATAAGCAAAGCGGTAAAAAAACATTATAATTTCGGTTGAGTGAGAGGGAAGATGAGCATTTATCTTGATATAGAAACAAACCGGTCCGGAGAAATAACGGTGCTGGGATTTTTCAGCGCCGCCGGAGGTTTTGTCCAGATGGTTAAGCCCGACATAACAAGGGATAAGTTTATTGCGGCCCTTCCCGGAACGGCTTCCAGGATAGTTACGTATAACGGGAACAGTTTTGATTTAAATGTTATATGGAAAAGACTCGGAATTAACCTGCGTGATATCTATGAATCCTGCGATTTGCGGTGGATATGCCAGAGAGAAGGGTTAACGGGAGGAATGAAGGCGGTTGAATCAACACTTAATATATCGAGGACAACAATGGGGGTTGACGGGCGGGAGGCTCTGTATTTATGGGATAAATTCGTTTTTGAGGGTGACAGGAAAGCGCTTGAACTGCTTTTGGAGTACAATAAGGAGGATGTCCTTAACCTTATTAAGATAGAAAAAAAGCTTATAGAACGGAATATTTATATGCCTGCATCAGGTGATTGATATGCTTTTGGACGTTTTTGACAAAAGAAGAAGCGTCAGGAAATATAAAAACGAGGCTGTTGAGAGAGAAAAAATTATCGCCTGCCTGGAAGCTGCCCGCCTGGCGCCGTCCGCATGCAATTCACAGCCCTGGCGTTTTATGGTTATTGACGAACCTTCAACAAGAGAAAAAGCCTGTGATGCGGCTTTGAGAGGGATTGTAGGGATAAATGCCTTTTTGAGGGAGGCGCCGGCTGTAGTCGCTGTTTTGTCCCGGAGGAAAATCTATCTGGACATTTTGGGAAAATATTTCCGGAAAACGGATTATTGCCTGACGGACATAGGGATAGCCGGAGAACATTTTTGCCTTCAGGCCGCGCATCTCGGATTAGGAACCTGCTGGGTAGGGTGGTTCAACGAAGGGGCATTAAAGAAGGAGCTTGGGCTTGGAAGGCTTGTTAAAGTTGAATATCTCATTACGATTGGATATCCCGCAGACACGCGCTGTGAAAAAAACAGGAAACGTCTGACTGAAATTGCAAGCTGGAATAAGGAAGGTTTCAAAAAATGAATTTATGCGGATTTCCCGAATTTGAAAGCATACAACCCGGACATAAGGATATCTTCAAAAAATATCTATCTTTGTATAAAAAAGAAAGTTGCGGTTTTATGTTTGCCAATGTGTTTTCCTGGAAAGACATCCTTAAGTTAAGCGTATCATCTCTTGATGAAAACCTTATAATTGCGGGCGTTCAGGATAATAACCCGTTCTTTTACGAACCGGTCGGGGACAGAAAGCCGCTGGAATCCGTAAAAGCTGTTTTTAAGCATTTTAAAACCGGGAACGGCAGAATCCATTTAAAAGGGGCAACGGAAAATTTTATAAAAAATGTTATAAACGGGGATAAATCTTTTTCAATAAAAGAAAACCGCGATGATTCTGAATATATTTATCTGGCCGGCGACCTGATTTCCCTCAAGGGAAATAAATACCACAGCAAAAAAAATCTTTATAACCAGTTTAAAAAGAATAACAGCTACAGGTATATAAAACTGGAACAGGATACCGCCGGACACTGCATTGATTTTTTGGATAAGTGGTGCGAGAGAAAAGAATGCGGCCTTACCCCCCGGCAGGCGAAAGAGAATTGCGCGGCGAAAAGAATGCTTGAAAATTTCGATTACCTGGAGCTTAAAGGCGCTGTTTTCGAGGTAAACGGCGTGCTTAGCGGGCTGACGCTGGGCGAAGAGTTAAATCCGGATACATTTGTCGTCCATGTGGAAAAGGCGACAAGTTTGGTAAAAGGTTTATACCAGGCAATCAACAGGGAATTTCTTGAAAATGAGGCTTCGGGATATAAATATGTAAACAGGGAAGAAGATGACGGGGTTGCCGGATTGAGGAAAGCTAAAATGTCATATAATCCCGTAAAATTGCTGAAAAAATACGATATCTTTTTGGAATAAGTTATTCAGATATGAAAAAGGCGGGATATTTTCCCGCCTTTTTATTATATTTTTTCTATGAGGTAATTTCTGTTATCGAAGAATGCTTGTGCCTGGCGTTTTATTTCCTCTTCCGCTTTTTCATTGCTCCAATCCCATGTCTGATTCATAAAACCCACCGCTCTTGCAAACCACAGGCAGCGCATCGCTTCAACGGTTTTGTCTTTATTCTCTGATTTCTGGTAAGAAATCACCATATCATAGAGGGTTTGTACCCAGAGAGAGATATCATTGTTAATCGGCTCTTTAGAAAAAATATTTTCCCATTTGGCGTATACATCCCGGGAAAGGTCTTTTTTTAATTCATTTTTCCATTGGCTCCACCCTTCCATGGCATTACCCGTCAATTTTTTTCTGTCGATATTAAGCTCCTGCGGTTTTCCCATTTCTTTGAGGCCGTATTTTTTAAGTTCCCGTATTTCCGACACATTTTTGATTCTTTCGATGCTTTTTCCGATTATATTGAAGGCGGTGCCTACCACCTGCAGGAACATAGGGCCCAATTTAGGGGCGGAAGGTTTATGGATTTTACTTCCGAGGCCCGTCTCGGCTATGTTAAAACCGCCTGCAATAGCGTTCATGCTCAGGAATATATCAATCCCGTATTCGAAAGTTGTCTTGTGCCATTCAAGAGACATGAGATGCCTGACTAGTTTTATGGACAGCGCAAAATCGCCGCCGATCGGCTGTCTTAAATTCATTCCGAACAAGCCGTAAACGAGGGGATAACATATGTTTTTTGTTATTGTGCCGTCGTATTTGTGCCGGGCATATAAGGGTGTCACGTAGTCAAACCCCTTATATATCGGTTCCAGAAAATAACTGACCCATTCAGGAGTGATGCTTTTTAGGTCAGCATCAACACACACGACGGATTCCGCTCCCAATTCAATGGCTTTTTCAAATATGTTTCTGAAATTGTAACCTTTCCCGGGTGTGCCGGGCGGAGTTGAAACATATATTCCCGGCGTATTTGTGCCGGCGGAGAGGAATGATTCTTTTGTCCCGTCCGGGGAATGGTTGTCTCCGTTGATTATAACCGCCGATTTATCCGGATAGTATTTTTTGAACCCTTCGCTGAGTTGCCGGGCGGGGAAAGAAATATTGTCGGCTTCTTTATAAGAAGCCAGCCCTCCCACTATATCTGCTTTTTTTATTCCGGCGGGGTTTTCTTCAATGTAAATCATTTGCGCCTCCCTTCCTGCAGTTCAGATAACAGAATATCATGCGGTATATTAAGCGTATATTTGAAGTTAATGTTTTATTATACACTGTTTAGCGGTTTTGTTTAAACTTTTTTTTAGAGTATTTATTCGGTTTATGATAAAATGCAGAAAAACGGGGGGCTTAAATGAAAGCATTTAAGGAAACAAGTGTCAGGATTATAACAGGTGACAGGCCGGGGCTTTTTTTTGTAATATCTTCGGAGCTTGCAAAAGGCGGTGTTAATATAAAAGCAATATGCGCTTTCAGGGAAGAAAAAAAGGCCTGTTTTTATCTGTTAACGGACAACTGCGGGAAGTCTGTTGAATTGCTTGATACGGCCGGCTTAAACGCGTCAATGAGAGATGTGGTAACCGTTCTTGCCGAGAACAAGGTCGGCGAGGCTTCCATGATTGCCGAAAAGATTAAAGATGAAGGGATAGACCTTGATTTTCTTTACGGGACAACTTCATCCGGAAGCGGTGTCTGCATGATGGTTATGGGGTCAAAAGACAATGATAAACTTATCAAGGCGATTAACGGATAAGAGCGCAGTCCGGTCAGTTTAAATGTTTTTTTAACCATAATAAATCAGGTGTTGATAATTGAAAAAAGCCATTTTATCAGGCGCGGGTTTTATACTGGTATTGTTGTTTGTTACGCAGATATTCCCCGGAGATTACCAGCGGGAAAGAAATGAAATGGTCGAGACTCAGATTGCCGCGCGGGGAGTTAAGAATGAGCGTGTTCTTAAGGCAATGAAGGATGTTCCCCGCCATCTTTTTGTGCCGCCTGAATACAGAAAGTTAGCTTATGAAGACTATCCTTTATATATAGGACATTCCCAGACTATTTCTCAGCCTTACATAGTTGCTTTTATGACCGAAGCCGCGTATCTGAAACCTACCGATAAAGTTCTGGAAATAGGGGCAGGGTCCGGTTATCAGACTGCCGTCCTCTCAGAACTTGTTGATAAAGTTTATTCAATCGAGATCCTTGAACCTCTTGCCAGGAGCGCCGAAGAAAGGCTGGACAGGCTCGGGTATAAAAATATTTTTATTAAATGCGACGACGGTTATAAAGGCTGGCCCGAACACGCTCCTTACGACGCGATTATAGTCACTGCGGCGCCCGAGGAAATCCCCGAAACTTTAGTAAATCAGCTGAAAGACGGGGGTGTGATGATAGTGCCTATCGGTTCGTATTATCAGGAACTTTACAGGGTAATAAAGGAAAACGGGGGACTTCATAAAGAGATTCTGATGCCCGTGAGGTTTGTCCCTATGATAAGAGGGGTTAATGTAGATATTGGTCCGCAGTGAAACCCCTGATAAATGTGTTTCTTTGTTTCTGAGAATTTAATGCGGATATTATAAATGAGATTTGAAGTTTTTTACATGCAGATTCTCAGCCTTGGGCTGCTTGTCCTTGCCGCGCATTTCGGCGGGAAAATAACAAAGAAAATAAAAATAGGGGAAGTAGTCGGCCAGGTTGTGGGAGGATTGGTAGTCGGGCCTGTCCTTCTTTTCTGTATAGAAAGCAAAGTTCCCGCTTATAAAGAGGCTATTCTTTCCCTTCACTTTTTTACGTTTGTATTCCTGAGCATAATAGCATTCGGCATAGGAGACGAACTAAGCATTTCGAAGTTGAAAAAAGTGGGAAACGATGTCCTTATCATATGCATTATCCAGGCTCTTTCCACATGGGTGCTTATAACAGGTGTTTTTTTCTTTCTCGGGTTTAAATATCCGCAGTTTACCCCGAACACAGCGTTAATTATAGGAAGTATAGGGATTGCAACCGCTCCCGCAGTGACATTTGTCATCATGAATAAGCTCGGCATAGCCGGAAGCATGAGGAATATGCTGGGCGGCATAGTAGTGCTTGATGATGTTATAGAGATAGTCATTTTTTCGGTTATATGCCAGGTAACGCTGTTATCCAATTCCCATAGCCTTATCAGGTTTGGCGAAGTTTTTATCCCTGTCGCAAAGGACATAGGTCTGGCGGTCCTGCTTGGTTTCGGTGTTTTTTGTGTGCTGCGCCTCATGGTCGAAAGAAAATGGCTGAAGACGCAGGGCAATAACAGCCCGGAATCTTATCTTCCCGGATCCGAATTCTTATCCAGGCTGATTTCCGAAATGCCGGGACCTTCAGTTGAAATTTTTATTATAGTCGCAGGATGTGTCTCTCTCGGGGTGGGACTGGCGCTTCACTGGCATCTTCCTTTTCTTATCACCGCTGTCGCGGCCGGAGTGTTTATCGCCAATCTTTACAGTACCGAAGTTTTTAAATCCCTGAGGATTGAAAATGCGACTTCCATGTATACCCTCGTATTTTTTGCCCTTATCGGCGCGAACGCCAAGATTGAATCTTTTCATCCCGAGAACTTTATTTTTATCGGTGCGTATATATTAGCCAGAGGCACGGGGAAAATCGGGGGGACATGGCTGGGGTGTAAGTTGACGCACCAGGAAAAAAGAATAGCCTCCTGTCTGCCCAGGCTGATGCTTCCCCAGGCCGGAGTCGCCGCGGTAGAAGCATATTTTGTCGCGACGGTACTCGGCAAAGAGGGAGAAACAGTGCTCAGCATTATTCTGCCCGGCCTGATAATTTTCGAGATTTTCGGTGTAATTATTTCGGAAAGAGCGTTATTGAAATGGCGTTCATGGGTTACGGGCGGGGGGGAATTTTTAAGTGAAGAGGAGGTGATAAGAAAGAAAATGGGAGAAAGTGTTAAACTCAGTGATCTTATTGTCCCGGAATGCGTTAAAGTTCCCTTTAAGGCAAAATACAGGGGGGAGATTATCTGGGGACTTATTGATATGCTTAAGAAAGCAGGCTACATTGATAATTCGGGAGAGGTTCTTGATTTTATCCTCGAAAGGGAGCGGCAGGGAGGGATTACCCTTGGAGAGGGCATTGCCATACTGCACGGCAGAATTCCGGATATAAAAACCCCCGGGATAGCGTTTGGTATATTGCCGAAAGGCGGGGAACTCGTATTCGGCGGGGCAGGTGGAGATGTTATCAGTATAGTGTTCATGGTTGTTTCGCCCGACAAAACACCGGAAATCCACCTGCAGGTACTTGCAGCGATTGCAAAACTGCTTACAGACCAGGAGGCGAGAACACGCCTGAAATACGCCAAAGACGAGTCAGAAGCGATACAGATTATAAACGAAAATTCGTAGCGCTACTTTGTCAGGTTATATATGGCTTTGTTAACATTGCTCATAGCATCGCCGAGTGTTTCATAAAGCTCGTCCTTTTCGTTCAGGATTCCGTAGTTGCAATTTTCCCCGTCGGGCGGATTGGCTCTGCCTTCATAAGGCTGGTCGGTCAGTTTGAACCAGTGGAAACCGACAAGAAAAGGAAGCTTTGCCGTTTCGGTTACATAACGGGTGTAATATTCCGCCCTGTCCTTTTGCGTGAGAAGGGGTGTTCCCGCTCCCTTGATGTTGGGAAGTCCGCTGTCCATCGCTTTAAAAGAGAATTCGGTTATCATAATCGGCCTGTCGCTTAGTTTATAACAGCGCTTCAATGTTCTTTCCGCGGGGATCTGATCGTATATATTGACGGAGTTTATGTCTACGAATTTCCCTGATGCTGTCCATACCTCATCTGCTGTATTATACGCATACCGGCAGCCCAGTATCATATGATTGGGGTCGCAGTTTTTTATAGTTCTCGTTGTCACTTCGAAGTATCGCTCCGCCACCAGACCGAGGAAATCCAATTGGTCTCGGACAGCCTTATCGAAAAATCCTTTTCTCGCCGGAAGGGAGTTGATATTATTCCAGTCCGATGAATGGATGTTGTATACCTCATTGAGTTTTTCGACAGTCCCGTATTTATGCTTGAGCATTTCTATAGCGCAGGTTTTGCCTTTTGATTCACCTGATTCTATATAGCGGTTGAGCAGCGGTTTCGGGTTGTCTTCCCATCCCCCCATCCATTTCATTTCATTGTCAAGGAAGTAGCCCAGCAGGAGAGGGTCGTCTTTTCTCGCGGCACATTCCGTTTCTGCGATTTGTTCGCACCACGCAACGAACTCATCGGAAAAAACATCGGCAAAACATCCAATGCTTATGCCTCCCCGGTACAGCGCGTTATCGCCCATGTAAAGTATCTTTGTATAAGGCATGCCCGCATTAAATGTTTCATCATCGGACCAGCTGCCGACAGTGTTAAATCCCAGTCCCGCTATTCTTTTTATGGTGTTGTCCGCCCATTCGCCGCGTGTTTCATATTTTCCGGATACTGTATCGCGATAGCGCGCTGCGCCCGTATTCAGTCCTTCATCGCCGTTGTAGGCCATCGCGTTAACTCCCATGGAAATAAATGTGTTTCCCGCCGGATCGATTATCCACCATCTGTTTCTTATTTTTTCCACATGGAAAAAGCCTGTTTTTTTTCCTGTTATGTTTTCCCATCCCCCAAATGAGTCAATATTTCCGTTTTCAGGGAATTCAGGTATCCCGGCCGGCCGGGATATCGTGATTGAAAAATTTTTAAAACTGGCAGAGCCTTTGCAGTTTACCATGAACGGGCATATTCGTATTTCATCTACATTGTCAGGTACCTGAAACCGGCATTCCGTCTTATGCCAGATATGAGTCCCCTGCATAGTGGGAGAAGCTACATATCCCGCCCATTTCCCTTTTTCCCAGAACTCGATTTTAAGCTGTGCTCCACCCCATGGGCTTGAAGAAAGGATATCCTTTGTTTTTATCAGGCATTGCGCCTTATAGGTTTTATCTTTTCGAAAGCTTTTTATCGGCTGATACCATGTTGCGAGGGAAAAGGAATCAGGTATTGTAATGTTGAGATATCCGGATCTCTTGTTGAAGGTAAATTCAGCGGAGTCTTTCGGCTGCCATGTATTCCAGCTTTCAGTCCCGCCTTGCAAATTGCCGTTTTTGACGAGGTTGCTTTCTTCCATATCTGAGAAACGGGATCTTCTGACCGAAGCCAGGCCTGAGGTTGCGGCAATAAGAAAGATTATGATGAAGAAAAAAGTCCGGCTGCTCATACTGCTTCCTTTCGTTATAGTTTAAGGTTGGCAAGATTATACAGCACAATCAATCCGGCTGGCAAAATAAAAAAACCCCGGTGACAATAAGCCACCGGGGCGAAAAAACCAATGAAAAATTTATTCTTTACGCTCTATTTTATTGCAGATTTTTGTTTTCCAGTTTTCTACATGCTGACGTCCGGAAGGGCGGGCTGTAGATTGGTCTTCTGTCCTGCGGTCAGCTGCCCAGTCTCTTGCTCCGCCGGGTGTGCGTTCAAGTTTTTTGCCTTCAGTTTTACCAAGGGTATCAGATGTTTTCTGTTTAACACTTGAAGGGTTGATCTTCGGATGATCTGTTCCCTGGTAAGGCATGCCTCTTTCTCTCTTGCTTGTCACCGCAAAAGCAGGAACAGAAAGAGAAAGAACAAAAGCGATACAAACTGCCAAACAAACAAATTTCTTCATTCCACACTCCTTTTTTTTAATTTATCTGCAAATTATAGTTAAAGATGAAAAAATATTCAAGTCTTTTATATAAAGACATTATATTAGTTTATTGTCATTAATTCAAGACGTATTATCACCCCAGGTGAGCTATGAGCATTGTGGCGATATCTTCATACTCCTTATCGCAGGTCTTTGAGAATTTTATGCCGGTCATGATAAACTGTTTTCCTTTAAGGTCGAGCGGTCTTGACCACAGTGTTTTCCCCTTGATTTCAATGGGATTAATCATGTCTTTTGACTTAAAAGCAAGTATTACGTTGACATTCTGATTCAGAGAAACGGCGCTTACGATTTTAGCTCCCGCCCGTGATATATCGGATATATGGACATGTATGGGTTCGCTTTTGCCGATAAACCCCTTTTTGAAAACTTTTATAGTGCCCGAAATCTTTAAACGCTGGAATCTGCGTCTTTCGCCTTTCATGAACCCTTCCCTCTTCTCTTACTTTCTAATTTCCAGTATCTTACGATAAAACCTGAAGAATTATTTGTCAAGATATAATGTTTTATGTTGAAAGTTCCCGTTTAAATGCAGTAATATATCTAACTTAAGTTTAAAAATTAAATGTACTTATGGAGCATTAAAAATGAAAATATTACTTGCGGGTTTGGGAAGGTGGGGAAGCAACCATTTAAGAATACTTAAGATGCTTAACGCCGAGGTTTTTGTGGCGGATCCTTCCGGGCAGTCAAAAAAATATGCGTTGGACAACAATATTCCCGAGAAGAATTTTTCCGGTTCTCTGGATGATTTCATTGATAAAGTGGACGCGGTGGATATTGTCACTCCTGCCGATACCCATTACTCTTTATGCCTTAAAGCCATGCAGAAAGGAAAAGATGTTTTTATCGAGAAACCTCTCACTCTAAAATCTTCGGAATGTAAGAAGCTGTCTGAAACCGCCGAAGAAAAGAAACTGATCCTTCAGGTGGGACATGTTTTCCGCTTTGACCCCGCAACGGCATTTATGGTTCAGCAGATAAAGGAAGGGGTTCTGGGAAAAATCCAGTGGATGATAGGGAATTTTTACGGTTTTAAAAGGCCGAGAATGGATGCGGGAGTCACATGGTCCGATTCGCTGCATTTTATTGATTTGTTCAATTACCTTATGGGTAGTGTGCCGAAGAAAGTTTTAGCCAGGCTTAATGATAACCTGGGCAGGGGCATGGATGATGCTTCCTGGGTGTCTTTGATATATGAAAATGCGGAAGCCGAAGTAAGAGCAAATTATTTTCGGCCGCATAAAAAGAGAGAGGTTGTAATCATCGGCTCTGAGGCCACGCTGGAGTGTGATTTTAGTTCCTCTCAGGACAAAATTAAGATATACAAGAATACTCATATAAGAAATAAGAACACGTGGGTTGCGACTCAGGGAGAGGTTATCACGCAGGAAATAATGCAGGCGGAACCTCTTGTTCTGGAGTTGAACAGTTTTATTGATTGTGTAAAGACCAGGGAAAAACCGCTGGCCGGCGGATGGGACGGTTATAATGTGGTAAAAATAATTGAAGCGGCGTATGAATCCTCGAAATCCGGCGGAATTATTGATTTAGCTTGAAAGGAAGGTTCAGGAAATGGGAAAAATACCATTGTCAAAAGTATATGAATCGCAGGAAATCCGAAATAGTATCCTGAAGGTTATTGATTCGGGTAATTTTATTTTAGGGCCGGAGTCCGGGTCGTTTGAAAAAGAGCTTGCCTGTTATCTGGGTGTGAAAAGGTTTGTCCTTTCAAATTCATGGACATCCGCGGTCTATCTTCTATTGAAGGCCATGAATATCGAAGAAGGAAAAGAAATCCTTCTCCCGTCCCTGACCGCTTTTCCTTCCGTGGAGCCGATATGCCATGTCGGGTTAAAGCCGGTTTTTGTCGATATTGATGAAACTTATTGTATGGATCCTGATGACCTGAGGAAAAAAATAACTCCGGAATCCGCGGGTATTTTGCCCGTTCACCTGTACGGACAGGCTGCCAACATGGAAGAGATAATGGCTATCGCCGAAGAAAAAGGGTTGTTTATAATTGAAGATTGCGCGCAGGCCATCGGAGCAAAATATAACGGCAAGCAGGCAGGCAGCCTTACGATAGCTTCGGGTTTTTCATTTTACCCGTCAAAAAACCTTACCGTATATGGAGACGGGGGAGGAATTGCCACAAATGACGATTCTCTTGCCGACGAAGTGGTTGCGCTGAGGAATCATGGCAGAAAAAGTAAATTTTTCAATGATGAGATTGGTTTCAATATGAGATTCAACGAGATTCAGGCAGTTGTCGGCCGGTGCCAGCTTCGGGTTATTGATGAGTTAAACGCAAAAAGAAGGAAACATGCGGCAAGGTATTCATCTCTGCTGCAGGGAGTGGTAAAAATTCCCGAAATCAGGAAATTATCAGAGCATGTTTTCCATATGTATGTAATAGAAGTTGCCGATAGGGACAAACTTCGGGATTTCCTTAAGCAGAAGGGAATCGGGACCGGCATACATTATCCCGTTCCTGTCCATAAACAACCGGCGATAATAAATCTTTTTGGAGATATATCCCTGCCGAAAACGGAAGAAGCCGTTGATAAGATATTGTCTCTTCCGATGTTCCCCGATCTGACTGAAAAAGAGATTGATTTTGTGGCGGGATGCATCAAGGAATTTACAGGAAGATAATATGAAAAATTCCGAGACAGGCGTATACCTTTCAATTTGTGTCCCCGTTTTCAATGAGGAAGATAATATCCCCATTCTGGTGGATCGTATCGTTAAAGTTATGGGGAAAGAAAATTGCAAGTATGAAATAATTATGGTGGATGACTGCAGTACGGATAATTCATGGAAAGCGATGATTGAAGCGAAAACAAAATGCCCGTCCCTGCGCTGCCTTCAATTTGAAAAAAATTCCGGGGAAAGCGCGGCTGAAAACGCTTCAATGAAAGCTTCCAGAGGTGAAATCCTTATGACTATCGATGCCGACCTTGAAAATGAACCCGAAGATATTCCCGCGTTTCTGGAAAAAATAAGGGATTTCGATTGCGTCTGCGGAACCAGGGTGGGAAAAAGGAAAGACGGTTTTATTAAAAATATGTCTTCGCGGACGGCTAATTTTATCAGGAACAGCGTGCTCCAGGATAAAATTACCGATGCCGGGTGCACCTATCGCGCGTTCAGGAAAGAGTGTTTCGAAAGTATTGTTATGTATAACGGCTTTCACCGCTTTCTTCCGACGCTCTTTAAAATGAAAGGTTTTTCAGTCGCGGAGATACCCGTCGGACATTCGAAAAGGATGTACGGTAAATCAAAATACGGTGTCTGGAACAGGCTTTTTAAATCTTTTGCCGATATGCTGGCGGTCAGGTGGATGAAAAAACGGATGCTTAATTATTCAGTAAAACAGGAGAGATAAAATGAGCCAGATAGCGAATTATTTCTTTGAAATAGCGGGCAGGCTGAAAAGTCCATGGGCGATAATAGGGGCTGTGGGTATGATTTGTTTCAGTTCCAGGTTCCTTGTCCAGTGGATAGCAAGCGAAAAGAAGAAACAAAGCGTTATTCCGGTTTCCTTCTGGTATCTAAGCATTATAGGAAGCCTTCTTCTCCTGGCATACGGTCTTTTCTACGTAAGAGACCCGTTTTTTATCCTTGGTTATCTTTTTAACAGCGTAGTGTATTTCCGCAATTTGTATTTTATCCATAAGAAAAGAGTTGTTTGACCCTGCGATATTTAAAACACGGTAAAAGAAGTTGAAGACTTTTTTGTCAGATTATAAATTCGATATACTTGTAATTACCGCGGTTTTTATTCTTACTTCATTCGCGGGATATTGGAATATCCCCGTTGAAAGGACACAGGAAGCGAGGATTGCCGTTACCGCCAGGGAAGCATTGGAGGACGGCAACTGGCTTATTCCCACGCTTAACGGCGCCCCGAGATTAAAGAAACCTCCTCTCATGACATGGATAGTCGCTTTGTCATATAAATGTTTTGGAAAAATAAACGAGTTCAGCGCCAGGTTTCCTTCAGTCCTGTTTGCCTATATAGCCGCTTTGGGTCTTTTCTTTCTCGGTATAAGGCTTTTCGGGAGACTGGAAGCCCGGGTTTCATCGCTTGTGATGATTACGGCATTTCAATTTATAAAACATTCACGGCTGGCTGAAATTGATATGGCCCTTTTACTTTGTGTTTTATTCACGAAGATGTTCTGGTATCTGGCGCTTTCTTCGCGGGAAAGAAAGCGGTTATTTTATATTCTGGGGTACATTGCCGGGGCAGTGGCCGTTAATCTCAAAGGCCCCGCCGGTTTTGTTATCCCGTTTGTATCTTTTCTGACATTGCTTTTGCTGATGAAAAGATTCGATGAATTCAAGAAATGGCTTAATCCCGCCGGCATATTGCTGTGTATCGTCCTCAGTTCAAGCTGGTATCTGCTTGCCGTCTTCCATGAAAAAAGAATAGCATCCGCGGTATTCAGAGATGAACTTGAAATAGCATTTATCAAAGGGATAGACCACCCGGGCCCTTTTTATTACTATTTATACACTCTTTTTATTTGTTTTGCCCCCTGGACGGTATTTATGTACGCGGCGGCTTTTTTTGCGCTGGTAAAAAAGGAAAAAAACAGGGAGATGCTTTTTGTTCTGGTATGGTTTTTTGTTTCGCTGGTGCTTTTATCTTTAACGCCCAACAAGCAGCCTCATTATGCTTTGCTGGGGTTTCCTCCCATGGCGCTTATAACAGGCTGGTTTGCCGGTGATATCGCGAAGCGTAAAAGCGCGAAAAAATATCTTATGATAATAACCTGTGTCCTTGTGTCGGCGGTGACGGCGGGAGCGCTTGCCGATTCTTTCTTTCTTCATAAAAAAATATATCCGGATTCTTCTTTTAAGGGCTTTGCGGACAAGATAAAGGAAGATAAGATAGATATCCGGGATATATATACCTATAAGTTCATGAATGCCGAACTCATTTTTTACCTGGGCGGGCCGCTCCCGGTAATAAAACCGGATGAGCTCAGCCGGATCCTTAAGGACCGCGGGAATATGTATATAATAACAAGGGCGGAAGACGCGCCCGATTTACCTCAGGGCCGGGAACTTATAAGATACCGGTATGACGGCAGGATTTATGTTCTGCTGTCTATATAGATTCCACCGCTGATTTTGCGGCTTTTATGCCGCTCGCCATTTCATATTCCACAAACCCCGGAACGGGTGAAGGATCGCATAATCGGATGTTTTTTATCCGGTTAAAATAATTTTTGATTATGTTTATTTTGTCTTCAAAGCCGGCTTCATATACGGGAAGCGCTTCTTCGAATCGATGGACGTCCGCTCTTATAAATAATTTCGGCTCAGCAAGAGCCATTGTTTTCAGTTCATATAATGCCTTGTTTGTTATTTCTTCATCTGTTTTATCCCACAGTTCATCTTTGGAGTCACAGAAATATAATAAAGTTATGCCCGAACAGGTGTCATTCCTTCCGGCGTTAAAGAAAAAATGGGCTATTGAAGCGCCTATCCCGGGGTTGGATATGAATACGGGTCCTCGTCCGGCCCGGCCCGGAGCATTAATTAAGATATTGACGCATAAAAGGTTTCTTGCGCGCAGGCTTGATGACGCGTCCCTGACGTTTTGGGGAATCAGAGAGATAATTGAATTTATAAAATTATGAACCGGATATGCCAAAATCAGTTTATCAGGGAAATAATCCCTTGTTCCCGCCACTATTTTTGTGATTGTGTTCCGGGAGATCTCGGTTTCTTTGAGGGGCGCTTCAAATATGAATTTTGTGTTTTTGCGCTTTAAATATAAAAAAAGCCTGTCGGTTAACCGCAGAGGTTCCTTATCCGGGTAAAAAGTATTGTTTCCCGAAGTGAGACCGTTTTGCTCTATCGGGACCAGGAAAGAACTGAGGTTTGCCCATAAGAAAGGGCTCAGGTTTTTACAGGGCGCGCCGAACATCTTTTCCAGAAAAGCCCTGATAAAAAGCCCGTATAATCTTTCTCCGATATGTCTTGCCGCAAGATATTCCAATGTGTTTTCCGAGCCCCTCCTCCTGTCCGGGGCGCCAAACCTTTTTAAGAGGAATGATAAACTCCCGGGTATGCCCAGGAGCTTTATGACGGACATGAGGTTTTCGGGATAAGTCTTGAATCCGGTTTCAGTAAAAAATACAGGACGCAGGCTTATTGTCTTTATTCCCCCGGGATAAAGGTCCCGTGACATTTTCAGTGATTCAGGAGACTGCAATGCAAGGTTTTTGGGATATACGTCGAAGATGTTTTCGCCGGATTTAACGGTTTGTAATATCCCGCCCGGATTTTTCGCAGGGCTGAATACGATCGGGGAAACACCTTTTTTGCAAAGATAGTAAGCTGCCGACAACCCGCGAAGACCGGCTCCGGCTATTATAACGGTTTTATCCTTATCCTTTTCCATAATATATAATAATAGAATATGCCGGACTGCTATGGAGATTTTCCGGGAAAATTTATATAATATCCGCTTCCTGGAGCCCTAAAAAGGAGCAGGTTTCCTTAATGAGTTTTTCCTGAACGGGCGCAAAAGATTTATCAGAGCCGGAAAGCTTTTTTACCGCCGTGACTATAGACATCTTTTCCGCGACGGTATAGGATTCGCTGATTCTCTCTATTATTTCCACACCGGGCGATTTTTCCATTTCAACGGAAACAAAATGGTATATCTCATCTATATCGTCTTCGGTTGCGCCTTTTGCCTGCAGGAAATCGTTCAGGCAGTTAAGTTCTCCCATAGCAACGGAGCCGTCGGAAGCGGTCATCAGTACCCATAAGAGGGAAATGTCTTTTATAAGCTCTTTCCCTTTGTTTTTAACGGGTTTTTTTTCGGTTTTTTTGGTTTTCATTATAATTAATTATACTTCTTTTAATTTTATATGTAAAATTAAATAGTGATTTTTAAATACATTGACAGTATAGTATTAATATAATATTATTTCTTCCCTCTTTAAAAAGAACTTTGCGGCCAGATAGCTCAGCAGGTAGAGCAGAGGACTGAAAATCCTTGTGTCGGCGGTTCGATTCCGTCTCTGGCCACCATCATAAAATTTTCAATCTGCTTATCTGGAGCCCACGATCAGACTTGAACTGATAACCTGCGCATTACGAATGCGCTGCTCTGCCAGTTGAGCTACGTGGGCATTAGGATTGAGCAAGAATATATACCACAGCCGCGATTTTTTCAAGGCGAAAAAAGGTGTATTTTAAAAGTCCCACACTCCCTGTATACCGGCTCCGCAATATTTGCACTTCCCGTCTTTTATATTATTGATTTCGATGTAATATCCCGATCTTTTTATCAGCATGCGTTTACAATTGGGACAATATGTGTCGGAAAGGCCTTCTCCCGCGACATTTCCTATATAAACATATTTTATGCCTTTTGATTCGGCTATTTTTTTTGCTTCCAGGAGTGTTTTTACAGGCGTCGGAGGCCTGTTTCTCAGCTGGTAATGGGGATAGAATCTTGAAAAATGAACGGGCATTTCCGTGCCGATATTTGCCGCAATCCATGAACACATGTCATTTATCAGTTTTTCGGAATCATTAACGCCGGGTATTATCAGATTTGTCAATTCGGTATGTACATTTTCTTCTTTAAGTATTTTGAAAGTTTTCAGCACCGGCCGCAGGGATGAATTGGTATATTCGCTGTAAAAATTCTCGCTGAAACCTTTCAGGTCTACATTTGCGGCGTCGAGATATCCGCATAATTCCCTTAAGGGTTCTTCTTCTATGAATCCGCATGTTATCCAGACGGTCTTCAGCCCTTTCTGTTTTGCAAGTTTTGCCGTATCAAGCATATATTCGTAAAATACGGTGGGTTCTGTGTAAGTGAATGCTATCGATTCACAGCCTTCTTTCAATGCGTTTGAAACAATTTCTTCCGGCGGAACGTTAAAATGGCGCGTATTTTCGGGGTAAGACTGGCTGATCTCCCAGTTCTGGCAGAACATACAGCTTAGATTGCAGCCGGCCGTGGCAAGCGAAAAAGACATGCTTCCCGGCAGAAAATGGTAAAGGGGTTTTTTTTCTACGGGATCGATATGAATGGATACGGGTTTGCCGTAAACCAGGGAATAAAGTTTACCCCCGTAATTGACCCTGACTCTGCATATGCCTCTTTGGCTCTCCTTGAGTACGCACCGCCGCGGACAGAGTCCGCACTGCACGCTTCCGTTGTCCAGCGGGGAATAAAACATAGCCTCTTTTAAAGACAGGTCGGCTTTCAGGGCATCTGTCCTGGAGAAAGTCGTTATTTTGTGAACGGACCCGAGCAGGGAAGGAGCGGATTCTGTAAATCGTTTTCCGAGACCGCACACAATCAGTAACAGCACAGCCAAAAATAAAAAAGAGATTATAAGAGGTTTTTTCATTTTTTTATATTTTCTATTTTCTATCGGATAATTATATCCTGCGGATATATGAAAAAACAAGCATAGGTTAAAAAAACACGGGAAAGATCATTCTTTATTCCTGAATGAAGACAGTATCTTCTGGAAGGCTCCGGCGGGACAGAAAAACCTGCACCAGAACCGGTCAATGACAATCGATGACATAAAAGCCGTGACGACAATAAGCCATGCTATGAGATCCCCTTTTAAGCCGAACAATGTTCCGAAAGGCTCAAATCTGCTTGAAGGAATCCTTATATTGACGGTATACGCGGCAAGAATAACGAAAAGAAGGATGAAGCGGGTTTTTTCAAGCAGGCGCGAAAGAGGTTCCCTGATTATTATTTTTTTCCTGTTTAAGCGGCCCAGAAAGGACTGAAGCAGACCAAAAGGGCAGATAAAGGAACAATAAAGGTTGCCGAACGCGATTGTGAAAATGATGAGAGTTATTATAAATACAGGCAGAACAATATTGTATTGCTGCAGGATGTTGCCCGTTAGAAAATTTGCCAGGTGTCCGCCGGTCAACATCGTTTTTTTCCAGAAGCCCAGAACAAAGAGGGAGTATAACATGGTAAAATAACGCATACCTTCCCGTTTGAATAATACATATAGGGAAGCTGTAATAAACGGTAAAATTATTATTATAACCGATATAACGGATTTAAAATCCGCTTTTTCCCTTAAATATACGGGGTTTTCAAGATAAATGGATGCGCCGGCGTAGGATTTGAGGAAAGAGTCCAGTATTGCGGATGAAGAAATTGTTGCTCCCGAAACAGAATCCAGCCCGGCGCGTTTCTCTTTAAAATTTTCCGGGCAAATGCCTTTAAATTTTTCGAAAAAACCTGATTCTCCGATTAGTTCCGCATATGGGCATGTTTCATTATGTTCGATTAATCTGAATTCTTCAACCTTTAGTCCCGGGTCTGTTACTATGGCGGTTATCAGCCGGCCGCCGAAACCTGTAAATTTCCCGAAACCTTCGGAGAGGATTATATAACCCGTTATTTTATGGTCTTTATAACAGCAAAAAACGTAATCGTTAAAGGATGAAGGCTGTATAAGATCTGCTTCGGGCGCCAGAGATATGACATCCTGCCGGCCGGGGGAATCAATATTCCCGGTTTCTATTATCTGGTTTTTGACTGTTGCCGCCCCGATTATAAAAAAGTAAATGGCAATAAGGACTGAGATTATGCGTGTTGCGGTTGACAAAAAACGTATTTTAACCAGATAAATGCCGAATATAGAAGGCAGCATAACCAGTGTTGTAGCGGCGAAGAATGAAGCAAACATAATAATTCCGTAAGTGGGTGAAGATAGCCTTAAAACAGCCGTTATTAATAGTATAAATGGAGGGCATAGATTGATTCCGGCTGTAAATCCCAGTAAAAGTGGGATATGGTATATCTTATTAAGAGGTTTTCCGCTGATACATGGCTTATTGGCCATACCTCCGGAATGTATAAGAAACAGGACTATAACGGACATAGTTATAAGAAGGACGCCTTTAAGTAATTGGGATAAAGGAAAAGCGGAAATATAATATCCCGTCAATACGGTTAATGTTCCGAAAAGCATGTAAGCGATGAATCTTCCCAGGGAAAACAAGGCGAAGATTACGAATGCATGGAAAAGGTTCTTTTTCCCGCTAAAGGAAAAAACCGGGATCAGAAAGGGAAGACATGTCGCCCCGCATGCTATGCCTGTAGACAGGCCGAGAATAAAACCTTCAGAAATATATTGAATCATAAGAAAATAATTTAATAAAAGTTTATTTGAATTATCGCCTTTTAGTATAATATCAAAAGACAAAATTAAATTCTTTATTATTTTATATTGATATTCAAAGGTTATATGAATGATTAAAGAAGAAACAGGAACCGTAATAAGCGTTGATGAAAAAGAGGTTGTAATCAGGGTTGACGCCGCATCCGAATGTTCAGCCTGCGGGATGTGCCGGGGCAGTAAAACTTCAGGCGAGTTATCCTGCGGTGTTTATCCGGGCGCCAGAAAGGGAGACAGGGTAAAAATTCGTATTAATACCGCAGAAAGATTTTTTTCGGCCCTGTTTACTTTTTTCCTGCCGGCTTTTTTTCTCGTTTTATTTTTGACAGCGGGTGAAAATATTTCTCAGAGCGCTAAGATTATGAGCCCTTCATCGGTCAAGTTTCTTTTTCTGTTCCTGGGAATGCTTTCCGGCGGCTTGTCAATGTATTTAGGGAATATATTTCTGAAAAAACAGGTGAAATACAGGCCTGAAATTATCTGTAAAATAAGCGGCTCGGACATGAAAAAAGACAATTAAACAGGAGGGCTTAATGGTAAAGATCGGTGTTATCGGCGGAAGCGGGCTGTATAAAATAGACGGGATTACCGGATTAGAGGAAAGAAAACTTGAAACCCCTTTCGGCCTGCCGTCGGATAATTTTATTACCGGAAAAATAGGCGGAGTTGAAGTTGTCTTCCTCCCGAGGCACGGCAGGGCCCATGATGTAATACCGGGCGACATTAATTACAGGGCCAATATTTACGGAATGAAAAAATTGGGCGTCGAAAAAATACTGTCTTTCTGCGCATGCGGAAGCCTTAAAGAAAATATCAAGCCCGGCGATTTTGTAATTCCCGACCAGCTTGTCGACAGGACTAATTCCGGGAGAAAAGCGACATTTTTCGGTGAGGGAATAGTCGCCCACATCCCTTTTGCCGAACCGTTCTGCGATGAACTCAGGAAAGTTGTTTATGATAAGGCTGTTGAGGCGGGGATCACGGTTTATGGCAAGGGGACATATGTTAATATCGAGGGGCCCGCTTTTTCGACAAAAGCGGAATCGCATTTGTACCGTTCGTGGGGCATGGATATTATAGGCATGACCAATCTTGTCGAAGCGAAATTGGCCAGAGAAGCCGAGATATGTTACTGCACGGTGGCAATGGTTACGGATTACGACTGCTGGTACCCCGACCATGAAAGCGTTACGCTCGAGATGATTGTGGAATGTCTTAATAAAAACAGTTCCAAAGCCAAGAGTCTGGTAAAAGTCCTTGTTCCCGAGCTTGCAAAAACGGATAGGACCTGCCAATGCCGGAACGCGCTGGCGGCTTCCATTGTTACTGCGAAGGAAGCAATACCGGCGGCGACAATCAAGAAACTGGATATAATAATAGGCAAATATTTTAAATAAAGCATGTTAAAAGGGCGGGCAATGCTGGAACGGTTTTTTAAACTGAAGGAAAAAGGCACAAATGTCGGCACGGAATTTGTGGCGGCTGTCACGACTTTTCTCACAATGTCTTATATTGTTTTTGTGCAACCCGCTATTTTATCTGCTGATTTTAACGGAAATCCCACGGGGATGGATTTCAATGCCGTAATGATTGCCACCTGTTTGTCTGCGGCAATTGCCACGTTTATGATGGGTGTTTATGCCAATTATCCGATTGCCCAGGCTCCGGGAATGGGGGAGAACATTTTCTTTGTATCGGTTATTATGTCCATTTCCGCGATGGGAGTGCAGAACTCATGGCAGATAGCTCTGGGAATAGTTTTCCTGTCGGGCGTTTTGTTTCTTCTGGTGGCTTTATTTAATATAAGGGCAAAATTGCTGAATGTTATCAGTCCCAGCATGAAAAACGCGATAGCCGTGGGAATAGGTCTATTCATAGCCTTTCTCGGTCTGCAGAAAGCTAAATTGATTATTGCCGGGCCCGGGACACTTATCCAGATGAACAGCGATATATTATCAAAAGACATAGGTATTTTTGTTTTCGGCCTTATTTTAATAGCTGTATTTCTTATGAGGAGGGTCAGAGGGGCTATTCTTATAGGAATAATATGTTCGGCCGTTCTGGCCGCGGTTTTGGGTAAAATCGAGTTTGCGGGACTGGTTTCAAGACCGCCGTCTATTGAGCCGACTTTTTTCAAAATGGATATCGCGGGGATATTTAAAAAACTTCCCTTTCAGGATTACCTGTCTTTTATAATCATTTTCCTTTTCATGGATGTTTTTGACACGATAGGGACAATAATAGGAGTAAGTGAGCAGGCGGGCCTTATCGTGGACAATAAGTTGCCGCGCGCGAACAGGGCGTTGATGTCGGATGCTGTCGGCACTGTGGCCGGCGCCTGTCTGGGCACAAGTACTGTGACAAGTTATATTGAAAGCGCATCGGGAGTCGAAGCAGGCGGAAGGACTGGCCTGACAAGTGTTTTTATATCGATGTTTTTTGTCTTTGCCGTATTTTTCAGCCCGCTGATAAAAACCATTGCGTCTTATGAAGCTATTACGGCTCCGGCTCTGGTAATAGTAGGGGCTATGATGACAAAAAATGTTGTTAATATCAAATGGACGGATTATTCCGAATCCATACCCGCGTTCCTTACTATGATGGGCATTCCTCTGACTTGTTCCATTTCCAACGGTTTGGCGTTCGGCTTCATAGCGTATCCTGTGATGAAACTTTTTTCGGGCAGAATCAAAGAAACGAGCTGGCTGGCTTATCTGCTCGGCGCGGTGTTCCTTTTAAGGTATCTGTTGTTTAAAGTTTAGGAAAGGTTTGTTCTAACATGAGTTCTCTATGGATCTTGTCCTTTAGCATGCTGCTCATCGCAGTTTCATATTTTACCTATGCGAATTACATAAGAAGCAAATTGATAACGAATATTCACAGGCCGACCCCCGCGAGAACCAGAGAGGACGGCATCGATTATGTGGTGACAAACAGGTATGTTTTGTTCGGCCATCATTTTGCCTCGATCGCCGGCGCCGGGCCTATTGTCGGGCCGATAATCGCGATAAAATACGGGTGGCTTCCATGCGTTCTATGGATAATAATGGGCTCCATATTTATCGGCGGCGTCCATGATTTTGCCTCCATAGTAATTTCGGCCAAGAACGACGGAAAGTCGATAGGCACCATAATAGAAAAAGACCTGGGGAAAAAAGGAAAGTTTTTTTTCCTGGTTTTTTCATGGTTCACATTGCTTCTGGTTATCGCGGTCTTTGCCAATCTTGTGGCCCAGACATTTGTAGGGCGCGACGGAGGCCCGGTTGCGACTGCTTCGCTGATGTTTATGGCGGTCGCTGTCATTTTCGGCCTGGCAAACAGGTTGAACCTGGTTAATTTGTGGGTTTCGACACTATGCGGTGTCATACTGATATTTATCTGTATGTGGATAGGGGTTAAATATCCCATTCCGGTTGATGTTTTCGGCGGTAGTACGGAAACTGTCTGGAAATTGCTTCTTCTGTTTTATGTTGCCATAGCTTCTATAATACCTGTCTGGGTCCTTTTGCAGCCCCGGGATTTTTTAAATTCTTTCCTCTTGTTCGCCTTGATAAGCCTGGCGTTGGCCGGGCTGGTTTTTTATAATCCTGAAATGAAAGTTCGGGCTTTTAACGGGTTTATTCTTGATAATGAACCTCTTTTTCCCATTCTTTTTATAACTATCGCCTGCGGCGCCGTATCAGGTTTTCACTCCCTGGTTGCGTCAGGGACCACTTCAAAGCAGATAGATTCTTTTAAGGACGCCAAGTTTATCGGTTACGGCGGAATGCTGCTGGAAGCCGTTCTTGCGGTAATAGCGCTTATTGCCGCCGGGTATATGACAGGCCGGCCGGGCGGTAACGGGAGCGCTGTTGAGATATTCGCGAACGGCGTGGGTAATTTTCTCACGAAAATCGGCATCCCTGAGGAAACAGGGATAGTATTTGCTTCTCTGGCCGTAGCTTCGTTCCTTTTGACGACGCTTGACACCGCGACGAGGCTGGCAAGATATGCTTTCCAGGAATTTTTCGAAAAAACAGGAAGTTCCGAACAACCTGTTCTGGCCAACAACAGGTATATAGCGACTTTAGTCACGGTGTCAGTGAGCGCCCTGCTGATATTCAGCGGAGGCGTTAATGAAATGTGGCCGATATTCGGTTCCTCCAACCAACTGCTTGCCTGTCTTGCCCTGCTGGCTGTTGCGCTCTGGATGTCCAGGCTCTCGAGGGCGAAATGGTTTTTACTGTGGCCGTTTGTTTTTATGCTTGTTGTTACCCTTTCTTCTTTGATAATACTGCTGGTCAATCACTTTAAGACGGGGAATTATCTTCTTTCCGCGATTTCCCTTTTTCTTTTTATTGTAGCTGTTCTGCTGGTAATCAATTCCTGTAAAATAATGGTAAGACAGAGGAGAAATTTATGAGTCCGCGCGAGAATATTTTAAGGAAGGAAATAATCTTTATCGGAAAGTTAATGCACGATAAAGGTTTTGTTTCCGCTTCAGACGGCAATATCGCGTGCCGCCTTTCAGGGAACAGGATTCTTTCCACCCCTTCCGGCAAACCCAAAGGGTTTCTTTTCCCGAAAGATTTAATAATAACGGATTTGAACGGGAAAAAGATTTCTGGAAAGGGGAACCCGACCTCGGAGCTTAAGCTGCATCTCGCGGCATTTAAAAAAAGACCGGATATCAGCGCTTCTATACATTCGCACGCGCCTTTTGCGGTTGCCTGCAGCGTAGCGGGAATCGATCTTGGAAAAATCGTCCTGCCGGAAGTCTATATGATTTTCGGTAAAATTCCTGTTACGGCTTATGCTACTCCGAGCAGCGGCGAAAGCCCGGAAGCGACGGCGGAATTCATAACAAAATGTGATGCGATGATAATAGACAGGCACGGAACGCTCACCGTAGGGCGGACTTTGATGGAAGCTTATATGAAGCTTGAAAAGCTTGAGCATTTTGCGTTTATTATGTTTATTTGTTCGCTGAAAGGGCATGTCAAAACTTTAAGCGGGCGGCAGCTTAAAAAAATAGATGAAGTCAGGAAAAAATACGGAATTAATACGAAGAGGTATATTTGACCGGATGAGAAGGCTGTGTAATTTCCCTCTTGTTTTTGCGATGGTTGTTATTTGCAGTTTGATAAACACAAAGGCGCTTTCGGGAAGCGATGAACAGATTGAACTGCTGAAAGAACAGATAGAGCTTATGAAAAAACAGCATACGGAGGAGATGAAAATTTTGCAGGAACGGTTGAAATCCCTTGAACAACAGGTTTCCCGGATGAAAGAAGGAGGGGAAGAAATACAAAGCATCGTGACGGAAGCGAATGAGAAAGATGCGGTTAAAGACAGGGAAGAAATCTCCAGGGAAGAAGGTATCCCGGTAACGGTTTTAGCGGCGCCGGGAAAACAACCCGAAACGCTTCCCTCAAAGAAAGAGGCGGCTCCGTATAAAGACCTTCTGAAATCGAGCACTCCTTTCTTTGACAATCTGCCTTCTTATGTTACAAGAGGATTTGAATTCCACGGGTATCTCCGTTCGGGTTTCGGAATTAACGGCGAAGGGGGGGACCAGGTGGCGTTTATAGCGCCCGGCGCGGACGCGAAATACAGGCTGGGCAATGAGACAGAAACATACGGCGAACTGGCATTCGTTAATAATTTCAAACCCGAACAGCCGGACGGGGCTCAATTTAAAGTTCAGGTCAGGGTTGCGTTTCATACAGAGCAGCTTAAGAACTGGGATACGGAAGACGATAAATTTATGATAAGAGAGTCATTCGTTGAAGCAGGCAATCTCGGGTGGGATTGGTCGCCCGAGATCAAGTTCTGGGCGGGGCAGAGGTTTTACAAAAGGCATGACATACATATAAATGATTTCTATCCGTTTGATATGAGCGGTTACGGCGGGGGAGTGGAAGATATATCCCTTCCTTTTGACGATGCTAAGCTTGCTGTCGCTTACATCGGAGGCTCAAGCGACAGTTATGAATTTCCCCGCAGGGGAAGGATAGCGAAGAATACGATTGATATGAGAATCTATGATGTGACGGTCCCTTTTGGAAAAGGGATGTTCTGGTTGGCCCCTTCCGGTGTTAAAGGGGATACTTACAGCAATAACGGCGCGGATATCAGTTATCCCGGCACGGGAGGGTTGGCTACGGGATTTATGCATGTCCATAACTATGACCCGACAGGTTATAATCAGATAACAGTTCAATACGGCAAAGGAAGCGGTTCTAATTTCGGCCCCACGCTTCAGGATCCGACTCCCGGACTTAAGGATTCATGGCAATGGAGATTCACGGAAAGTAATGTTATCCAGATTGGCGACCATTTTACAATGATGAGCGATTTCATTTATCAGGTCAAAGATGAAGGGCAGCCCGGCGATTCGAGGATAACGTGGATTTCGGCGGGCGCAAGGCCTATTTATTGTTTTACGGAGAACCTGGCGATTGCGTTTGAGGGAGGCCTTGACTATGTGGATAGCGAGTTGGGCGGTTATCACGGTTTGTTATATAAATTTACCGTTGCGCCGGAAATAAGGATAGACAATACATTTTTCGGGCGGCCTGTAATCCGCGCTTATTTTACATATGCCGGATGGACAAATGAATTTAAAGGTCTTGTCGGCGGTTCCGCTTATGAGACCGATAAAGACGGAATATCGGTAGGTGTCCAGGCGGAAGCCTGGTGGTAATATACACAGAACAGGAAGCAGACAAGCAAAAGAGAAACAGACGAAGAATTTTAAGCGCTTATTCTTATATCCGCACCGAGAAATCATTCCCTTTTATGCGATTTGTGACAATGGATCCCGGAGGTATTTTCGTACCCGGAAAAATCAGGCAGTCCCGAAACAGGCAATTGTCTCCGATGACACAATCATTTGATATGATGGTGTTTTCCCTTATTTCCGTGTTTGCCGGAACAACGGAGTTTTTGCCTATATAATAGCCGCCCGGTGTTATAGGCGGCAGAAAGTCGTTAATCCATTCAGGATTTTTGGAATAGAGCATATCCCTGTTTACGCGGAAAAGATTTGCCGGGGTGCCTATATCTGTCCAGTATCCGTCAAACTCATAGCCCATCATTAAAGTTTCGGTTTCCATTAATTTGGGGTATATATCCCGGCAGATATTGGAAAATTCTATATTCAGGACATTGAATATTTCGGGGCTTAGAACATGAATTCCCGAGAACATATATTCCGAAGAGGAACGCTTTTCGGCGGGTTTCCCGAGGAATCTTACTATGCGCCCGCCGGCATCCGTTTCAATAATGCCGAATTTTTTCCGGTCCGCGTCTTTTCTCAGGACAAGAGTGCTTAATGCTTTTTTAGCGATATGAAAATTTTTCAGGCGCTTGAAATCGATATCGAACAGGATGTCGGAATTTATGACGAAAAAGATGTCGCTTTTGAGGAATTCTGCGGCATTGGCGATTCCTCCGGCGGAACCGAGAAGGGTTTTTTCCCTGATAATTATTATCTCCGCGCCCGCGATGCCAGTTTTTTTTATAACATTTTCTATGATATCCGCATGATGGTATGTATTTATCACGATTTTTGTAAAACCGGATGAGATCAGCCTCTTGATTGTCAGTATAATCAAAGGTATTTCCAGTATGGGCATTAACGGTTTAGGGATATAGTCGGTAATGGGTTTAAGGCGCGTTCCGTAACCCGCTGATAAAAGCATTGCCTGCATAATAAAATCCTTTGGATTTAGTTATTAGGTTATTGAGTTATTAGAATAACGGATAAATCAGGACTTAATAACTTATTAACTCAATAACTTTACCCGCCAACGTATTGTGAGGGGTTAGTAACTTATATACTTCCTCAGAATTTCCGCCGCTTCTTTAAGTTCATCATATTTTTTTGAATAACTCCATATATATTCAAATGTCCTGGGCAGAAACCGTTCGTACGATTTCTTGTTTTTTACAGTGCTGAGATATCCGAATGTCCCGGCGGCTTTCAAATTTCTCTGGAAAGACATTATGTAAAAGATCCGGGTAAAATGGCCGGTGTCCGGATTTTTCAGCCCGGACCTGTCCAGATAATACAGGATTAATTCATCAACGGTTTCCTCGGGAAGATTGAAGTATGAATCTTTAAGCAGGGAACAAAGATCGTATTGCCTCGGGCCCATCCTTGCGTCCTGAAAGTCCAGGATAAAGGCCCGTCCTTTTTTAAAAAAAATATTTCTGCTGTGGTAGTCGCGGTGAGTTACAACCCCGGGTTCATTTTCGAGTATCCTGCAGATGCGGGAAAACAGTGATTCCATGGAAAAAAGGTCTTTTTTGCCGATGGTGATTCCCAGGAGGTTTCTGACCGTGTGGGTGAGAAAGAAGTCAAGCTCCTGCATAAGTTTGTTGAAATCAAAAGAATTGGCGAATATAACGGGGCAGTCCGGAGATTCTCTGAGATTATGGATTTTTATCAATTCGTCTATGCATTTTTTATACGGTTCGCTGTATTCGCCGGGATGAAGACCGGACAGAAATTTTTCCATGCTGATATCTCCGCAGTCCGACAGGTATATTATGCCTGAATTATAATCTATATCGATGATTTCAGGGACCCGTATTGAATTTTCAAGGAAAAACCTGTTTATCGTAATAAACGGCAGGTTGTGGTCGAAAGGGGAGTTATTCACCATTGCTATTATGGTTTCAGGGCTGCCGTTGACCCATAATCTGAAGTAATTCCTGTCGGATGCGTCTCCTTTTAATCTGACGGACCTTGCCACAGGATGTTGAAGGGTTTTTTTGGCCGCGGAAATCAGCTCTTTTTCAGTTAAGCTCATAGCTTTCTCCCTCGTGCGGGACGATGGAGTTGCTGATTCCTCCGGCAGACAGGTGTTTTGCGAAAGCGAGAGATTGGTCTTCGTCGCCGTGCACAAGAAAAAATGATTTTGTGTTTGAATTCACCGCTTTTGCATATGACAGGAGTTCATTTTTATCCGCATGGGCGCTGAAGGCGTTTTCTACGATGATCTCGGCTTTTAATTCATATTCTTCGCCGAATATTTTTATTCTGGGAGATTTTTCGACTATTTTCCTTCCCAGTGTGTCGGGCGCGCAGAATCCAACCATCATTATTGTGTTTTTGGGGTCATTCACGTTGTTTTTCAGGTGATGCAGTATCCTGCCGCCTTCGCACATCCCCGAAGAGCTGATAATTACACAGGGTTTGTTGAAGTTATTCAGTTGTTTGGATTTTTCGGTTTCCCTTATATATTCACAGTTTGCGAAACCAAACGGATTTTCATTTGATAATATATAATCATACACGTCCTTATTGTAACATTCCGGGTGTATCCTGAATATTTCCGTTGCGTTGACAGACAGAGGGCTGTCGACAAAAATGGGAATCTCCGGAATTTTCTTTTTTGTCGTAAGTTCATGCAGGAAATAAACGACCTGTTGCGTCCTTCCCACCGAAAAGGAAGGTATGATAACCTTGCCGCCGCGTTTGTAAGTATTGTTTATCACTTCGGCAAGCCTGAGCGCGATGTTGTCTATGGAATGGTGTGTCCTGTCGCCGTAGGTTGTTTCCATAATTATGTAATCCGCCCCCGGCACAATCTCCCTGTCTTTTAATATAGGCATGTGTGTTCTGCCGAGATCGCCGGTGAATAGGATTTTGCAGTCTTTCCCGTTTTCTTTGATTGACAGTTCCGTAATAGCGGAGCCGAGAATATGACCGGCGTCATGAAATTTAAGTTTTATTCCGGTTGCTATGAGAAATTCCCTGTGATAGTTTATGGAGACGAACCTATGCATTGCTTTTTCGGCGTCTTCAAATGTGTAAAGGACCTTAAAGGCCTGTTCTCCTTTCGACGCCCTTTTCCTGTTTACATATTTGATGTCGTTTTCCTGCAGATGCGCGCTGTCCTGCAGGAGTATCCCGGCTAAATCGCGGGTCGCGTATGTGGAAAAGACCGAACCGTTGAAACCCTGCTTGCACAAGCCCGGGATATTTCCGCAGTGGTCTATGTGCGCGTGTGACAAAACAACGACATCTATTGAGGAAGGGTCAAATGGAAAATTCTTATTCTTATCATAAGTCGCTTCTCTTTTGCCCTGAAAAAGCCCGCAGTCGAGCAATACTTTTTTTCCGTTTGCCTCTATCAGGAATTTCGAACCCGTTACCGACCTCACGCCTCCGAAAAAAGTTAATTTCATCGACTCCTCCGATGTTGATGGGTAATCAAAGGTATAAAATATAAGATAATATCCGGTAATTATATCAGAATATCGAAATGATTATCATATAAAAATGTTTTATTTCCGGTCTAGTCCGGTTGTGTAGCCCTGATTTATTTTATAAATTTTGCATTTGTTGTCCATTATTTTTAATAAAAATACTTTTCAGTTAAATTTTTGATATTTATTGAGAGTGATAATATGTTATGCCGCAACAAGTAGCGCATATATGACACTGCGCGATTTAAAAAAATACCTTGAATTATTCGGCGTATTTGTTACAATACGGCGAGTATTATGTAAAATCATTTATTAAAAAAGAGATTCGGGAACAGTTATTTTATCGGAAGCCGTTATTTTTGAAAGAGTTACGTATAGCTACGGGTGAGCGCGCCGGATTTACTGATATTACCGCTGAGATTCGCTCTGTTGTGGGGAATTCGGGGGTTAAAGACGGGCTATGTGTTGTTTTTATACCTCACACGACGGCAGCGGTGACTATAAATGAAAACGCTGATCCCGATGTGCAGAAAGACATACTTGATTTTTTGAATGACAGGATCCCGGAACACGGTTCATACAGGCATGCTGAGGGAAATTCGGACGCGCACATAAAGTCTTCCCTTCTGGGAGCCAGCTTGAATGTCATTATAAAAGATGCGAAGCTTGTTTTAGGAACATGGCAGGGAATATATTTTTGCGAGTTTGACGGGCCGAGGGAACGAAAAGTCTGGGTTGATGTTATAGGTAAATAGCCAAAACAAAAAATGGAGATAGGATGAAAAGATATTCTGTATATGAAGGCAAGTATCCCCGGGAAGTATTATTGCTTAAGTCGTTTCCATGCGGTTTTAAAGGCTGTTCTTTCTGCGACTGCGCTTCAGAGCATTCAAAAAGCGAAAAAGAGATAATAGAAATAGCTTCGACTGAACTTGATAAGGTAACAGGCGTGTTCAGAAGGCTTGAAGTGCTGAATTCAGCCTCTTTTTTTGATTTTCCTGTCCAGGTCTGGCAGATGATAAAAGATACGGTCGAGCGCCGGGGGATAGAAGAGCTGATAGTAGAAGCAAATTGGAACTATAAAAAAAGATTTAAGGAAATAGTAGATTTCTTTAATTGTAAAATCAGGGTAAAAGTCGGAGTTGAGACATTTGACCATAAAATAAGAAAATCCGTAATGAAGAAAGAGATGGAATTTACCGGGCCCAAAGAAATAATCAAGTTTACCGATTCCATAAGGCTGCTGGTCGGCCTCAGGGGGCAGACTCAAAAAAGCATAAGAAACGATATATCAATAGCTCTGTCCTATTTTGATTATATAAGCGTGAACCTTCTTCATAAGAACAGGAAAACAAGCTCCAGGCACGATTCAAAGCTTATCGAATGGTTTAATGAGGAGTATAAAGACCTTCATGTCGTGCCGGGTGTCGAAGTGCTTACACAGAGAGTAGACCTTGGAGTCGGCAGGAAAATTCTCTTTCAGCAGTAAGAACTACTTCTTTTCATCAAGTTTTTTCCGGAACATTAATCCGCGGCATATATTTTCCGCGCCTTTTGCTGTCCATTTTCCGGGAAAATCCCTGCATTGTCCGGGCCTTGCGCCGTAAATACCGCAGAGAGACCCCTCCAGGAAGACGCATTCCCCGCATGCTTTTTCCTTAAGGCTTAAACCCTGGCGGTTTCCGGTTAATATTGTAAATGATTCGATGAATGTTTTTTCGCTGATCTTCAAAAAATCCGCCATCTTCTTTATATCATCGTCCGTCAAATGGACATAGCCGTGCCACCGGCAGCATTCTCCGCACTTTACACAGATAAAAGGGATCTCTGTCATATGCTTAGATTATAACCGGGAAAGCCGCTCTTCCGGAATATAAAAGTAAATAGTCCGGGAAATACATGGGATTGACAAAATACGAAGACTGTGGTATATAACCGGTATATATATCATATATTACCGCTAATTAAGCAGAGATAATATAATTGGTTTATAATTGGTATTATTATGGTACAGGGAGGGAAATGATGAAAAAAGTTGTTTTTTGTCTGGTTGCGGTTTTTTTGGCGGGAAGCGCCTGCGCCGTTGTGGTGGATGATTTTGAAGACGGGGATTATTCCAGTCCGGAATGGTGGGTGTTCGATAAAGTCAATCCACAGGTTGTAACGAATAGCGACGGGGAAAAAAGCAAAGGGAAATATTCTCTTGAAATTACGGGTGAAGTCCGGGAATGGTACAGCGGGGGCATAGGCATATATGTTGCCGATAAGGTTGATTGCGAAAAAACCGGCAGTATGATTTTGGATGTTTATGGTTACGGGAAGGATTCGGGGCAGATAAAGATTGAGATTACGGATGATGACAATTTGAACTGGGACTGCGAACAGGATGATGATTATAAATTAATTAAAGATGACCAGCTTGTATATCAGTTTCCGGTTAACTGGGAGGGGTGGAAGACCGTGAAGATCCCTTTGTCCAAATTCAAAGATTCCAACCCGGGTACAGGAGATGACGATTTTAATCCGGAAAAAGGGGATGGCAGTTCGGGGGGCCTTCTTCAGTTCAATATTATAGTCATAGGCACCAAATCTTCGGGCGGCGCGCATATGAAGATAGACAATATAGCCTTTGAGTGACAGTTACCCGTTTTTTTGCGCCGGAGGGTATATGTATATATGCCTTCCGGCATTTTTTTATTTGCATTTTTTTATATTATGGTAGAATTAGCGAAATTAAGGCTATGTTATGAAAAAAACAGTTATAGTTGTCATCTTGCTTTTGATTCTTTTTTATGTTTTTTATGATACCATAGTTTTGTCGATTGAAGAATTTATCATGCGGCATAAAAATGCCTTCTGGGCTCCCGCCGCGCTCTATAAACTTGCCGGTTTATCAATGTTTATATTAAAATACGATATTGCTTTGAGTTCTTACAGCAAAGCGGTGGATACATTCCCCTTATATTCATTAAGCGATGAGTCTCTTTATAAAATAGCCCTCATATACGAAAAACAGCAGAGATGGAAAGATGCCGTATCGTGTTACAAGCGGTTTATGGCAAAATATCCAAAACATAAATGGGCTCCCGAAGCTGATGAGAAAATCGAAAAAATAGAAGGGCTTTACCTGAAATGAAAAAAATAATTATTTTTATGGTGATAATTTTTCTCGCCGGTCCGGCTTTTGCCACCGAGTACACTCTTTACAAGAAGATGGGATTGACAAACCCCAAGTGGGATCTCGATGTCGAAAAAGGTTTCAACCGCTATGAGACTTTCCGCTATGACGAAGCTATGACATATCTCGAGAGGGCTGTGAACAGCGGATGTGATGACGGGCTTGTGTTATACAGGCTGGCGGCGTGCTATGCCAATGATGAGCAGTATAAAAAATCCATCGAATATTTTAAGAGGTCGGTAAAATCACTGCGTTCAAGGTATACAAAACACAGATATTATTCAGACGCGTATTATAATCTCGGCAGCGCCTATATGAGGCTGAACGATCTGGAGTCAGCCGCTTCCCAGTATGAAGAATCTATAAGGATAAACCCGAAAAATTTTAACGCGCTGAAAGGGCTTGGTTTTGTCTGTTATGAAAAAGATAACCTGAACAAGGCCGCTAAATATTTCAGGGATGCGCTTGATATCAATCCGAAAGATTTTTCCTCTCTGCTGAAACTGGCGACCATTCACAGAAGGCTGAAGGAAAATGACAAGGCGCTTTCATATCTTAATGAAGCCTTAAAATGCAATCCGAATTCAGATAAGGTATATACGAGCATGGGAGTTACGTATGATGCGTTGGGGGACATTGATAAGTCCATAGAATGTTTTAAAAAAGCCTCAAAACTGAAAGAAGACGCCTTGACATATTCATACCTGGGAATAGCTTATATGAAGAAAAATAATTTTCAGGAAGCTGAAAGTTATTTCCTGAAAGCGGAGAAGATAAATCCCATGCTGAAAGAAGCGCTTTTCAACCTGGGCCTCTTATATTTCAACAACTCGGAGTTTGATAAGGCGAGAGAGCAATATGAGCTGGCCCTGCAGGAATATCCCGATGACATAGCCGCCCTTTCGATGCTGGGTATAATAGAGGAAAAAACCGGAAATCTCGATAAGGCCGTGGAATGTTATCAAAAGGCCCTTTCTCTCGACAAAACGATTCCTGTGATACATCTTAGTCTTGCCAATATAAATTTTGAGTTGAAAAAATGGGATGCGGCCGTGAGCCATTATCGCGCTTTTATTAAATATTCGAAAGACACAACTATGAATAAAGAGGTTGAGCAGAAAATAGCGGAGTGCGAAAAAATGTTAAGCGGCGTCGGCCGGAAAAGCGATGATTTATAATTTTCCCTGTAAAAGGAGGAATATATGGTCGGTAAATTTATAACGGAATTTATGAATAAATATAAAGATACCGGGTTGACATTTGATGATGTTTCTTTGGTCCCGCAGTATGCCGATTTTCTCCCTTCCCAGGCTGACCTCAGGACGAAGGTGGCTAAGGATATCACTCTAAATATACCTTTTATAAGCGCGGCTATGGATACAGTGACGGAATACAGGATGGCCATAGAGATGGCGAAAATGGGCGGAATGGGCATCATCCATAAGAACTTGTCATCTGAAGAACAGGCGAAAAATGTCGGGAGAGTCAAGCATTACCTGAACGGACTGATAGCGGACCCGATAACATTCAGGGAGAACCAGAAAGTAAAGGATATTATAGAGGAAAAGAAGAAACACGGATACTCTTTCAACGGTTTCCCCATTATCGATGATGACGACAATCTTAAAGGTATAATCACGGCAAGGGATTTTAAATTTCTCAGGAACAAAAACTGCCGTGTTAAAGACGCTATGACAAAGAAAGTTATTTCGGCGCCCCACAGCATAACTATTAATAAGGCTTTTGAAATAATGCTTAAGAGCAGGATAGGGAAATTGCCCATAGTTAAAAATTCAAAGCTGGTCGGCTTATACAGTTTCAGCGATGTGAAGTCGATAATAGAGCATATGGAGCCTCTATACAACAGGGACAAGAAGCACAGACTCAGGGTCGGAGCGGCCATAGGCCCGAGAGATTATCAGAGGCTTGAATTACTTTATGAAAACGATGTGGATATCGTGGTCATTGATACGGCGCACGGGCATTCCAAAGGTGTTGTTGAAATGACGAAATATGTTAAGAAAAAACATCCGTCACTGAGTGTTATGGCCGGAAATATAGGTACGGAAGATGCGGCCAGGGACCTTATAAGGGCCGGCGCCGATTCAGTTAAAGTCGGTATTGGCCCGGGCTCTATATGTACAACAAGGGTGATAACCGGCATCGGTGTTCCTCAAATAACGGCTGTCTATAACTGCGCCAGGGCTGCTAAAGGTTTTGTTCCTGTTGTTTCGGACGGGGGTATAAGGAACTCCGGAGATGTTCCCAAGGCGCTTGCCGCCGGAGCTTCCTGTGTAATGATGGGCTCCACATTGGCCGGTACGGGCGAAAGCCCGGGGGAAAAGATTATACATGAGGGAAGGCAGTATGTTGTATATAGAGGTATGGGCAGTATAGAAGCCATGAAAACTGCCGCCGGGAGCAGAGAAAGGTATGCCCAGTACGATGTTTTAAATTCCGATAAACTTGTTCCGGAAGGAGTTGAAGGATTAGTGCCTTTTGCGGGTTCCGTTGAACAGGTTATCAGCCAGTTTACGGGTGGATTGAGGTCATCTCTCGGTTATAACGGCTGTAAAACGATCAAGGAGCTTCAGAAAAAATCGCGGATGATAAAAGTAACGCAGGCGGGTGTCAGGGAAGCTCATCCTCATGATGTGAAAATAATAAAAGAGGCGCCTAATTACAGGACTTAAAATTCAGCGTAATCCAGGCCTATATCCTTATTTTCCTGCAGCCTTTTTTTCATCTCTTCAAATTTCTTTTCGCAGAAGTGTATTACTGAAAGCTGGTCATCGGTCGCAATCCTGATATATTGTACGCCTACCTGGTAAAAATCCTGTTTTGTCGTATCTTTGTCGCATCTTGTCACTTTTACCTGGCAGTTGATAGGTTTGTAACCTCCCGGGAGCCTGATTTCAGAATCAAATACGGTATTTAATACTATATATTCTGGACTGAGGAACATTAAACCTGTTCCGCTGATATTTTTTGTAAGAACACAGCGGGATCGGTTTAAAAACCCTTTTTTCCTGCCCGGGTTCCAGTATTCGAAATAACACTTTTCCTTTATCGACAGGTTGATTCTCGCATACCTGCGGCGCTCGAATATCACTTGTTGTTACTCCTTGATTTTTATACAATTATTATATCATTTGGGATTTATAAAACAAAATAAATATGATTTCTTGTCCTGTTTGCGGCAAAAATTTTAATATTTCGGGTGAAGGCATTTTTGAATGTCCCGCCTGCCTTTCCGGGTTTTCCGTTCGGCCCCTTTCGGGGTTCAATGTCTGGGATCGCCGGCGTGAAACGGGCTTTTTAAGGGCTTTTACAATCTCTGTATGCAGGATTACGGCGGAACCGTTTATCTTCTTCAATGCCGTAAAGGCTGAATCATCCGTATGGCCGGCCTTTCTATTCTGTTTTATGGTGTTTTTCTCGGCCGCGCTGATAAAATTTGCCGCCTATGAAGCGCCGGTTTTTATCGGTTTATCCTTCTTTTCCGGTCCGGCTGAACATCTTCCGGAGTTTTTATTCAGAATATCCTCGGCTCTTATGCAGCCGCTGAAAATGCTCTTGATAACCGTATTCAAAGCGTCGGCGCTCCATCTTTGTGTTATTCTTTTCGGCGGAAAAGGTTCTGTGGGGTCGACTTTCAGGATAGTTTTATATTCATCTGTCGCATATTTTGCGCTGTTGATTCCGGTTGCGGGTGTATTGCTAAGCCTGTGTTGGGAGATATGGCTTTATATGGAAGGTTTTCATGTAGCGCATGATATACCGCGATCCCGTTCCGCGTGGGCGGTTATGTTTCCGATACTGATGTTTATGTTATTTGTGATTTTAGGGCTGATGGTGTTTTTTTCGCTGACCATCTAATCTTTCAAGCGCTCCGGAGATTTCTGTTATGTCCTTTATGATTTCATCTATATGCGGGTCTTTCTGTTTTTTGCCGACCAGAATGGTCTTCATGTTGAGTTTTTTTGCCGTCAGCAGGTTTTGGGTCAGGTCATCTATCATAATAAAATCACCGGTTGCCCGTCCTATATCTTCCGCGACTTTCAGGAACGCTTCAACGGCGGGCTTGCAGTTGAAATTCATAAATTCTATCCCGTATATTTTCCTGAAGCATTCGGAAATATCAAGGGCTTTGAGGATTCTGGAAGCGTAGCTTTCAAGGCCGTTTGTAAATATATATTTAAAGTTCGGGATTTTAAGCAGGATACGCCTGAGTTTTTTCGCGGGCTTCAGCATTTTTTCTATGTCGAAATCATAAACATATTTTAAATAACCATTAACATCAAACCCGGGGTATTCTTTTATCAGTCCTGTCAGAGAGAGCCCGTATTGCCTGTAAAAACCATGTCTTAACTTTTCCGCCTCTTCTACGCTGATCTTAAAATATCCGGCCAGAAAATCCGAAATATTCCGGTCAATATTTTTTAACACGCCCGCCTCTCTGGGATACAGTGTGTGGTCAAGGTCGAATAGCAAGACGGCATTTTTATTTTTCATAATTTCTCCTGAAGTCGTTTACAAGCATATGCGCCTGCCTGGTCGGTTCGGGTATCCTGTAACGTTTTGCGCTTATAAGGGCTGTCTTAACCGCGTCCTTTAATGAAATCAGGTTTCCCGCTGATATGAAAACAGGTTTTACATTGTCTTTTGTGCGCAGGGCGCAGCCGACTTGTTCCCCTTTATAGAAGAGCGGCGATTTACTCCCTTTTTTTATGCCCGGTTCATTGAATTCGCCTATAAGCAGGGATTTTGCGCAGCCTATTGACGGAATGTTGTATATAACTCCGATGTGGGCGGCCAGACCGAATTTTCTCGGATGAGCGATCCCCTGCCCGTCAACGATGATGACATCCGGCTTCCGTTCAAGCTTGAGCAGGCATTTCCGGAGGACGGGTATTTCCCTGAAGGAGAGAAAACCGGGGACATATGGAAAAGATACAGTTCCTTTTGCCGTAACGGAAGATAAGATTTCCATACCGGGAAAAGAGAGGATAACGGCGCCGGCGAAAAAGAGGTTTGTTTTCAGAGAATAAGAAACATCGACTCCGCAGACCGTCCTGATGGTTTTTGTTTTTCGCGGTATTGATATTTTTGCGGAAAGCTTTTTCTGGAGTTCGGCGGCTTCTCTGAAAGACAGATTGAAAGAATGGCGGATTTCCGGTTTCACTTGTTTAATAAGACAGATAATTTTCTGATATGTTCGGGTGTGGTGCCGCAGCACCCGCCGACTATAAGCGCGCCTGCTTTAAATATAAGAACTGCTTTCGATGCGAATTCTTCGGGCGACTGCTTATAAAACGTCTGACCGTTTTCATATCGGGGAAGCCCCGCGTTGGGTTCAGCCATAACCGGCAGGGAAGTTAATGCCGCGATTCTTTCGACCACCTTGAGTATATCGTGCGGCCCGGTTCCGCAGTTAACGCAGATGACGCTTGCCCCGCATTCTTCGGCCCGGCTTACAAATGTCTTGATGTCAACCCCCATAACAGTATGGTAATCATCCCTGTTAACATCTTTTGCGAATGACATGGAAGCGATTACCGGAAGTTTTACGGAAGCCGCGGCTTCTACGGCCACGGCGAGTTCATTAACGTCTGTCATTGTTTCAATGATTATGGCATCTGAGCCGGCATCCGCGAGAGATTTCGATTGCCGGTGGAATATTTCACGGAATTCCTCCTTTGAACAGGTTCCCAGAGGTTCGAGGAATTGTCCGGTCGGACCTATGCCGCCTAAAACCGCTGCCCTGCCGGAACCTGCCTCAATAGCGATTCTTACAGCTTCTTTGTTGATAATATCGGCTTTATCCTGCAGATTATAATTCCTGAGTTTTGGCAAATTACCGCCGAATGTATTGGTTATTATCATTTGAGCTCCCGCATCAATATATGAGGAATGTATATCTTTGATAACGGGAGATTTTTCAATATTCCAGAGTTCGGGGCATTCCCCGGCCTTAAGGCCGCGCTCTATTAACTGGGTACCCATAGCCCCGTCGCAGATGAGTTTTTTTCCTGTTTTTAATAATTTATCGAATTCCACTGAAACAAACCTCATTATTTTTCGGCTGAAATTTAACCAACCACAAGCTTTAAAATCATACGTTGTTTAGGAAGCAAAGTTTTCAGGGGCGTTTATAAATCCCGCCGAGGTTTACTGCGCTCCACTTTTTTACTCGCTCGCCCTTCGGGCACCATGCCTGCCGGCAGGCAAGGCGTGGCCGCTCGCAAAAAAGAGGCCCTTCAAAACTTACTTCCTAACCAACTTCTTAACCTTAACCTTAACCTTAACCTTTTCTACTTAACTATTCTATATCTGTATATCTATGTAAATCTGTTAAATCTGTGGTTAAAATTCTTTTTATTTTTCTGTTTTTATTTTGGATTTAGAGTTTAGTATTTTGAATTTTTGATTTATATCCTTCAGGATTCTTCTTGTGCCAGTTCCACGCCGATGAGATTATTTTTTCAATAGAAGCGTATTCAGGCTTCCATCCGAGTTTTTCCGATATTTTCTTCGAACTGCCTACCAGCGCGGGAGGGTCGCCTTCTCTCCGCCCGGTTTCAACGGTTTTTATCTTTTTTCCGGTGATTTTTTCGGCGGCTTTTATTACTTCCATAACCGAGTAACCGCTGCCGTTGCCGAGGTTGTAACAATCTGAAAAGCCGCTTTCCATTGCGAGTATATGGGCCCGGGCGATGTCGGATACATGGATGTAATCCCTTATGCACGTACCGTCGGGAGTGTCATAATCCGTGCCGAATATCTCCAGTGTTTCCCTTTTGCCGGCGGCGCACTCCATGATCAGGGGGATGAGATGTGTTTCAGGCCTGTGGTCTTCCCCGAGCTTTTCGGTGGCTCCCGCCGCATTGAAATACCTCAGGATAGAATATCTGATTCCGTAAGCACTGGAATACCATACCAGGGCTTTTTCAAAGGCAAGTTTTGTTTCGCCGTACGGGTTTACGGGCAGCTGTTTCTCATCTTCGGTGATGGGAATTTTCCCCGGCACGCCGTAGGTGGCGCAGGAAGATGAAAAGATAAATTTTTTCACTTTATGCCGGACGCATTTATTCAACAGTATCAGGCTGCATAATACATTATTACTATAATATTTTACGGGGTCTTTTACGGATTCCCCCACATAGCAGTTTGCCGCAAAATGCATTACGGCGCCGATTTTGTTTGCCGTGAAAAGGGCGTCGAGTTTTTGTTCGTCCGCAATATCGGCGATTATTAAGCCGCATTCTTCGGGAACGGCGGCTTTATGCCCCTCAGAAAGATTGTCGAGCACGATCACATCGTGATTTGATTTTACAAGCAGTTCCGCTGTCACACTGCCTATATAGCCGGCGCCGCCGGTGATTAACACTTTCATAATTCTCTCCGTATTTGCGTTGCTGTGCGGCAAAATGAGATTTTACCATAGCGCCGGGTGCCGGTTGCAATGTTTTTTTGACAACATCATATAAACTGAATTAACCGCCGATGACTCAGACAATAATCCTCAGCGGTTTGCCCCTAGGGATTCGAAGAATTCCAGAGTGTTAGTCCTTTTATAGGATTTTGCAAAGCAAAACAGCAGAGGGTAATCACAGATACTAAAAAGAGCGATAGTAACCACATTTACCCGCCTTAGGCGGGGATGACACACCTGCCTACGGCAGGCAGGGATATACACAGATAGAGACTATTAAGCGCAAAAGAAAAATTTAAGAATTGCAATTTTTTATTTTCAAACTATTTACATGTTTTTTTATTTTTTTATCTGCGCAAATCTGAACTATCTGTGGTTGCAATTATTTTTTCTTTTGTTTTCTTTGTTCCGGAAGGCGGAATTTATTGACATGCTTTTTTTGAGGTGATACACTTTCGCTATTCCGGGGATAAATCCGGCTTGTGATGTATATGTTTGGATATAAAGGCGGTTTAAAGTGAAAAAACTTCTTGTTATTCTTATAATTTTAAATTTTATTACGGTATCGGGTTGTTCTACATGGGGTTCGGGTTCGAAAAAAGGAAGCTCGGATTATCAGCAATCCACGATCGGCCTTGCTCTTTCCGATTCCCTGAAATTCGAGGATGTCCCCGTTCCGTCAGGGTTCCAGTTAAACATTAAAGACTCATTTGCCTTTCAGAATAATACCATGAGAGTGGGGGTTCTGCTGTACAGGGGAAAGGCTCTTCCGCAGGATATCATAAATTTTTATAAGGAGCAGATGCCTCTGTATAACTGGAAGATTTTGAATGTTATTGAATACGAGAATATTCAGATGCTTTTTGAAAAGTCGGATGAAACCTGTGTTATAACACTTATCCCGGGCAGGACAAGTTTAATGAAAATCAGCGTTGCTCCGAAGAGTAAGACCCGTTAGAGAACCATATTATCTTAACGGCGCGCGGGAAGTAATTCTAAAGAAGAATAATTTTTATTGGAACAGACAAATTTTTCTCTAATAAGAGGTTATCGTAAATGAGATACAAACGCCATAAAATCAAGATAACAAGAGAAGCCCTAAAACATGACGGTTTTGTTGATTTTATCAGCAAATGTGTTGAATTATACAACACTTATAAAACAAAAATTCTTATTATTGTCTGTTTTTTGGGAGCGGTCCTTCTTTTAGGGTTTACATATTGGTTTTACCTTGAAAAACAGACTGATAATGCATCTTTTGCTCTGTATAAAGCTGCCAATAGAGAAGAACTGGAGGCTGTTTTTAACCGTTTTCCCGGCACGGATTCCGGTAAAATAGCGCTTTATTTGGCTGCAACATCGTATGTTAAGACCGGTGATGTCCAAAAAGCCCTTCAGTTATTTGAAAAGTTTATAGACCTCTACCCTTCAAATTATCTTATACCGGATGCTATGATCGCCGTTTCTTGTATCAAAATCGATGCGGGCAAACGGGATGAAGCGTTAACCATACTGGATAAGTTGATTGACAGGTATCCGTTCAGTTATGTGACTCCGGAAGCTTTGGCATATAAAGGAATGATACTTGAAGAAGAAGGCGAGTTGCATGAGGCATTAATACAGTATAAGAAAATAGCCGAAACATATCCCGGCAGTTTTTGGGTTAATGATGCCGAACAAAAGATCTCGATTTTAAGCTCAAATCTGAAGCTGTAAGGGGCGCAGAAAAAAAAGTAAAAAAAAGTTGACTTACAGTGTGTTTTTTCAGTAAAATCTTGGAAAATTAAGATATAGGTTTATATAAGCGTGAAGTTTTTAAGTTTTACGGAGAAGCTGTTCTTTGTAATAATGTGTTTTGCGCCGTAGGTAATTTTAATAGTTTAATTCGCGAGCTGCGGGAAGGAGGCGATGTTAAATAAATAGCGGCTGGAATTACCGAGACGGTGTTAAAATAGATAAAATATCAAGATTAAGCCGGAGTCATTCGATTTGATGGCTTCGTTTTTTGAGTGCGAGTTGCACTAAATTTGGAGGTTAATTAATGAAGAAGTTTCTATTAGCATCTTTGGCGCTGATTTTCGTTCTGTCATCTGCAGCGATTGCTGAAGTTCAGAATGTTAAAGTCGGCGGCGAAATCAGGGTCCGCGGTTATTATGAAGATAACAGAGCAGACCTTTCTACAGAAAACAAATTCCCCGGCACCAGGCCGACCGACGCATGGATGTATCGTTGGAATCCACGGGATGAACAGGTCCCTAACGATACCCTGAGCGCTCAGCACTGGAGTGACGAGGATAGTTACATCCTTCAGAGAACTCAGGTATATGTAGAAGCCGACCTTACTGACAATGTTCTTGTACGTGTAACATTGGAAGCAAACGGCGCCTGGGGCTCTAATGATGGAGATGACAACATAAATTCTCCTTTAAGAGGCGGAACAGAGAACTGGGATGCAGGAATTGTTGAAGCATGGCTGCAGGTATCAGAACTCTATTATTCTCCTCTTACAATCAAGGTTGGACGTCAGTACCTTAATTATGGTACGGGCTTCATGATCAGCGACAAGGAAAAATTCTGGAATTTCGACGCTGTTAAAGCGGTTCTTGATTTCTATCCTTGGACACTGGACCTTATCTATGCAAAACTTGCTGAAAATACGGACAGAGAATTCCAGGTTCGTAACAGCAATACAAACGCTATTATGGATACCAGAAGAGACTGGGATCTTTATGGCGCAAACCTGAGATATTCTGCTGATTTCTGGAATATTGAAGCTTATATATTCGCAACGCAGAATACAACAGACACCAGCCACTATGCTAATGACCCTCTGAGGGTTGCTTACACCTCTTATACTAACGGTGTAGGCTGGGCAGATGTTAACGGAAGGCTTGTTCCTAATGATTTAGCTCCTTCCGTAGTTGGTATCCGTGGCGATGTTCGCCCTGTAGAACAACTTGATGTCTGGGGTGAATTTGCATATGAATTCGGTACACGCGGCGGTATAGCTCGCTGGGCTACCGGTAACGACAGAACAATCCAGAACCCGCTTGAAGAAACAGATGAAATCGAACTTTCAGCGTTTGCGGTTGACTGCGGTTTAACCTATACATTTGACTGGACATGGGAACCTGCAGTTACTCTTGCGTATACATACGCGAGCGGCAGTTCGGATAATGTAATAGAAGAAACAGACAGCGCCGGTAACAGGATCAGACATTGGGACAAAGAAAGCCACGCTTTCTATCCTCTGTTTGACTACGACTATTATGGATACGCGTTTTCACCGATGCTTTCAAACATCCATATTTTCAATGCGGGAATCAGCCTTCTCCCTCTTGAAAATGTAGAATTAGTCGTTGATTATTATCACTATGAACAGGCAAGGACTAACCAGAATGAACTCGGCGCGTCAGCCGGTCTTTATCCTGTAGTTGGAAACCCGTTCATGGATAACGGCGGCGTTTCTGCTCCTACTAACGGAAAAGAAAAGTCTCTCGGAGATGAAATCGACGTGACTGTTAACTACGACTACTCGGAAGATGTAAGCGTTCAGCTTATTGCCGCTTATTTCATACCTGGTGGCGCATTTGACAACGTAACTGATGAGAAAGAAGTAATAGAAGTACGTGGAGAACTTAAGGTTAATTTCTAACCTGAGTTAAAAAATATGGGAAGCCCCCGGTTCTTCCGAACCGGGGGCTTTCTTTTATTGACACTGTAAAAAGCATCTGATAAGATTCGCGGTGATTTTTTTTATGAAAAATGACATAGAAAAAATAATATTTTCACGCTTTGAAATAGCGGCAAAAATCAGGGGACTTGTCCGGAATATAATGAAAGATTTTAAGCGTGAAAAGACGCTTGTAATGGTAGCTCTTTTAAAAGGCAGTGTAATTTTCCTTGCGGATTTAATAAGGCAGATTGACAGGTCAGTTGAATTCGATTTTATAGGCACTTCAAGTTATAAGGGGGGCACTATTTCAGAGGCTTCTGTGGAAATATATAAAGACCTTGTATTTGAAGTAAAAGGGAAATCCGTGATACTGGTTGATGATATACTCGATACGGGAAAGACCGCGAAAGTTGTAATGAAGCATTTGCTCGATAAGGGAGCCAAGCAGGTTAAATTATGTGTTCTTCTTGATAAGCCTTCGAGAAGAGAAGTGGATATAAAAGCGGATTATGCGGGTTTTACGATAGATGATGTTTTTGTTGTGGGTTATGGCCTTGATTTTAAAGATAAATACAGAAACCTTCCGTATATAGCCGTATTGAAGAAAAAACATTATAACTAAATAACTAAATTTTTCGGTTGCCCTCTCGTCTAATGGTAGGACGGCTGACTCTGGATCAGCTGGTCGTGGTTCGAGTCCACGGGGGGCAGCCATTGAGCAATACTTGCCCGCTTTAGGAGGGGCAAATAGAACAATAGAGCTGATGCTCAATTGCGGTCTAATGTTCTATTGCTCTATTGTTCAAAAGTAAAGCCAACCTTATTAGCTAAGAGATTATAATGGCAAAAGCGGCTCATAATCACGGGAATTTAATCATGCTTAAAGGACTACGGTATTTATTGATTATTTTCGTCCTGTGGGTTGGGTTATCCGGTTGCTCCAGACCTTATTATACGGAAACATGTCTTATGATGGGGACGTTTGCGAAAATCACCTGTCAGGATCAGGAAGCTATTGGCGCCGCATTTAAGGAAATGAGCAGAGTTGATGCAATAGCCGATAATTTTGACTCCTCATCAGAAATATCGCGGTTGAATAAAACAGGTAAACTTAAGGCATCCGGCGATATGATGGATTTGGTAAAAAATTCGCTCAAGTACTACGAGCTTACCAACGGCGCGTTTGATATTACAGTCGGCCCTGTTGTCGACGTGTGGAAACAAAAAATTGAAGAAGCGCGGGGAAATAAGATACAGGCATTATTACCTTCTCCGGCCGATATTGATGCAAAGTTAAGGCTCATCGGTTCGGAAAAGATTTCAGTTGATGAAACAACATCTGTGATTACATTTAATCAGCCGGGTATGGAGATTGATCTGGGAGGAATTGCCAAGGGATACGCGGTTGATAAAGCAGTGGAACGCCTTAAGACTCTGGGAGTAACTTCGGCATTGGTAGATTTAGGAGGAACTATCTATTGTCTGGGCAGAAAAGGAAATAAAAAGTGGCGTATTGCTATACGTGATCCGCGCCATAATGACCGGATACTTCACCCTCTGGAGCTTGAAAACCGGGCAGTGGCCACATCAGGCGACTATGAGCAATTTTTTATGGTTAAAGGGAAACGTTACAGCCATATTATAGATCCTAAGACCGGATATCCGGTCAATAACGGAGTTATTTCAGTGACTATCATTGCCGATAGCGCTATCGCGGCGGATGTCATGAGTACAGCCGGTGTTGTGTTAGGAAAAGAAAAAGCGGAATCACTGGCAGAAGGAATGAATGAAATCGTTGAAATAAAGATATTAAGGGAAAAGGATCTATTATAAACAACAGAATCGGATTTAACTGGAAACTTAGGAGTGGTATGCCGGACAAAAAGATGCAGGACGGGTTCTTTTTTCCCGTCTGAATATTAGAGACGCTTGAATTCAACATCGGAGTTCGGAATGCCGCCCGGCGGCGGCGCGATTTTTAAATTCTCTTCAAAAAGATATACCCCGCGTGTTATAATCTACATATGATATTTACGCTGTTTGTTTATAACCTTGTTCTGGCGCTGATAATCATTGCGCTGGCCGTACCGCTGTATATGGAAAAAATACACATTAACCGCTGGTATGGGGTAAGACTGCCGAAATCTTACGAATCGGAGCAGAACTGGCACAGGATAAATAAATTATGGGCGAAAAAAGCGTTTCTCTGGGCTTCTGTTTATATACTGGCGGATATAATTATTTATGTCCTCGGCGTTTTGCTGACTCCACGGAATGAACTTATATTTATTCTTTTGTTTTCGCTGCTGCCCGTTATGATAGCTGCCATGCTGTTTATAGCGGCGATTATTGTGTCGTCAAAAATAATAATTTAGCGTGTCGTCCTGTCCTCGCCGGTATATTTTATTTGAGCATGTGGAATATGAAAAAGACAGTTGTTATAGTGGATGATGAGCCGGATATACTTGAGCTTGTCTCTCTGCATCTTAAGAAATCCGGTTTTGAGACAAAAGGTTTTTTGGAACCCGAAAGTTTCCTGGATTTTGTCCAGTCCCGGAAACCCGACCTTATTGTTCTTGACCTTATGCTTCCCCACACGGACGGTTTCGATATATGCAAGAAGCTTAAAACCGATGACAAACTCTCCGACGTCCCGATTATAATGCTTACGGCTAGAGGGGAAGACACCGACAAGATACTCGGGCTTGAGCTCGGCGCCGATGATTATGTGACAAAACCGTTCTCACCGAAGGAGCTTGTGGCGAGAGTGAAGGCCGTGCTTAGAAGAACCGAAAAAAGAGAAAAGACCCGGGATGATATTATACATATCAACGGAATTATGGCTATTGACCCGGTAAAATATCAGGTCAGGGTTGAAAACCGGAAAATTGAACTTACGTCAACCGAGTTTAAGATCCTGATGCTTTTGGCTTCCGGAAGCGGGCGCGTCTTTTCCCGGGAACAGATACTGGACCACCTGTGGGGGAATGAAAAAGCGGTAATTGACCGGACGGTGGATGTCCATATAAAAAATCTGCGGGAAAAACTGGGTAAAGCCGGCGGCCTTATTAAGAATATGCGCGGTGTCGGGTATAAAATAGAAGAATGAAAAAACCGATTTTCCTTAAACTATTTATAAGTTATGTCGTGCTTATTGCTCTGTTCTCGTTCCTGATGCTTTTTATTTCTTTCCGGATCGCCAAAAAGAATTACATAGACACTCTCACTGCGGACCTCGGGAAAATATGCATTTCGCTCGAAGATAAGGTTTCAACACTTGTAAAATCAAAGCGCGAAAAGGAATTAAACCGCATAATAAGGGAATTATCCCCGAAAATCGCCACCAGGATTACGGTTATCGACAACAACGGCATTGTGATTGCGGATTCCGAAGAAGAACCTGCCGTTATGGAAAACCATAAGAACAGGCCTGAATTGAAAAAAGCGTTGAAGGGCAGGGAGGGAACATCCATGCGGTTCAGTTCGACTGTCAAAGAGGAAATGCTGTATGTCGCGGTTCCTGTGGAAGCGGACGGCGAGGTTATTGCGGCAATAAGGGCAAGCCTGTTCCTGAAAGACATTAAAGGTATCCTGGCAAATTTAAGGAAAAAAACGATAGAGGTGACTTTGCTTATCGGTTTGATCGCCCTTGCTTTCAGCCTGATATTTTCTGCCAGGATAGTCAGGCCCATAAAGGAGCTGTGCCGGGCGGCGGGTAAAGTCGCTTCGGGCGATTTTAGCTCAAAAGTTATACTGGACAGGGATGATGAGTTAAGGGACCTGGCAGTGAGTTTTAACCATATGACCGATCAGATAAAAAGCCTGTTCCAGCAGTTGACGGGGCAGAAGGACGAACTGGATAACATAATAGCATCCGTTACGGAAGGGCTTTTAGTGCTTGGTGTCGACGGGAAAATCCTCCTTGCGAACCAGACGTTTAAAAAGATTATAGGCGAGGGAGAGTTTAAGGGCAGGTTTTACTGGGAAATAATAAAAGCGCCGGATTTTGCGGAACTGGTAAAAATTATTGTCAGGAAAAGGAATAATATTTCGAAAGAGATTTTGCTGAAAGATAAAACCTTCTTGTGCAATGCCGCTTTCCTTGAAGCAAAAGAGGAGATCGTCATAGTGTTTTACGATTTGACACAGATAAGGGAGCTTGAAAAGATTAAAAAGGATTTCGTGATAAATGTATCTCATGAACTTAAGACGCCGCTGACATCCATAAAAGGCTATGTGGAAACGCTTGAGGATGACCCTTCCGAGGAAAACCTTAAATATCTGGGTGTCATCGGAAGAAATACCGAAAGGCTTATAAATATTGTAAAAGACCTGCTTGTTCTTGCCGAACTTGAGGAAGGGAAAGAAAAATTTGAGTTCAAAAAGGTAAACATTACCGAGCTGGCCGAAAGCCTGGTAAAGCTGTTTGAGCCGAAAGCGAAAGCCAAAAACATAGAATTTAAGGTTCAAATACCGGCTAAAAAGATAATTCTGACGGCCGATTCCTTTAAAATAGAGCAGATGCTGATAAACCTTATGGATAATGCCGTTAAGTACACTGATGAAGGTTCTGTGACGGTTGCGCTTCATGAAGACGGCCGGAACGCGTATATTGAAATCAAGGACACCGGAGTCGGGATAAAAGAAGATGATATCCAGAGGATATTCGAGAGATTTTACGTGGTCGACAAGTCCCGCTCCAGGACGCTGGGAGGGACCGGCCTCGGGCTCTCCATAGTCAAGCATATCGTCCTGCAGCATAACGGCGATATAAAAGTTTCAAGCGAGCCTTCGAAAGGGACTGTATTCACTGTTGTTTTGCCTTATAACCCCGCATAACCTGCTGTCCCGGATTTTCTGCTATCGCAGAAAATTAACCAAAAATTAACAAATCATTTATACCCGCTTAATTATCTCCGTGTAAAAATACGGGTGTGTTCTTTAATGCATTTTTCTTTTCAGGGGAAAATGGGCGAAAAGGAGGTGTTGAAAATGAACAGCCCGGCTCTGTTGGGAAAAATGTTCATACGAATAGACGCGCCGAGAAAGAGCGAACGTAACATTGTGGAAAAACCGTGTTTTTACTTAAAGGGAGATAAATAAAAAATGAAAAATCTGTTATATATAGTTGCCTTTATGCTTGCTGTTTTAGCCGGAGCGGCGGCAGTTAAAGCGGGAGAGATAGATCTGCTGGTTGACAAGCTTGTAGAAAAAGGGATTCTTACAAGAGGCGAAGCCCAGCAGATAATAACCGAGACGCAGGAGGAAGTAAGAAGAGAGGTAGCTTCAATGGAAGCCCCCGGGCTTCCGAAATGGGTCCAGAAGATGAGTTTTAAGGGTGACTTACGCCTGCGTTACCAGTGGACAAAGAGAGAAACGAACCCCGGCGTTCCGCAGGTTGAAAGGAATCGCGGCAGATACAGGCTGCGCTTCGGCGTTGAGACATATGTAGTGGACAACATATCCGTGGGTTTCGGTATCGCCACGGGTGACGGCGATCCGCGTTCGACCAACCAGACTTTCACAAACTCGTTTGAAAAACCCAGTGTCAGATGGGATTACGCTTACGCAAAATATTCACCCGCTGACTGGATAACTTTTACAGGCGGTAAGATGCAAAATCCCCTCTGGCGGCCTACAGACCTTGTGTGGGATACGGATATTACGCCTGAAGGAGGCGCTGTTCAGTTTCAATACGGTATTTATGACAATCTTAACTTTTATATAAATTCGGGATTATTTGTTTTGGACGAATCTGCCGGAGATGAGGCGGATCCGCTTCTTTACGCTATACAGCCGGGATTCAAGTGGAAACCCATGGATAAGGTCGCATGGAATACCGCAGGAGTATTTTACGGGACATCTGGTGTAAAAGGAAAGATACTTAATTATTCGGCCGGAACGAACAAGAGAAGGCCTAACGGGGGCGCCGGCGGGCTTGCGTATGATTATGATACCATTGGCGTAAGTTCGGAAATCGCTTTTGAAAACCTGTTTGACCTTAATTTGCCCCGCCTTGCGTTTATAGGGGAATATTACAATAACATAGATGTTTCAGATGAAGATTACGCGTGGATTATAGGAGCAAAAATAGGAGCTGCGAAAGTCGGGAAAAAAGGGCAGTGGCAGGCAAAGTATCTTTACAGGTGGCTTTGCCAGGATGCGGTGCTTGATATTCTTCCCGATTCCGACGCATACGGCGGAGCTACGGGCGTAAGAGGACATGAAGTCGCGCTGGAATATGCCCTTTTGGATAATGTAATTATGGGATTGGACTATTATCATATGGAACCTATACATAAAGTGGGCGGGCACAGGAACGCGGAAGATCTGTTCCAGGCCGATATACTGTTTAAATTCTAAAAAAATTGTTTAAAGGAGGTTTTTGATAATGAAAAAAATAATGTATATATTGGCGGGTTTGGCGCTTATGCTCTTCGCCGGTAACGCTTTTGCCGGTGTTACCATTAAAGGTTCGACGACTGTTCTGCCTATAGCGCAGGCTGCGGCGGAAGAGTTTATGGACCAGAATCCCGAAATAGATATTTCTGTCCAGGGCGGGGGTTCGGGCGTAGGAATATCGTCTTTAATTGACGGCACATGCGATATCGGGGATGCTTCAAGGGCAATTAAAGAGCAAGAACTCAAGCAGGCGGCGAACAAAGGGATAAAGCCTAAAGCCCATGTCGTCGCAATGGACGGCATAGCCGTTATTGTTAACTCCGGGAACGGCGTCGGAAACCTTAAGATTGAACAGATAAAAGATATTTACACGGGCAAGATTTCCGACTGGTCCCAGGTGGGCGGAACAGGTGGGAAAATCGTCGTTATATCCAGAGATTCTTCAAGCGGAACTTATGAAGCCTTCAACGAATTGGCATTGAAGAAGGAGAAGGTGAGAAATGACGCGCTTTTGAGCGCCTCAAATCAGGCGGTTGTCACCACTGTCGCCAAGACGCGCGGCGCAATCGGGTACGCCGGGCTCGGTTACCTGAGCGAAGAAGTTAAAGCGCTTACCGTCAACGGCATTGAATGTTCCAAAGACACGGTGCTGTCGGGGGAATATCCTCTTGCAAGGCCTCTGTTTATGTACACAAACGGGAAACCTTCGGGCGATGTGAAAAGTTTTATTGATTTTGTCCTTAGCGCCGAAGGCCAGATTATTGTGGAAGAACAGGGTTTTGTCGGATTAAAATAAAGTTAACCTCCATAAGTTGCCCGGGGCCTTTCGCAAGGCTCCGGGCAACGGTTGTTGTAACGGGGCATGTATGTTAAAAGAAAAAATATATAAATCGGTATTCCTAGTGCTGGCATTTGCCTCTCTGCTTTTTCTAGTAGGCATTATGGTGGTGCTTTTCTTAAACGGCCTTCCTATTTTTAAAGAGACAGGCGTTTTCAATTTCCTGTTTGGCAGAGACTGGTATCCTACCTATGAGCCGCCCGAATTCGGTATCCTGCCGCTGGCGCTCGCATCCCTGATGGTGACTTTCGGGGCGCTGCTGGTATGTGTGCCGCTGGGCGTGGGAAGCGCGTTGTATCTGAACGAACTTGCCGGCCACAGGCAGAAGGCAATACTCAAACCAATTATAGAAATACTTGCGGGCATTCCTTCTATTGTTTTCGGGTTTTTCGGAATGCTCATTGTGGCTCCGCTTGTCCAGAGGATTTTTAACCTTCCCGTGGGGCTTACGGCTTTTACGGGCAGTATTATTTTAGGTATTATGGCTGTTCCGACGGTCTGCAGTATATCGGAAGACGCGTTGAGTTATGTGCCGAAAAGTTTCCGCGAGGCGTCTCTTGCCCTCGGGGCGAACAGGTGGCAGACACTTATCAAAGTCGTTATTCCCGCGGCCGGTTCGGGCATATCAACGGGAATAATTCTGGGTATGAGCAGGGCTGTCGGCGAGACGATGACTGTCCTGATGGTAACGGGCGGCGCGGCGGTAATGCCTAAATCTTTCTTTATCCCGGTTAGGCCGATGACGTCCACTATAGCGGCGGAGATGGGAGAAGCCGTTGTGGGAAGTTCTCATTTTCACGCGCTTTTCGGCATAGGGCTGGTGCTGTTTGTGATAACTCTTATATTCAATATAATCGCAGAGATGATAAGCAGAAGGTTCCGCGTCAAACTCGGGCTTGGAAGATGAAAAAACTGACCGAAAAATTAGGTTTCGCGTTTTTATTTGTGTGTATGATAATATCCCTGTTTTTTTTAGGGAGCATACTATATTTTATAATCTCACGCGGGTTCAGCGTTATAAGCTGGGAGTTCCTTACACAGGTCCCCAAAAAAGCTATGACGGCCGGAGGTGTCGCCCCGGCTATAGTGGGCACGTTTTATCTTACGCTGGGCTCTATACTTTTTGCCCTGCCTCTCGGCCTGGCGTGCGCTATTTATCTTTGCGAATACAGCCCGAAGAGTTATGTGGTGAACATAATAAGGATGAGCATAAATAACCTCGCGGGTGTTCCGTCCGTAGTGTTCGGGCTTTTTGGCCTGGCTGTGTTTGTAAAATTTTTTAATTTCGGCGTATCTATGCTGTCCGGCGCCCTGACTCTCGGCATAATGATATTGCCGAACATAATATCCGCGTCCCAGGAAGCTCTGCTCGCGGTTCCCCAGTCATACCGCGAGGCTTCTCTCGCGCTGGGGGCCACGCACTGGCAGACTATTAAAAAAGTGGTTCTGCCCACTGCTATGCCGGGTATCCTTACCGGCGTCATCCTGGGCATAGGGAGAGTGGCCGGAGAAACCGCGCCGATACTTTTTACGGCGGCCACATTTTACACCAGGGGTTTCCCGAAATCCGTTTTTTCCGAGGTGATGGCTTTGCCTTACCATATATATGCCCTGATGACCGAGGGGACCCATCCCGAAAAACAAACACAGATAGCTTACGGCTGCGCGCTTATACTGCTGGCGCTTGTGCTTTTGATATCTTCAGTCGCGATAGTAATAAGACAAAGACAGAGGAAATATTATGGATAAAAACGGCATAAGGATGAAGTGCGAAAAGGTTAATTTTTACTACGGTAAAAAACTGGCTCTGGACGGTATTAACCTGGATATATTTAAGAACAGTGTTACCGCCATCATAGGTCCGTCGGGCTGCGGGAAATCAACGTTGATACGGCTTTATAACAGGATGAACGACCTCATTCCCAGGACAAGACTCGAGGGAAAAATATTCCTTGATGATAAGGATATATACGATATCGGGTCGGATGTGGTCGAAATAAGAAGGAAAGTCGGGATGGTTTTCCAGAAACCGAACCCTTTTCCCAAAACGATTTTCGAAAATATAAGTTACGGGCTTGAGGTGAACGGGGAGAGAGATAAGACGTTTATAAACGACAGGGTCATTTCATCCCTGAAAAAGGCGGCGCTGTGGGGCGAGGTGAAAGACAGGCTTCACGACAGCGCGCTTCAGCTTTCCGGCGGCCAGCAGCAGCGCCTTTGCATAGCCCGCTGCCTTGCGGTTGAGCCGGAAGTCATACTTTTTGACGAGCCGTGCGCCAGCCTGGACCCGATTTCCACCCAAAAAATAGAAGAACTGATACTGGAACTGAAAAAAACATATACGATAATAATCGTTACGCACAATATGCAGCAGGCGGCCAGGGTTTCGGATTTCACCGCTTTCCTGTATATCGGGAAACTTGTTGAGTTCGGGACTACCGAGAAAGTCTTTACGGTGCCAAAAGAAAAATTGACGGAGGAATACCTGACAGGCAAATTCGGATAATACTTCCGCCTGTGTTAGGGTATAATTTTAAAAGGAGGAAATATGTTAGAGGAAAAACTGACAGCCCTGAAGAAAGAGCTGATAGAGTACGCGAATTTCGTGCAGAATATGTTCGATAAAAGCATCAAAGGCCTTCAGAAAAAAGATGAGGCCTCTCTTCAGGACATAATAAGCAAAGATGAACCCAGGGCGAACAGGGAAGAGATACAGCTTGATAAACTGTGCACTGTCCTGATAGCCCAGTATGAGCCGCGCGCGAGCGATCTCAGGACGGTCCTTATGATATTAAAGATAAACAATGACCTTGAAAGAATGGCCGACCACGTGATAAACATAACGGAAAGCAGCCTTTTCCTGATTGAGCGCCCGTCAATGGGGATACTCGATGATGTCATAACAATGAGCGGGCTTACAGGCAAAATGCTCAAGAACAGCGTTGATTCTTTTGTAAGTAAGGATGTGGAAAAGGCGAGGCTGGTCTGCCGGACCGATAAACAGGTCAACGAACTCAGGGACAGGATAGTGGAAAAACTCATTTCCCTTATGAGCGCCGATTCTCACAATATCGAGCGCGCCCTTCACCTTATGAGGATAACGACAAACCTTGAAAGGATATCCGACCTTACGACCAACATATGCGAGGATGTCATTTTTATGGTTGAAGGCCAGGTGATAAAACACCATCACGAGCAGGGGGAGTGACGAGGGCGCGAAAGACGAAAAACGTAGGACGTAAAGAATGTAGGATGTTGGACGTGAAAAAACGTTGTTCTTTATCTTAACCTTAACCTTAACCTTAACCTTTCTACCTGTCTCTATGTTTATTATTGCTTGTAAAAGAATTGCCTATCTCATATAATCTCCATTCTTGGTAAAAATGCCCCCATCGTCTAGCGGCCTAGGATGCATGGTTCTCAGCCATGAGACCGCGGGTTCGAATCCCGCTGGGGGTGCCAGCGTTTAATAAAAAAAAGGCGGCCTTTTGGCCGTCTTTTTTTATTAAGTGTGGTATTTGCCACGCAGATTCGAACCCTTGGGTTCGTTTCGAAGCGAAGCGTAGAACAGCTGAACTTTTTGAAGAAAAGTCAGAGCCCTGAACGAAGTGAAGGGTGCCAAAGGCACCATCCCGCTGGGGGTGCCAATTTCGCCTTTGGCGAAATAGAGCAATCGAAAATAGAAAGTAGAAATCTGACAATTATTCGATTGCGGTCTAATTTCGATTTTCTATTCTCACTATTTGACCAAATCTTATGACGACTTTCCTTGTGGATTCATTTTAAAGCAAAGGGTGCTGAAAGCACCATCCCGCTGGCTTCCCTAACATCCTGTCAATGAGCATAATAGATGAATTTATACTTGTAATATATGATTTTTGGGCGTATATTTGTCTCTGCAATGTGTTAGGGAAATCTGTATATGTTATTGTGCTATTGATTTTCAGGAAAAGACCCCTTTCGTCTATTATGTTATTACAGTCAAAAGACGAATTGAGTCAGCGGGTTTCCTGTACAAATACTGGGATGAAAACTAAACTTTTTTTAAGAAAAGATTTCAATAATATAAAAAACGACGTTCGTATATTAATTGTTCGGGATAAACGCATGAAAACAACTGGAACCAAGCGAGTCGCGATGGCTCTCATCGCAGGTGTCCTGGGCGGCGGCATCGCTGCCAGCGCGTTCTACCTTCATGCTTCACGCCTGTATTCCCAAACACCCTCCGATCCGCAGAAAGCTATCGGATATATCTTCATTGCATTGTACTCGGCACTTGTTGGTGCCCCAGCTTTCGGCTCTGTCTTCACCGGCTTCATGATTCCGCTTGTCCGACACAACAAGACTGCAATGCTCGGATTATCTGTCCTATCCCTCTTGCTAGCTCTGGCAACAGCGCTCCTTGTCATCTTCAGTCCGAAATGATGAAAACATCCCGAACCATGAGTTGGAGTTTACGTTTCTGCCGCGGCGGCAGAAACGAAACTCACCTCTAACGTTATAGAAGAACACCCTTGACAAACGTGTATTCATAGTATACAATGTATTACAAATGAATACAAAGGGGAGAAGAATATGAGTACATCCGTATCTGTAAGAATACCGGATAAATTAGCTAAAGAGCTTGAATCTGTAGCTAAAATTACAGAGAGGTCAAGGTCCTTTCTTATCCAGAAAGCACTGGAATCTTATCTTGTAGAACAGGCTGATTTGCAGATTGCGCTTGACCGCCTGCGCGATACATCCGATCCCATTATCTCCATCGGGGAAATGAGAAAAGAACTTGAAATATAAAATAGCATTCAAGAAATCGGTTGCTCGCGATCTAAAAAAAATTGATAGCCAGCATGCTAAGAGGATATTAAATAAAATCGAGAAAGATTTGCCTAAAACAGCTGCGCAATATCCTGAACTTAAGGGAAAATTCTCAGGGTTGCGTAAATGCAGAATAGGTGACTATCGAATTATATTTTCTATTATGGAAAATACTGTTTTAATTACAAGAGTAGGTCACAGAAAAGAAGTATATAAAAGATAACAGTTTGTTTCACCGGCTGGACTTGAACAGCCCGGTGAATGCCGAATGTTCCTCCTCAACCCCCCGATTGACACAAATCCTCTTTAAGAGTAATATCGGTTAATTTGAATATGAAAGTGAAAAATCATTTTGATGTCATTATCATCGGGGTGGGGGCGTCCGGCCTGATGTGCGCTCTCTCGGCGGGAAAAAGAGGGCGGAGTGTCCTGGTTCTGGAGCATTCAAAAGAAGCCGGCGCCAAGGTTCTTGTCTCGGGCGGCGGTAAATGCAATTTTACCAACCTTAGCGTGGATAAAGAAAACTACATCTCGGAGAATCCTCATTTTGTCACCTCGGCATTGCGGCGTTTCACACAGCATGATTTTACAGGTCTTCTTGATGAGTATGGCGTGAAATACGAGGAAAGGGAACACGGCCAGCTTTTCTGCAGGGGGAGCGCGAAAGAGGTGATTAACCTTTTACTGAAGGAATGCGGCGCTGCGGGTGCGAAAATCCGGACGGGATGCAGTGTAAAGAAAATTGAAAGAGAGAAAAATTTCCGCGTAAAAACAAATTTGGGAGATTTTATTTCCGAGTCGCTGGTCATTGCCACAGGAGGGCTGTCCCTGCCGGAATCCGGCGCGACTGCTTTAGGATATAAGATAGCCATACAATTTGGAATCAGGGTTATTAAACAGTTTCCCGGACTGGTGCCTCTTGTTTTGAAAGAAGTAAAAGATTTTAAAAGCCTGTCAGGGATATCCGTTAATGCTTGCGTATCGGTAAACGGCTATTTGTTCAAAGATGCAGTCTTGTTTACCCACAGGGGTTTGAGCGGTCCCGCTATACTGCAGGCATCTAACTACTGGCATAAGGGAGATGAGATTATAATAAATCTTCTCCCGGATGTTAATCTTGAAGAACAACTTGCCCTATGGCAAAGGGAAAAACCCAAATCAACAGGTAAAAACCTGTTATCGACGTTGTTGCCCAGGAGGCTTGCAGCATATTTGTGTTCCGGCCTCAATATAGAAAGGCCAATCAGCCAGTACAGCAAAAAAGATATGAAAAGAATTGCAGAGATATTCAACGCCTGGGGTGTCCGCCCCGTCGACACAGAAGGCTACAGCAAGGCGGAGGTTACAAGAGGCGGTGTCGATACAGATGAGTTATCATCCAGGACTTTTGAGGCGAAAAAAGTGAAAGGGCTTTACTTTATAGGCGAAGTCCTTGATGTCACCGGCTGGCTGGGGGGATACAACCTGCAGTGGGCCTGGTCATCCGGCTATTGCGCCGGCCAATACGTTTAATCACATAAAAATCTATTTATTTTATGGCCTCATTCTAATAAACTCTATAAAAAGGCAGAGTTTAATGAAAAAAGCAATCTTAACTCTTCTTATAATTTTAGGGATTTGTCTGCTTGTGCCGTTTATTTTTGTAAAGGTTTTCCTGGACCAGATTGAAATCCCCGTCACAGAGCCGGAACCTGTTGTTGAGCAGCAGCCGGCCGAAGTCGAAGAAGTCAAAAGAGTTCCACAGAAAGTAAAATGCCCCGATTGCGGAGGAGAAGGCTGCATACAATATGAGAAAGTGGAAAAATGCCCTATGTGCAAGGGCAATAAACTTGTAAAATCAGGAATGAAGGGGTCTGACACGATGTATCCGTGCCCCAAATGCGGCGGAACCGGTGTTAAGAAAAAGACCGCGTGGAAAACATGCCCCAAATGCGGGGGGAAAGGTTATATAGAGCGTTATAGCCGGTAGTATCTTATGGGTAAGAAAAAAGTCCTTTTTATATGCGTTCATAATTCCGCGAGAAGCCAGATGGCTGAAGCTTATCTTAAGAAGTTTTCGCCGGACGACTTTGATGTTGAGAGCGCCGGACTGGAGCCGGGAGAGCTGAATCCTGTTGTCGTGGAGGCAATGAAGGAGGATGGCATTGATATTTCCGGAAACAAAACTAAAAGCGCGCATGATTTTATCCGCCAGGGCAGAAAGTACGACTATGTTATTACGGTCTGTGACGAATCGGGAAGGGAAAAATGCCCTGTTTTCCCGGGCAAAGTAGAAAGGCTGCACTGGAGCTTCCCGGACCCGTCTTCTCTGAAAGGCAGCGCGCCGGAGAAACTGGAGAAAATCAGGGAAATAAGGGATTCCATCAAGAAGAGAATCACGGACTGGCTGAAGGAGCCGCGCTGAGATTAACTTTTGCCGTTCTGAGGCGGTATAACTCCCCCCGAAACAATACACTTGATTGCCTTATCCACAGAAATATCCAGTTCGATGATTTTATCTTTAGGGACGAAAAGTATCATTCCCGAAAAAGGCGCCGGAGCGAGCGGCACAAACACAGTTATAAGGTTTTTATTTGCTTTCCTGTTCAGTTCATAGAGTTCTTCATTGGTTATAAAACCGAGAGAATAGGATTCTTTTGTGGGGTATTCGACAAGTACGACCTTCTTGAATTTATCTTTTTTATTTGAACTGAAAAGGGAATCGGACAGTTCCTTTGCCGAAGGGTAAATATGGGCTATAAAGGGGATTTTTAAGATTAATTTCTCAAAGACAGGAAAGATCTTTATTCCGATTATGTGGCTTGATATGAACCCGACTATCAGTATGATGAGGATTGTTGTCAGAAACCCCAGCCCGGGTATGGAAAAACCGTATTCTTTTATAAGCAGGGCATTGACATATTTGCCTGTGAGCTGGTCGGCAAAACGGAATATGATGACTATGATATAAACGGAAACGAATAAGGGGAATATGGTTGCTATCCCCGCAAAAAAGGATTTTTTTAAAGAGGAAACAAATGTGGTTTTATGCTCATCCATATAAAAGATTATACCAGTTTCTGTCTTTTTGTTTAAGGTTTTTATATGAAGCCCTTGACAAAATCGGAAATATCGTTATTATTTATAATATGATGTAACCGGTTACATCATATTATCTGTTTTCGACATTGTGGGGGAGAGATGGTTAGAAAAGTTTGTTACTTTGTTGTTTTTCTTTTTGTTTCCATATGTATAACTTCTTTTGCTGAGCCAAGTTATACAGTTTTAGCTCCGGGTTCTACCGATGCCAGGTATGTTTTTGAGTATTCCGATGAAGTATGGTACTACATTAACGTGCCTGATTATTCCTCTTATTGGCCCGGGGGTTGTACGATAAGCGGCGATGTTGACTGGTATCATGAAGGCCAGCATGAGGGGTATGCTTACTTAAACCAGATGGGGCAGAACTGGAAATATATAGGCTCCGGCCTGGAGGCGGGAAACTGGACAATATATACGGTTGTCGATTATTATCACGCCGAACAGTATAAGAGAGATTATTTTACAGCGACGGCTTCATTTTATATCAATCCCGTGCCTGAGGTTTCAACTGTCGTATTCTGGGCTGCGGGTTTCGCGGGGTTAATCTTGCTTAAGAGGAAAAGTTTGTTTCAGGGTTGAGGATGGTTTTTCTGCCACTCTTTCCACTTCGAGTAATTTTCTCCGATATTTTCTCCCGTTAACTTATCCAGTGATTTTGCCGCGGTTCCCCTGACATTCACATCGCTGTCTGTAAGAGTTTCTATCAGATGACCGATCGCTTTTTTATTTTCCATCCGGCCCAGGGCATATTCTGCGGCTGAGCGGACACCCGGGTCTTTATCTTTGAGCATCCATATCAGGGCGGAAGTTGAAACCTTTTCTTTTATCTTGCCGAGGGAAAAAGCGGTTGTCCACCGGACGCGGGGTTCTTCATCGGCGGTTAAGGGGATAAGAGCGTTTACGCTTTGAAGATTTTTAAATTTTCCGAGCGCAAAAGCCGCGGCTTTACGGACGGAAGGTTCCTCATCTTTCAGGGCTTTGATCAAAGGATGAAAGGCTCTTGTATCGGTTGCCTGCGCGAGCGCTGTTGCGGCGGCAAATCTGACATCAGATGAAGGGTCTTCCATAGCTTTTATGAGAGGTTCGACCGCTTCAGGCATCTGTTTTGTCCCCATTTTGTTCTGCAGTATCCTTGCCGCCTGGGCTTTTTCTTCGGCAGTGGGGGATGAAAGCTGTTCTATGTATTTCTGAGCCGGGAATCCGCTAAATTCACACCGGCAGTACGCCGGAATTAACAGGAGCAGCGGGATGAAAAGCAAAAATTTTAAAACTTGCCGACCGGATAGCATGATATATTATAAGCCGTAACCGGGAAAGTAATCCATGATTACTTCCTTTTTTACTCCGGTTATCTCAGAAAATTTCACGGAATATTTTTTCCGTATTTCAAGGATTTTTTCTTTCCTCGCGCTGCCGGCGTTTTGAATCCGGCTTAGTGCGGGCGCATCCAGCTTTTTCCTGGTTATATTTTCAAGTTCTGAGGAAATTTTATCAGGGTTGTTTTCTTCCTGCAGGTTAACGATTATAGTCTGGGGGCTTAAACCTGTTATTCTCGACAATTCGGTTATAAACCGGGCCCGGGTTTCATTCAGTTCCGCTTCCATTTCTATTTTTCTTTTACCGAAGGAAATCCGCTCATCAAGAGTCAGGGGCTTCCCCCTGGCAAATTCAAGCCGCGCGACAAAAGAAGGTTTTGTTTCCGCATTCAGGCCGGAAGGGGAATAATTTAGTATTACCAGAAAACCTAATACAAAACATATGAATATAAAGCATGGAAATCTTTTATTCATTTAACTTCGCCCTCAGTTGTTTTATATATTTTCCTGTATTAGGGCGCATAAGTCAAATTTAAAGATTTATCCCGCGGGATTATAATTGGATTAAGTAAAACTAAGATTGGCTCGCGGGGTTTTCGGGAGCAAAACCCGGGGCATTCGGGCCGAACCTGTTTCCGCCCGGAGGAGGCTGATAACCTTCCGCTCCGAGGGTCTGAGCATTGATTCCCTGTGACAGAATGTCGAGGGCTTCTCCGAATGTAACAAATGAATTTATCGGTCCGTTTACATTCACGCCTGCGTCCGCAAGCGCTTCGATGGCCGCCTGGACCGCGATTTCAGCCCCCGCGTCGATAGCCGCCTGAGCATCGGCAGGGCTTAATCCGGACCCGGCCTGAGACAATGTAATGTTCAACGATGACTGAATCATATTCTGCAGGTTTCCGGCCTGACTGTTAATTGAACCGGCGAGTGTTTCGCTGAGAGACTGTGTGTTGCCTGAAGGTTGATTTCCTGATTGTGAAAGAAATTGGCTGAAATTTACCGTGACAGGGTCTCCTGTCCTGTTTCCGTTCGCGTCCAGCGCGTAAGTAGTTACCGCGCCCGATGTAACATCCACTTCCATATTCTGCCCGTTGTAAGAGAGCTTATAGGTGGTCCCTTTGATGGCGGCGACGGATATGGGGGTCGCTGTTTTGAATGCCGACCCTTTTTTGATATCATTGATATCCACTATCATGTCGCCCCTGGCAAGGTAAAGAAGGACATTTTCCGTCTTGTCGGGATTATAGTTTAAGGTTTTTATTATAATTTCGGAGTCATTAAGTATTTTTATTCCTCCCATGGAACCTATCTGGAGGATTGCGGAAGAGGTTTTCTCTGTTGAAACGGAAGCGCCTTCCGCAAGGGTCATCCTTTCCTGCGCTGGTGTCCAGTCTCCGTTAGAGTCCTTTTTAACATTGACGGAACCCTCGATATTAATGAGCATGGCGAGAAATTTGCCTTTGTCGTCTTCACCCGTTAATTTTTTTATTACCGCGTCTTCCAGCCCGAGGCTCCGCTCAAGAATAATCGCCATATCGCCGTTGGTGAGGACCTTATCCGCCTCAAACCCGCCGGGAGGGGTTATGCCTCTTGCGGCAAGTATGGAGAAATAATCCTCGGTTGCCGGGTTATCGGGCAGCATATCTGTTAACCCCAGCGAATTTACAAGATATTCGGCAAACCGGGCCTGTGTAATAGCGTCGGTGCTTTCGAGCGGAAACGCGGTTGTTCCCGCAAACAGGAAAAAAAGCCCGAAAATTATATTTAAGTATTTCATAAGTATGCTTTAAAAAGATGGTTAGCAAAATTTACGGGCAATAACCCGGCACATAAATATTTCATAAAAATATGAAGTTGTCAATCCGAAAAAATAAGACAGGAGTAAATTCGCTGAGCCTATTGGACGGATTTTTCGTATTTTTGTTTGACCATCATAGGCCTGTAAATATAATCGATGTACCCGAAATTTTCCTTAGGGGAGTATTTCATGCTTATTATGACATCCTTGCCCACCCATTCGTATTCATAGCCTTCGATATCCTGGTTTGCGCGTTTACCATGCTGGTAAAAAAGAAGGCTTCGAATCTTTTCGAAGTTTGTTTTCCCTTCAAATCCGACGCTCGCGGCGTAGAACTTGTTTTTAGAAAATATGTATACTATGATTTTCAGGCCGGCGCTTCCAAAATCGAGGTTTTCATTTTTCATTGCGAAGAACATATCGTTTCCGGACCTCCGGACCGGCTGAAGACCGGGTATGTTAGCGGGTGATGTCTTCCATTTTATGCCGCGGAAACCGTCGGGTTCATTTTGAAAAGAGTCTGTCCGGGTAGGGAAAAACACAGCAAACAGCAATAATGGGAAAAGAAGTAAGGCAGCGTTTATTTTCATAACTATCGTATTATATACGATTGTGTCAAATAAGTGTTAACTATTACGGATATACGGTTGATTGTCCCGGGAAAATCTGTCCCCTGCCCAGCGGTATTATATATATAAGTCTTTTAAAAAAACAATTTATATGATAGAAATATTTAAGATTATTTTTTTATAGGAGAAGTATATCTTAAATGAGAAGACTTTTGTGGTGGGTATTGTTTTTGCTTGCGGCTTCGCCTGTGTCGGCTCAGATGGTTATGATGAAAACGGGGAAGACGGAAAAAGGATGGGAAAGAGCTTTCTACAGCGCCAGCGCGGAGTTGGCCGTCCAGGAATTTGACCGGGATTGGAATTTAAAGAAGATGAAAGGCAGGATCCCCGACGGCGTGGCCAGGGAATACGATGGTTCAGGCCGGCTTATCAGGATATATAATTATAAAAGTAACAGGAGAGAAGGGGAATCAAAGGTCTATTATGAGAATGGAAAAGTAAAATCGATAAAGAATTACAGGAGAGATATCCTTGAAGGGGTAAGCCGGAGTTTCTATTCTGACGGCGCCCTTGAAGCGGAGCGGATCTATAAAAAGGGGAAACTGGACGGCTTATGCAGGAAATACGATGAAAAAGGGGTTTTGCTTTTTGAATATAATTACAGCGGCGGGGAACAGGACGGAATCACCAGGCAATATACTTCCGGGGGAGTCCTTATAGGGGAATATAATTTCAAAAAGGGGAAACTGGACGGCGAATCAAAAATCTACAATTCCGCCGGAAGATTGATAAGCATTGATACATACGGCGGCGGAGATTTGATACGCAAACAGGCTTATTAGCGTAATTATGAAAACAAAAACAGTCAGACTTTTAGTGTCCTGCCCTGACAGAAAAGGGATAGTCGCCGCCGTTTCGTCGTTTTTATTCGATAACGGGGCTAATATCATTGAGTCCGATCAGTACGCGACGCGCCGTTCATCCGGGGTTTTTTTCATACGGATTGAATTTGAGGCTGAGAAAGGACTATCGGATAAGGATAGTTTCAGGCAAAAATTCAGCCCGCTTGCGAAGAAGTTCTCTTTTGACTGGACGGCAAGTTTCGCCGAACCGCGCAAAAAGATGGTCATTTTTGCGTCTTTGGAAGAACATTGCGTTCTTGAACTGTTATGGAGATGGAAAAACGGGGAACTTCCGGTTGATATCCCTTATATTATCAGTAACCATGAGGTATTAAAAACCGTTGCGGACCAGTTCGGCATTGATTTTAAGTTTCTCAGGGTGGATAAAGGAAACAGAGAAAAAACCGAACAGGAGATGATGTCTCTTATCAGGGGCAAAGCGGATTTCATCGTGCTGGCAAGGTATATGCAGATATTGACCGGCGGATTTGTAGATGAATACAGAAACAGAATAATAAATATCCATCATTCTTTTCTTCCCGCGTTTGCGGGGGCCAAACCCTATGAGCAGGCGTATCAGAGGGGAGTAAAGATAATAGGGGCGACTTCCCATTATGTTACCGAGGAGCTTGACAGGGGCCCGATAATTGAACAGGATGTCGAAAGGGTAACCCATAAAGACGATGTCGAGGAATTGAAACGCAAGGGAAAAGACATAGAAAGGACCGTGCTGTTCAGGGCCGTGAAGTGGCACGCGGAAGACCGTATTATAGTTTATAACAACAGGACGATTGTCTTTGGCTGAATCTGTCTCTCCGGTTCAAGCTTCTAAATAAAATGATTGTCATATTTCTTCCGGAAGATTAAAATAAATAGGATTTATCTGTATAAACATTACCGGCTTGGAGTATTAAAGATGATTTCGGCGTATATATATGCGGATGGAAAAGTTGAAGTAATCGACTCTGTCGAAAGGCTTTCGAAGGATATCCTGCAAAAGGGGAAGGTGTGGCTTGACATATCGCAGCCGGCCGATGGGGAACTAAAGAAAGTGCTTGAAGAATTCTTTAATTTTCATCCCCTGAGCATAGAAGACTGTTTTACCGAGATGCATTATCCCAAGGTTGACGATTACGGGAACTACCTTTTTATTGTTATACACGCGCCGGATTTTACGCATCTTGAGACTTTCGAGACGGTTGAAGTCGATGTTTTTCTGGGAAAGGATTTTCTTGTCACATACAGCCGCGCGCATGTGAAAAGCACGGATACCCTTAAGGAAAAATGCATAAAAGACTCCAGGAGGACATTTGAGCAGGGAATGGACATGATGTTTTACAACCTTGTTGATAGCACTATGGATAATTACAATAACATCCTGGATTTTTTTGAGAAAAGAATTCAGAAATTCGAGGATGAAGTGGTTGACGGGGAAATAACCATTTCGCTTAAGGATATTATCCTTTTAAGGAATGACCTCAAGGAAGTCCGCAGGATACAGCAGCCGCAGAGAGAACTTTTTAACAGGCTGTCCAAACAGAAGTTTTCACAGATACTTGATAAAACAAGAAGATATATGAGGGACACCTATGATGCCATGTACAGGATCAATGACGAAATAGATAACCTCAGGGATTATATAAACAGCGTCAGGGATATTTATATGACAGTGGAATCGAATAAGATGAACCGGGTGATGAAAACTTTAACCGTCATCGCCACGATTATGATGCCCTTTGTGGTTATAGCAAGCATCTACGGTATGAATATAAGCCTGCCGCTGGGAGACAGTCCGCACAGTTTTATGCTTATCATGGTAATTATGTTTTTTGTAACAGTGGTTTTTATGTTCTGGTTTAAGAAGAAAAAATGGCTTTAATCCACATTAAAAATTCACCATTTAAATCGGCATTTTTTCAGTTGGTTGTCGCGGCGGCGCTTTGTTTCTGCACCGCGGTTTTTCCGGAGGACGGGATACCGGTTGAATTCGAGGGTTTTAAACTGGGAATGGAACTGGAAGAGGTTAAGCAGAAGCTTGATGAGAATAACCTTGCGTATAACCGGACAATCGATCCGGGAACGCCCAATGCCCTTAAAGAAGGTTCTCCCATGAGCCTGCAGGGCGAACTTGCCAGGGCTTTAAAGTATACGACGCCTTTTGCCCTGACGGTGACAAAACTGGGGGATTCGGAGTTTACCAAGTTTTATTTTACCGGCGCCCTTAAACCCGAAAAACTTTGTATTATCAATGCGAGATACGGTTCGTCATACTGGCAGAATTACAGCGCTCTTGTGGAAACCGAAGCAAAAAAAATGCCGGATTACAGGAAAGAATCAGAAGAAGGCTTTATGAAAAGGTCCCTGAACGATTCCGCGGTGTGGGAAAACGCAGATTATATATATAAGGTTACCAGGGCGACCGAACAGGACCATTTTTCCATGTACGGAAGGAAAAAGATGAGAAGTATTGAAGGGTCGTATCTTGAATTATTGTTTATCGATAAGCGTTTATTTGAAAAGGAACTGGCTTCTTACAGGTAAATATTCCGTGTCCGGAGATTAAATGAGAAAGTTTGCCGTGCCGTTATTGTTTCTTCTCTTGATATGTTCCGTCCTTTATATATTCATACTTTTCTTCAGGACAGATTCCGTTTTGGGCATCAAGATAGGAAAAAGCAGGGAGGAGATTCAGCGGGAATTCGAACGGCTTGCGATAACAAAACTTGATGCGGGCGACGGGTATATTGTTTATGATAAGGTTCCAAGCGGTATAAAACATGTAAAGAATGTGAAGATGTCCTTCTCCCGTGATGACAGGCTTACTAAATTCGAAGTATGGTTTGCCAAAAGGGCGAAGGAAATAATGAGCGAAGGTATTGATGATGAGATTTTTTACAAAAAGGAAGGTGATTCTTCCCCTGATTTCGACCTTTATTTCTATGTAAGGGATGAACTTTCCAAAATTCACGGCGAACCGCATATTGAATCGATTTCAATGGAAAAGGGCTGGGCGGCATGTAAATGGTATCTTAAAAAAGCCAATGTGATATTCGGAATAAACGGGGATATGTGCGGTTTGAGCTGTTATAACCCCGGGAACACGCCTCAGAAATTGATAATAAACGAATTCGAAGAATAAATATCCCGCCTTTTGATTTTTCATTTCTTTTATCGTTGACGTTTTTATAAGCGGTTTGATAACATTAAAATCTTCAATTTCTGTCTAAAAAGGGAGAGAGAAAAGATGATAGAGCGATATACCGGGCCTGAAATGGCGAAAATCTGGTCTCAGGAAAACAAGTTCGGCACCTGGCTTAAGATAGAAGTGCTTGCGTGCGAAAAAATGGCGGAGCTCGGAATTATACCTAAAAAAGACCTTGCCCTGATAAAAAGAAAAGCGGGTTTTAACGCGAAAAGAATCGATGAAATAGAAAAAACCGTAAACCACGATGTAATAGCTTTTCTTACCTCTGTCGCTGAACATGTCGGTCCCGCGTCAAGGCACATACATTACGGCATGACGTCTTCCGATGTGCTGGATACATCTCTTTCTCTCCTTATGAGGGAATCTGCGGATTTACTGCTGGACAAGCTCGGGGTTCTCATTAAAGAAGCAAAAAAGAAGGCATTAAAATATAAATTCACGCCTATGATAGGCCGTTCTCACGGAGTCCACGCGGAACCGGTGACTTTCGGGCTTAAGATGGGGCTGATGTTTACCGAACTTAAAAGAGCTTATGAAAGGCTTAAAGCGTCCAGGGATATTGTTTCCGTCGTAAAAATTTCCGGTGCTGTCGGGATGCATACGCATCTTCCCGCGTCGGTTGAAAGTTATGTCGCGAAAAAACTCGGGATGAAGCCCGCCGCAATATCCACCCAGATTATACAGAGGGACAGGCATGCGGACTTTCTGAATTCAATAGCCCTTGCGGGCGCCGTACTTGAAAAATGGGCGCTGGAACTGAGAAATCTTCAGAGAACGGAAATATATGAGGTGGAGGAATATTTTGCGAAGGGGCAGAAAGGTTCTTCGGCTATGCCGCATAAGCGCAACCCCATCACCTGTGAAAGGATATGCGGACTTGCAAGAGTGCTCCGGGCGAATGCCATGGCGGGTCTTGAAAATGTGGCTCTCTGGCATGAGAGAGATATTACTCATTCTTCCGTTGAGCGGATTATTATTCCCGACAGCGCCATACTGCTTGATTATATGCTGTCCCTGATGATTAAGATCATCAGGAATTTGAATGTATATCCCGGTAATATGATGAAAAATATTTTCAGGACCAAAGGGCTGGTATTTTCACAGCGGGTGATGCTGGAACTTACACGGAAGGGGATGTCGCGTGAAAAGGCCTATAAGGTTGTCCAGAAAAACGCGATGAAAGTGTGGAAAACAGGCCGGGATTTCAAAGAACTTCTTATGAACGACGAAGAATTGAAAACACTGATGAAACCCGGAGAAATCGAAAAATGCTTTGATTTGAAATATTATTTCAAAGATGTAAACAGGATGTTCAAAGCCGCGGGGATCGTCAAGCGGTAAATGATGTTTCGGAGAGTGCTAACGGTTTAAAATCAGAGGGAGATTATGTTTCTTGCCAAAGTATATGTGACTTTGAAAAAAAGCGTCCTTGATCCGCAGGGAGTAACTGTGAAGCATGCCCTGGATTCCCTGGGATACAGGCAGGTGAATGATGTCCGGCTGGGCAAGTATATGGAAATTAAAATTAACAGCGATGACAGGCAACAAGCGGAAGTTTTATTAAAGGAAATGTGCGAGAAGCTGTTGATAAATCCTGTTATAGAAGAATTCAGGTACGACCTGGAACAGAAATAAGGATCCTCCCAGAGGAAATCTGATGAAATTCGGAGTTGTGGTTTTTCCCGGTTCTAATTGTGACCATGATTGTTATTATGTGTTGAATGATGTAATGAAAGTTAAGACCGATTATATCTGGCACAAACAGAACGAAATAAGCGGTTATGACTGCATCGTTTTGCCCGGAGGTTTTTCGTATGGCGATTATCTCAGGACCGGCGCGATTGCCAGGTTTTCCCCCGTAATGAAGTCGCTGATCGAATATGCGGAAAAAGGCGGATTGGTGATAGGCATATGCAACGGTTTCCAGATTCTTCTGGAATCCGGGCTTTTGCCGGGCGCTATGTTAAAAAATGAGTCCCTTTCATTTGTCTGCCGGGATGTCCGGCTTAATGTTGAAAACAGCATGATCCCGTTTACATCCCGCTGCAAAAAAGGAGAGATACTGGAGATTCCTGTAGCCCACGGCGAAGGAAATTACTATGCCGATGAAAGGACAATCAGAATGCTTGAAGACGGAGGCAGGGTTGTTTTCAGGTATTGCGGCAAAGACGGGAAAGCGTCAAAAGAAGCGAATCCCAACGGCTCTATTAACGATATCGCGGGTATATGCAATGAAAAAGGGAATGTGCTTGGAATGATGCCTCATCCCGAAAGGTGCTCGGAGAAGATTTTAGGTTCCGCCGACGGAACAAAAATATTTAATTCGATAATAAGCCATTTAACCAGGTAAAGCGTAAAATGCCCATATCAGACAAAACACAGATCGCCGAGCCGGAAGTGAATGAGAAGCTTGTGCGGGAACATAATATCACGCCGGAAGAATATAATCATATAGAGGAAATACTCGGCAGGAAACCGAATTTTACCGAACTCGGCATTTTTTCGGTTATGTGGTCCGAACATTGCTCCTATAAAAATTCCAGGCCCGTGTTAAAGTTATTCCCTGTGGACGGCCCGTCGGTTCTTGTAAAGGCGGGAGAGGAAAACGCGGGTGTTGTCGATATCGGGGACGGATGGGCTGTCTCTTTCAAAGTTGAATCCCATAACCATCCTTCGGCGATTGAACCTTTCCAGGGAGCCGCGACAGGTGTCGGGGGGATTATAAGGGATATTTTCACAATGGGCGCGCGGCCGATTGCGAGCCTCAATTCGCTTCGTTTCGGGAAATTGGCGAATGCGAGAGTGAAACACCTGCTGAAAGGTGTTGTCGGAGGAATTGCGCACTACGGAAACTGCATAGGAATACCCACCGTGGGCGGAGAAATATATTTTGATGAGACATATGAAGCCAATCCTCTTGTTAATGCTTTCTGCCTCGGGATAATCAGGCATAAGGATATCGCCAGAGGGTGCGCTAAAGGTGAGGGAAACCCCGTCTTTTACGTTGGAGCCGCCACAGGGAGAGACGGACTGGGCGGTGCGAGTTTTGCTTCCCGTGAACTTACCGACGAATCTCACGAAGACAGGCCGGCTGTCCAGGTCGGCGACCCTTTTATGGAAAAATTGCTTTTGGAAGCCTGTCTGGAACTTTTGAAAACGGGTTATGTTGTCGGCATTCAGGATATGGGCGCGGCGGGACTTACATGTTCGACATGTGAAACGGCAAGCAGGGGAGGTTCAGGAATAGAAATCGAACTTTCCAAAGTGCCGAAAAGGGAAACAGGTATGATTCCCTATGAAATAATGCTTTCCGAGAGCCAGGAAAGAATGCTTGTAATAGCGGAAAAGGGAAAAGAAAAGGAAGTAAAAAAAATATTCGAGAAATGGGACTTGCACGCTGTTGAAATAGGGCATGTCACAGGTGACGGGATAATGAGAGTCAGGAATAACGGCAATATTGTGGTTGAAATACCCGCGAGAAAAATTGCCGAAGATTCTCCTGTTTATATCAGGGAAGAAAAAGTGCCGGCATACCTGGAAAAAGCCGCTGAACTTGATGAAGAGAAGCTTGAAGAACCCGGAGACTATAATGAAGTGCTCGCGCGGCTCCTGGATGACCCCACCATATCGAGCAAAAAATGGGTATATGAGCAGTACGACCATATGGTTATGACTAACACGGTATTGCGTCCCGGTTCCGATGCCGCCGTCCTGAGAGTGAAACCCGCCGGGAAATATCTTGCGCTTTCATCGGACTGCAACAGCACCTACTGCTATCTCGACCCGTATACGGGAGGCAGGATCGCAGTCGCTGAATCAGCGAGGAACGTGATATGTTCGGGAGCTAAACCTATTGCGGTAACCGATTGTCTCAATTTCGGGAATCCGATGAAACCTGAGATATTCTGGCAGTTTAAAAAATGTGTAGAAGGTCTTGCTGATGCCTGCAGGTCCTTCAATACGCCTGTCACGGGGGGGAATGTCAGTTTTTATAATGAGAATCCGAGGGGACCTATTGATCCCACTCCTGTTGTGTGCATGGTCGGGCTTTTTGAAAGTGAAAAACATATCACCGGTTCCCGTTTTACGAACAAGGGGGATTTGGTGTATCTTATAGGCGGCAACAGGGTGGAAATCGGGGGGTCTCAATACTTGAAAAATATTTTCGGTATGAAAAAAGGAAAATGCCCCGTTATGGATCTTGAAGAGGAGAAAGCGGTCCAGTCGCTCTGTTATGAATCCATAAAAAAAGGACTGATAAGATCCGCGCATGACTGTTCCGAAGGAGGGCTTGCTGTGGCCCTGGCCGAATGTTGTATAATGCCCGGAGGCGAATGTCTGGGGGCTTGTATTGACCTGGCACGGGTTTACCCCGGCGCCCGTTCAAAAGCATCCGTTCTTTTTGGCGAGTCGCAGTCCAGGATAATTGTTACCGTTGCGCCTGAAAATGCCGGAAAGTTTGATTCTTTCGCGGATTCTTCGCCTGCGAGTGCGCACAGGATAGGAACTGTAAAAGGCAAAAAACTGGTGATTAAATTCAACGGAGATGATTTAATAAATTCTGAAACTGACCGCATGGGGGAAAAATATTTTGGCAGTATCGGAGCGAAATTAAAACTATAACGAACGGAGATGGTTGTGAACAGAGAAAAAATGACCTATAAGGATGCCGGAGTGGATATAGATTTAAGTTCCCGGGCCGTGGAAAGAATAAAAAAGATAGCCAAAAGGACGCATAAACACGGGATAATTTCGGGGATAGGCGGTTTTGGCGGTTTGTATGAATTGCCGAAAAACAAGTATGAAGAACCTGTGCTTGTATCGAGCATTGACGGTGTGGGAACAAAACTTAAAGTCGCCGTTATGGCCGGAAAACATGACACGGTCGGGATGGATATCGTAAACCACTGCGTGAACGACATAGTTGTCCAGGGCGCGCGCCCTCTTTTTTTTATGGATTATGTCGGGATGGGAAAACTTGAAAAAACTGTTTTTGACCAGATTATAGACGGCATTGTAACCGCCTGCGATAAATCGGATTGTGTTCTTCTCGGAGGGGAGACGGCAGAAATGCCGGGGTTGTACGGAGAAGGAGAATATGATCTTGTCGGATGTATAACGGGCATTGTTGATAAAAAGAAAATAATAGAGGGCAAAGAAATCAAGCCGGGGGATAAAATAATAGGTTTGCAGTCTACCGGTCTTCATACCAACGGGTATTCGCTTGCGAGAAAGGTCTTATTTGTAAAAGGGCAGTTTGCGATTAATGATAATATTCCCGAACTGGGAAGAACGGTTGCGGAAGAACTTCTTATGCCGCACAAAAGTTACGGCAACCTGATTCTTTCCCTGCTGGAAAAATTTAAAATCAAAGGTATGGCGCATATAACCGGCGGAGGTTTTGTGGATAATATCCCGAGAATGCTTCCGGGCGACTGTTCCGCGAATATATTCAGGAACAGCTGGAAAGTCCTCCCGATTTTCGGATTGATTTCTTCCGTGGGCAATATAGACGAAATAGAAATGTACAGGACATTTAACTGCGGTATCGGCATGGTCATTGTTGTTGAAGCGGAGATGGCCGATGATATACTTGCGGAAATAAAGAAACAGAAAGAAGAAGGTTTCCTTATAGGTGAAATTGCAAAGGGCAATAAAATAGTTAATTTTGTATAGCGTTAAGGGGAAAATATGAAAAAAGTTGAAAGAGCTTTGTTAAGTGTATACGACAAAACAGGAATAGCCGAATTTGCGAGGGAGCTGCGCGGACTGGGTGTGGAGATAATATCCACCGGCGGCACGGCGCGGCTCCTTAAAGAAGAAGGAATTCCCATTACAAATATTTCCGATTACACGGGATTTCCCGAGATGCTGGACGGGAGGGTAAAAACCCTGCACCCGAAAGTGCACGCCGGGCTCCTTGCCCTGAGAAATAATGAAAGCCACAAAAAACAGATGAAAAACGCCGGCTTCGGATATATAGACCTTGTTGTTGTTAACCTGTATCCCTTTGAACAGACCATTTCCAAAAACAATGTTACTCTTGAGGAAGCCATCGAAAATATTGATATCGGCGGGCCTTCAATGCTCAGGTCAGCCGCCAAAAATTACAGGGATGTTGCCGTTGTGGTGAACCCGTCGAAATATGAATTAGTGCTGAAAGAGCTCAAAGAAAACAAGAATACGTTATCGGAAGAACTGAAAATGAGGCTGGCAGTGGAAGTTTTCCAGACCACTTCCAGATATGATGCCCTTATATCCAGTTACCTTAAGAAAGTTTCTTCCGCTATCACCGACAGCCTCCCCGGCGAACTTTCCATTTCATGCGTGAAGAAACAGAATCTGAGATACGGCGAGAATCCCCATCAGAAAGCGGCATTTTTTGAAGACTATGCTTTTGAAAAATCTGAACCGTCTGTGATAGGCGCGAAACAGCTTCATGGAAAAGAATTGTCGTTCAACAATATTATAGACCTTAATGCCGCGCTTGAAATAGTCAAAGAATTTACCGAGCCTTTTGCCGTTATCATAAAACATACGAATCCGTGCGGGGCGGCCGTATCCGGCGATATTTGTTCAGCGTATAAGAAAGCCCTTGAGACAGACCCCCTTTCGGCGTTCGGAAGCATAGTCGGTTTTAACAGGGGACTTGATGAGGCCGCCGCAGTTGAGATCTCAAAGCTTTTTGTAGAAGCGGTTATCTGCCCTTCCTATACAAAAGAAGCTCTGGGTATCCTTGAAAAGAAAAAAAACATAAGGATTCTCGAGATTGCGAATCTGACTGACTGGTACAAGAATAAGATTTATTCCGGTTTTGACCTCAAAAAGGTGACAGGGGGAGTCCTTGTGCAGGACAGGGATGTGAAAGAAGTGACAGAAAAAGATATAAGAGTGGTAACAAAGAAAAAACCTACAGAGAAACAGGTTGAAGATATGCTTTTTGCATGGAAAATCGTCAAGCATGTTAAGTCCAATGCCATTGTTTATGTTAAAGATAATCAGACGATTGGCATCGGAGCAGGTCAGATGTCCAGGGTCGATTCATCGAAGATAGCCGTGATGAAGGCTCAGAAAGGATTGAAAGGCAGTGTTATGGCGTCAGATGCTTTCTTGCCGTTCAGGGATAACATTGATACCGCCGCCGCCGCGAATATTTCTGCGATAATACAACCCGGAGGTTCGGTGAAGGACCAGGAAGTCATAGACGCCTGCAATGAGCATGACATGGCGATGGTCTTTACGGGCGTAAGGCATTTTAAGCATTAAGAATAATAATAAAATAAAAGAACTACGACCACAGATAACACAGATGATCACAGATAAGTGCTATTTTGATATAAGTCAAAGTTTTAATAATTTATATGTTTCTTGCTTTATATCTGTGTATATCTGAGCAATCTGTGGTTAATGTTTTTAATGGGAATTTATCATGAAAGTACTTGTAGTCGGTTCAGGCGGCAGAGAACATGCCCTGGTATGGAAACTGTCAAAAAGTAATTCTGTTTCCGGTATTTACTGCGCCCCGGGCAACGGGGGTATAAGCGCGCTTGCCGATTGTATTGACATTGCCGCAAATGATATAGAAGGTCTTCTTGCTTTTGCAAAAAAAGAAAAAATCGATTTTACGGTTGTTGGCCCGGAAGCCCCTCTTGTTTCCGGGATAGTCGATATTTTTGAGAAAGAAGGACTGCATATTTTTGGGCCGGTGTCGCAGGGCGCAAAGCTCGAAGGAAGTAAAGCATTCTCGAAAATTTTTATGAGAAAACACGGTATTCCCACGGCCGAATTTCAAATCTTCGATAATTCAGATGAGGCAGCGGATTATATCCGCGGTAAAAAATATCCGCTTGTCGTAAAAGCTGACGGGCTTGCCGCGGGCAAAGGGGTTTTTGTATGTGCTTCAGCAGCCGAAGCCGAAGAAGCCGCCGGGCTTATAATGAAAAAAGGAATATTCGGTAAGGCAGGCAGAGAGATTGTAGTGGAAGAATGCCTGAAAGGGGAGGAAGCTTCCATCCTTGCTTTTTGCGATGGGAATACGATTATGCCCATGGATTCTTCGCAGGACCATAAAAGAATTTTCGATGGCGATAAAGGTCCTAATACGGGGGGGATGGGAGCCTATAGCCCCGCTCCCGTAATTACCGGAGACCTGATGAAAGTCATTGATGAGAAAATCTTACAGAGAACCATCCGCGGCTTGAAAAAAGAAGGAATAAAGTATAAAGGAGTTATTTATGCGGGTATAATGGTTACGGATAAGGGCCCTATGGTTTTGGAATACAATGTAAGGTTCGGAGATCCGGAAACACAGCCGTTGCTTATGAGGATGAAGACGGACCTGATGGAAGTGATAAAAGCGGTGTCTGCGGGAGATTTGAATAAAATAAAACTTGAATGGGATGACAGAGCCGCAGTTTGTGTGGTTATGGCTTCGGGAGGTTATCCGGGCAGGTATGATAAAGGGTTTGAAGTAACGGGGCTTGAAAAAGCCGGCGGCATCAACGATGTTTTTGTGTTTCATGCCGGGACAAGGAGAAAAGACGGCAGGATTCTGACAAGCGGCGGAAGGGTGATTGGCGTTACGGCCCTTGGAAATAATATAGAAAAAGCCGTAGAAAAAGCTTACAACGCGGCCGGACTGATAAAATTTGAAGGCGTATTTTTCAGAAAAGATATAGGCCATAATGCTTTGGCAAAATAAATCATCCGTATATTTAAGGAGGATAAAATGAATAACAGTCCGTTAGTCGGGATAGTCATGGGAAGCGAGTCGGATTACGAGATCATGAGGAAAGCCGGTGATATGCTTGATAAGTTTGATATAGCGTATGAGATGGATGTCCTCAGCGCGCACAGGTCTCCGAAACTGGTTGTCAAATATGCGGAAGAAGCCGTTACAAAAGGTTTGCGTGTCATTATCGCGGGCGCGGGCAAGGCGGCCCATCTTGCGGGGGTAATTGCCGCCCATACAACCATACCTGTTGTCGGCGTTCCTATTTCGTCCGACGAGTTAAAGGGAATGGATGCCCTTTTTTCCATGGTTCAGATGCCTGCCGGTATTCCGGTCGGGACTATGGCGCTGGGTTCCTCGGGAGCAAAAAACGCGGCTTTATTCGCCGCCGAAATAATTTCCCTGTCCGATTCAAAATTGTTTGATAAACTTTTAAATTACCGGAATCTGCTTGAAGAAGAGGTTCTTGCGGCATCTGAAAGAGTGAAAAAAGCAAGCAAAGAAGCAAAATAAAAATTTCCTAAATTAAAGAAATACCTGAGATTGAAAATTTATATTGCAAATAACCCCGAAGAAATAGAAACCGCCGTTTCAGAAGCGGCGAAAGTTATAAAAGCCGGCGGGATCATAGCGTTTCCCACGGAAACAGTTTACGGGCTTGGCGCCGATGCGGGCAACCCTGATGCGGTTAACAGGTTGTATGAAATAAAAAAACGCGATAAAAACAAGCCTTTTACGAATTTAATCGCGTCCGCCGGGCAGATAAAAAGAACATGTGTCGTTACTAAAGGGGCTGAAAAAATCATTAGAAATTTCTGGCCCGGCCCGGTGACACTAATATTCAGAAGTTCAGAGGGAAAAGAAGGGTACAGGGTTCCTTCAAACAGTATTGCATTAAGGCTGCTTCAGGAGTGCGGAAGAGCTTTAGCCGCCCCGAGCGCGAATCCAAGCGGATTTAAAAACCCAAATGACGCTCAGACTGTCAAAAGCTATTTTGGAAAGGAAATTGATCTTTTGATTGACGGAGGTTCCGCGGATTTGGGTGTAGAATCGACGGTAATTGATTTTTCCACGGGGAAACCGTCCGTCCTGAGAACAGGAGCCGTATCCGTCCGGGATATCAGGGAAAAAACAGGTGTTGAGCTTGATATCGCTTCAGAGTTATGAAAAAGCCCATAAAAAAAGTTTTGTTTGTGTGTACCGGCAACAGCTGCCGTTCTCCGATGGCGGAAGGATATTTTAACTTCCTGTCAGCCGCAGGAAAAACGGGTGTGAATTCGGAATCGGCGGGGGTTTTCGCCATTGACGGATTTCCCCCGAGCGCGGAAGCGGCCAAAGTGATGGAGGATCGGGGAATAGATATTTCTTCTCATAAAACCAGAAGGCTTTCCCAGAAAATAATAGATTTATCCGATATAGTCATTGTTATGTCGGATTCACATAAGCGCGAAGTCGAAAAAAAATTTAAGACAGGCGGGAAAGAAGTAAAATTGTTAAAGGAATTTGGTGAAAGTGATAATATAAATTCCATGGATATCAGAGATCCGATAGGGATGCCTGTTGATGTTTACCGGGCTTGTTTTGAGGAAATGAAACCGTTAATTGAAAATTTACTGGAGGATATATGCGGATAGCCGTTGCAAGTGATCACGGTGGATACCTTTTTAAAAAGGAACTTATAGCATATCTTCAAGGGCTCGGACATGTTGTCGGGGATTTTGGTTGCGAAGACGAGAACTCCTGCGATTATCCGGATTACGGCATACCCGCCGCGCGGAGTGTTTCGGAAGGGAATAATGACAGGGCTATACTTATATGCACAAACGGGATCGGGATGTGTATGCTGGCGAATAAAATACCGGGGATAAGGGCGGCTCTCGTATATAGCGAAAAAACCGCGGAGAAGACGAGGCAGCACCATGATTCAAATGTGTTATGCCTGGGCGGGCAGGAATTCAGTTTTGATGATCTGAAAAAATTTGTATATATCTGGCTGAACACCGGTTTTGAAGGCGGAAGACACGAAAGAAGAGTAAATAAAATCAATGGCCTTGATTAACCGGTTTTATAAAGGAGGCTTGTTAATGAAAAATTTAAGAAAAGCGGACCCTGAAATTTTCGATGCCATACAGAAAGAAACAGAAAGAGAGGAATATCACATTGAATTAATCGCCTCCGAGAATTTTACAAGTGACGCGGTGCTTGAAGCGGCAGGCTCCGTTATGACCAATAAATATGCGGAAGGTTATCCCGGAAGAAGGTATTACGGCGGCTGTGAATGTGTTGATATAGCCGAAAATATTGCTATTGAAAGGGCAAAAAAACTTTTTGACGCCGAATACGTAAATGTCCAGCCTCATTCGGGATCACAGGCAAACATGGGAATATATTTTTCCGTCCTGAATCCGGGGGACACTATTTTAGGTATGGACCTCGCGCATGGCGGGCACCTTACTCACGGCGCCAAAGTAAATTTTTCAGGCCGGTTGTACAACGTGTGTTCTTATGGAGTAAGCAGGGAAAAAGAGACGCTTGATTATGACGGAATAATGAGGCTGGCAAAAGAGCACAAACCCAGGCTGATTATCGCGGGGGCATCCGCTTATCCCAGGACGATAGATTTTAAAAGGTTCAGAGAAATAGCCGATTCAGTGGAAGCATATCTTATGGTTGACATGGCTCATATTGCCGGACTGGTTGCTGCGGGATGCCATCCTTCTCCGCTTGTTCACGCTCATTTTGTCACTACGACTACGCATAAGACTTTGAGAGGACCCCGCGGCGGGATGATTCTTATGGGGAAAGATTTTGAAAACAGGATGGGTATTATCCTGAAAAGCACCGGAAAACCGAGGATGATGAGCAGCATCATAGATTCCAATATAATGCCCGGGATTCAGGGCGGCCCTCTGATGCATATAATTGCGGCAAAAGCGGTGTCCTTCGCCGAAGCGCTTGAACCCGGTTTTAAAAAATATTCGGAACAGGTGATAAAAAACGCGAAAACACTGTGCGGCGCTCTTGAGAAAAGAGGATACAGGATAGTATCCGGAGGAACGGATAACCATCTTTTCCTCGTAGACCTTACGGATAAAAATATAACGGGCAAAGATGCGGAAAAGGCCCTGGACAGGGCTGGTATAACCGTCAATAAAAACGGTATCCCTTTTGATTCCAAATCGCCTTTGGTGACTTCGGGTATCAGAATAGGCACTCCGGCCATGACTACCAGAGGAATGAAAGAAAAAGAAATGGATGTTATCGCGGGTTTTATATCGGAAGTTTTATATGCTCCGAACAGCGATAAGGTTGCTGAGGATATAAAAAGCAGGGTCAGGGGATTATGCGAGGCATTTCCGATTTATAAGCATCATATTAAAAAATAATTTATTTTGAGGAGAATCAGACAGATGTGTCCTGTAAAGAAAAACAACTCTGCAAAAAAAGATAAGCGCCCGTCGTGGGATGAGTATTTTATGGAAATTGCCCGTCTTGTTGCGCAGAGGTCCACATGCCTGCGGCGCAAAGTCGGAGCTGTCCTGGTTAAGGATAAGCATGTCCTCGCAACCGGTTATAACGGTGTGCCGTCGGGTCTGAGACATTGTCTGGAAATAGGCTGCATAAGGACGAAAAACAAAATCCCTTCCGGCCAGAGGCATGAATTGTGCAGAGGCCTGCATGCCGAGATGAATGTTCTTATACAATCCGCCAAATTCGGAGTGAGCATTGAAAAAAGCACAATTTATTCAACTACCCATCCCTGCATCTTGTGCGCCAAGATGATAATCAACGCCGGCATTAAAAAAGTTGTAATCAGTGAAGGTTATCCGGATGAAGATGCTGTTAAAATGTTCAAAGAAGCCGGTGTGGAAATTAAAAAAATTTAAAGATTTTTTGAAAAAAAATAAAAAAGGCTTTTTATAACCCGCGTTTTTCCAAGGGAAAACAGCAAAGGCCGCGGATTTTCTAAAATGTTATTGACATACTATATATAGTGTGATAACGTCGTAAATGCACTACATATACTACATCGATGGGGTATTTGGATTTACGGGGAAAAACACAAATGCGATGTCCTTATTGTGATTATGATGGAGACAAAGTGGTTGACTCCAGATCGTCGAATGACGGTGTAGTGATAAGGCGGCGGCGGGAATGTCTTAAATGTTCAAAAAGGTTTACCACATACGAAAGAGTCGAAAAAATACATATTTCTGTGATAAAGAGAGGTAACATAAGGGAAGATTTTGACAGGGGAAAGATGCTTGAAGGAGTTTTAAAGGCCTGCCAGAAAAGGCCCATCAGCCTTGACAGGATAGAACAGCTTGTAGATGAAGTAGGGCAGGAAATAGAAGCTGAAGGGAAAAAAGAAATAAAGTCCGAAGAAATAGGCAATATAGTTATGAATAAACTCCAGTCGCTTGATGATGTGGCATATGTCAGATTTGCCTCGGTTTACAGGCAGTTTAAGGATGTCAACCAGTTTATGTCCGAGATAAAGAGTATATTAAATGAGGAGAAGAGGAATGATAAAAGAGGTCGATAAGGTAACATATGTAAGGAAAAGAGACGGCCGCCTGGTGCCGTTCAATAAGAGAAAAATAGCGGATGCGATATTCAAAGCGGCAAAAGCGGTCGGAGGAGAAAACCGGGAACTTGCCGATGAGCTTGCTGAAGCCGTTTCTTTCTACCTTCATAAAACATATTCCGAGGCAGCCCCCAACATAGAAGAAATACAGGATATGGCCGAGAAAATTCTCGTTGAAACAGGACATACCAGAACGGCAAAAGCATATATCCTTTACAGAGACTCAAGAGCCAGGAAAAGGGAAGAGATTAAGGTAAGAAAAAAAATAATAAAAGACGGTAATTCTACGGATTTGGCGCTTATGGTATCTCCTTCCTCGAAAGACCAGATGTTCAACTGGGACAGGTCCAGAATAGCGCTTGCGCTTATAAGAGAAGCGAGGATGCCGCAGCATGTTGCGGAAGAAATAGCCGCCGCCGTCGAGAAAAAAATATTCAATTCCGGACTGAGCCAGATTTCCACGTCTCTGATAAGAGAACTTGTTGATAACGAACTTTTTGTCAGGGGCTTTGATGTAAAATTAAAAGCGCATTCTATCATAGGCATGCCCGTATATGACCTCGACAGGCTTATAACTTCAAAAAGCAATGAGAACAGCAATATTGCGGCAAATAACCCGGAAGCTATAAATCTTTCGATTGCTGAAGCGACACTCAAACAGTATGCGCTCGAGAAAGTTTTCAGCGAAGAAGTCGCCGAAGCGCATCTTAAAGGGCAGATTCATCTTCATGATCTGGGTTATCCGACAAGGGTATATTGTTCCAGCCATTCTCTTGAATACCTTAAAAAATACGGCCTTCAGCTCGGGAACCTCGATACTTCATCAGGGCCTGCCAAACATGCCCGCACGCTTACGGGACATCTTAATACTTTTCTTGCGTCCATGCAGGCGTATTATGCGGGAGCTCTCGGAGTCGGTTATATAAATATATTTTATGCCCCCTACCTTGAAGGGATGCCTTATGAAGAAATGAAACAGGAAGCCCAGTATCTTATTTTCAGCGGTTCCCAGAATGCCTTTTCCCGCGGCGGGCAGACGCTGTTCCTTGATTTCAATATTCATACCGGCATTCCCAACTATATGAAGAATATTCCGGCAATAGGGCCGGGAGGAAAATATACAAATAAGACTTATAAGGATTATGAGAAAGAGTCCAGGATGTTCGCGAGGGCTATGCTTGAGATATGGGAGAAAGGAGACAGCGGCGGCAGGGTGTTCGCATTCCCGAAATGCGATTTTCACATCAACAAAGAGACTTTTGAAGAACCGGAACAGCTTGAACTGTTGAAATATGCCTGTGAAATAGCAGGCAGGAACGGAACTCCTTATTTTATATTTGATCGCGATGAGGTTACTTTGTCGGCCTGCTGCAGGCTTAGAACCCAGATAAAAGATAATTACATGATACAGCACCCGGAAAGCATGCGTTTCTGCGGTTTTCAGAATGTTACGGTCAACCTTCCTCGCGCGGCTTTCCAGTCCGGCAGGGGGAATAAAGAGAAATTTTTCGAAGAGGTCGAAAAATCATTTGAGCTTTGTGTAAAAGCCCATCTTGAAAAGAAGGACTTTATAGAAGGGTTGATGGGTTTTCCCGGCGCCCCGCTCTGGGAGGTCGGAAAAACGGCGATGGACGGGAGGCCTTATATAGAGTTGGAACAATGCACTTATATAGTAGGGCTTGTCGGGCTGAACGAGGCTACGCAGTATATATTGGGAAAAGAACTCCATGAGGGAGAAGATGCTTTGAAATTCGGGCTGAAAGTTGTTGCCAATATGTATTTTCTCGCGAAAAAAGCCGAGCAGAAATACGGCCTTAAATTCAGCCTTGAAGAATCTCCCGCAGAATCCGCGACAAGAAGGCTTGCGAAGGTCGATATGCAGCATTATCCCGAGGCGAAACAGTATGTAAAAGGTGATTTTGCCAACGATGAGTATTATTATACGAATTCAATACATCTTCGGGCTGACGCGGATGTAGATATAGTAACCAGGATAGAGAAGCAGGCTAAATTTCATACAATGATAGAGTCGGGCGCGATAATCCATGCTTTTGTCGGGGAGAAACTGCCTTCGCCGGAAAGTATTTTGAACCTTGTAAAGAAAACATATCACAAGACTCAGGCGGCTCAGTTAACGATTTCACCTGAATTTACGGTTTGCCGGCAGTGCAGAAGGAGTATCATCGGTATTAAGAACGAATGCCAGTCCTGTGCCGGAATAAAAATACCCGATGTGACTCACTTAAGCGGCGCGGATGAGAATATCAAATGGCGGAAAAAAAGGCCGGAGAACGATGTTGTTTTTGAGAAATGTGAAAAAGTTCAGGAAGCGAAAGTATAAGCGCGGGGGGATTATAATGAAAACGGAAGAATTTCTCAACAGATGCGTGGGCGAAGGATTCGAATGGGCGGAAGGAAAATACAAGGATGAAACCGGAGTTTATGTTAAAAACCCCAGAATCGGGACATGCGCGCATTTTAAAGAAGAAGCCATCGAAAATAATGAATGGGATGTTCTGAAAACACAAGTCCTGCAGGGCAAAGACATCTATCATGTCAGCCGTATAGTCGGTTATTTTTCAAGGATAGAGAACTGGAATAAGAGCAAACTGGGCGAATTGACAGACAGGCGCAAGGGTAATTACGCTGTCTGACAGGTGACTTGGCTTTTCACGGGAGGGGAATATGCGTATTAAGATTTTCGGAAAATTAAATTGCGCGAAATGCGAAACTACAAAAAATAAATTCAGCCACTTTCTGCAGAAATGGGATTGCAAAGGAAAAGCAAACATTGAATTTTTCGATATGGATACTATTGAAGGTATGGCTGAAGGAGCTTTCAATAATGTCCTGAATATCCCTTCCACTATTTTGGAGAAAGATGACAGGCAGATTGCCAGGTGGGACGGGGAGGTCCCTAAGTCTGAAGAATTTAAAACGTATTTTCAAGACCTTGTTTAATGCGAATAAGCAAATCACAGAGTTTACCGGAAATAAAAGGGTTCATTAAGAATACATTAATAGAGTGGGATGGTTTCCTGTCCTCGGAAGTGTTCCTTCCGAACTGCAATTTCAGATGCCCGTTTTGCCATTCATATAAGTTGTTCCAGTCTCCGGGGGAAATCCCTTCGGTAAAATGGGAAGAAGTCATTTCTTACATGACTGAAAAGAACCAGTGGGTGGACGGGCTTGTTATATGCGGCGGAGAACCGCTTATGGATAAGGATATTGTTTCCTGCCTCCGCATGCTCAAATCCGAAGGGATTAAAGTCAAAGTTGATACTAACGGGTATTTCCCCGGCGTGCTTAAGAAGATATTGGAAGAAAAACTGGCGGCATATGTGGCTATGGATGTAAAAGCTCCCTTGAACAACTCCGATTACGGAGCCGCCGCGGGGATCAGGGACATTGATGTATCAAGGATAAGGGATTCCATAGATATAATCATGAAGTCTTCATCCGATTATGAGTTCCGGACGACAGCATGCCCTCTTTTTGTTAACGAAAAAAATATCGAAGATATAGCCATGGCGATCAAAGGCGCTAAAAAATATTCTATTCAGCAATTCAATCCCGAAAACTGTTTGAGCGGGGAATTGAGAGAAATAAAACCTTATATGAAAGAATATATCGAAAAGATGAGGGAAACCGCCGTAAAATACGTCCAGCGTTGTGTAATCAAAGGCATCTGAGGTCCAATGGATAAAAATCCAAAAGTAAAGAAAGCGTTGTTCGGAAAAGTTGAGGGCGGAAAGCTGTCATGCGGATTATGCCCGCACAATTGTCTCTTGCCGGAAGGCTTGCTGGGCTTTTGCGGCACGAGAAAAAATTCCGGCGGAGAGTTGTTTACCTTGATATATGGGTGTGTGAGCAGCATGGGCGTTGACCCGATAGAGAAAAAACCGCTTTATCATTTTTACCCCGGAAGCAGAATTCTCAGCGCGGGAACCGTGGGGTGTAATTTCCGCTGTTCTTTCTGCCAGAACTGGGAAATCTCCCAGAACACTTCTTTCCCGTGTAAGTTCATTGGGCCCGAAGAACTTATTTCTTTTGCCGCGGAGAAAAAATCTATCGGCGTAGCGTATACTTATTCGGAACCTTTGATATGGTATGAATATGTGCTGGATTGCGCAAAACTGTGTAAATCAAAGGGGCTTAAAAATGTCCTGGTAACAAACGGTTATATCAATCAGGGACCTTTGAAACAGCTTCTTCCCTTTATTGATGCCATGAATGTGGATTTAAAATCATTCAGCGACAATTTTTACAGGAAACTTTGCAAAGGCGCTCTTGAGCCTGTTCTCAATACCATCCGTACGGCTTCAGGAGCCTGTCATATGGAAATTACGAATTTGCTGATTCCCGGGCATAATGATTCGGAAAGTGAAATTGAGGATATGAGCAGGTGGATAGAGAATAATGCCGGAAGAGGAACCCCTTTGCATATAAGTAAATATTTTCCCGGATACAGGTTCAATGCGCCTGAAACCGGAGCAGAGGCGATTAGCGCCGCCAGGGATATAGCGCTGAAGCATCTGGATTTTGTGTATGCCGGCAATATTGATGTGCCCGGATCGTCTGATACTTTGTGTCCCCGATGCGGCGCCCTTCTTATCGGGCGGAGCGGGTATAACACGGAAATTAAAAATCTGAAAAAAAATATTTGTGGTAAATGCGGCTCCGAAATAAATATAATTAATAGTTGATATTGTTTTGATTTTTTCCAGTGGGTTTTTAATATCATGAAAGGAAAGTAAGATGAAGCCCATCGACTATTTTTTCCTGGCGGCGTATTTTTTTATCGTGTTTTTCATAGGCTATATTTCCAGCAGAAAAAGCCGGACCGATTCAAAAAACTATTTTCTTGCGGGTTCATCCATAGGATGGATGGCCATCGGGGCAAGCCTGTTTGCCAGTAATATTTCCGCCGAACATTTTATAGGGCTTGCGGGTTCGGGCGCTCAGGGCGGACTGGCGGTTGGACAGTTCGAGTGGCTCGCATGTTTCATTCTCCTGCTGTTGGGTTGGGTATTTGTTCCCCTTTATATCAAGACCGGTGTTTTTACGATGCCTGAATTCCTTGAGAGAAGGTACAACAGGCAATGCAGGACTTATCTTTCATCCATTTCACTCATCGCTTATATTTTTACCAAAATAAGTGTTGCGATTTATGCGGGGGCTATCGTTTTAAAAACAATACTGGGATGGAACATCTGGTTTGGAGCCGTGATACTGATAGTCGCGACGGGAATTTATACCATTTTCGGAGGACTGAAGGCTGTCATATATACGGATTTTTTCCAGGCGGGGGTTTTAATATTGGGAGGGTTGCTGCTTACTGCGCTTGCCCTTTCCAAAGCCGGCGGGTTTTCCTCTTTGATGAGCAGTGTAAACCCGGAGTTTTTCAATTTGTGGAAGCCCCTGAGCGACGCTGACTTTCCCTGGACAGGCATACTTTTTGGAGCGCCCATACTTGGCGTCTGGTATTGGTGTACCGATCAGATGATAGTCCAGAGGACGCTTGCGACAAAAGATATTGAGAATGCGAGAAGAGCGACGATATTTGCGGGTTTCCTGAAAATATCCCCCGTATTCATATTGGTTTTGCCCGGGGTGATAGGGAGCGTGATTTATAAGGATGTTCAGCCGAATGAGATGTATGCCACTATGGTAAACGACCTTTTGCCCGCGGGAATGAAAGGTTTTGTTATAGCCGCATTGCTTGCCGCTTTGATGAGTTCCCTTTCAAGCGTTTTTAACAGCAGTTCCACTCTTGTGGTTATGGATTTTTACAAAAACTGGAGGCCCGATGCGACAGAAAGAGAACTTGTCACAGCCGGCCAGATATTTACTGTCCTGCTTGTGGGCATAGGCCTGCTGTGGCTTCCTTTCATAGGCATAATGAGCAGTCAGCTGTACATATATCTTCAGTCGGTTCAGGCTTACATATCCCCTCCGATAGCGGCGGTTTTTCTTCTGGGTATATTTTTTAAGAGGATCAACGGAAGAGGGGCCTTTGTTACATTAATTACCGGGTTCGTGCTTGGCGCCGTGAGGTTTGTTGCCGAAATAGGCACAAAATCCGGCTGGATCCGATGGAAACCTCTTGTGCATTATTCTTCGATGAATTTTTTGCATTTTGCCGTGTTTCTTTTCGCTGTGTCGGTCATTATATTGGTAGGCGTCAGCCTGTTAACCGGATTTCCTTCTCCGGAAAAACTTGAAATTTTCAGGTTGAAAGAGGCGGATACGGCTGTCAGTTCATCCAGAAAATCGCACATTCTGAATATTGTATTAAGTTTAACACTTTCCGCGATAATATTAAGTTTATGGTTTTATTTCAGCCCCTTATTTTTTTAAATAGGAGATAATGATGCAGAAGAACGACAGCGACAGAAAAAATCTGAAAATCAGAGGAGTGAATCTCGGAGGATGGTTTGTTCTTGAAAGATGGATGACTCCTTCCCTTTTTGAAGGCCTCAAAGCTCCCGATGAAACAAGGTTTTGTGAAGAACTCGGCGTGAAAGCCGAGAAAAAACTGAAAAAGCATTGGGAAACATTCATTACCGAAAAAGATATTAAATGGATTGCCGAAAGGGGAATAAATACGGTCAGAATTCCTGTCGCCCACTGGATTTTCGGGGATGTAAGGCCGTACTACGGGAGCATTGAATATCTGGATAATATAATTAAGGTTTTGAAAGACCGTAAAATAAATGTGCTTTTGGACCTTCATGCCGCTCCCGGCAGCCAGAACGGACTCGACAACGGCGGCATAGAAGGTGTTTGCGAGTGGCATAAAAAAAAGGAAAACATCGGGAAAACGGTCGATTTTATAGAAAGGATTGCCCAGAGATATAAGGATTGTGAAAATATATGGGGCATCCAGCTCTTGAACGAACCCAGATGGGATATCCCGATGGACATACTTCATGATTTTTACACAAAAGCATATTTCAGTGTCAGGAAACATATGTCCGGCGATAATGTAGCCGTGATTATTCATGATAGTTTCAGGCCTTTAAGCTGGGGGGATTTTATGAAAGAGCCTGAATATTCCAATATCGTCCTTGACACACATCTTTACCAGTGTTTTCTCGACGAAGACAAAAAACTTGATGTATACGGGCATATCGGCCGCGCGGCGGTACAGAGAAAAAAAGATGTGGATAAAATAAGGCACCAGCATGAAACCATTGTCGGCGAGTGGTCTTTGGGGCTTCCTCATCAGTCTTTTGAAGGAATGAATGATTTTTCGGTTTATTCTTCTCACCGCGCCTATGCCGCGGCGCAATTGATATCCTATGAAAGGTGCAAAGGATGGTTTTTCTGGAGTTATAAGATTGAGAAAGGTTTATACGGCTGGAGTTTTGTTGAATCTGTGAACAAAGGCTGGCTGCCATCTGATTTCCGCGATGGAAGTTACCCCGATAATTTATAACACATCAGTTTTGTGATGCCAATTCTTTCAGGTTAGCTTTCTTGAAAAGGTTCCTGTACCATTCCGACAAAACTATATTTTGTTTTATGGCCAGAGCCTTTTCCGTATAAGTTTCCTTTATCTCATCAAATTTAGACATGTCGGGCATATCGATTTTAGTTATCCAGAGCAGGGAAACTCCCGAAGAAGTTTCCACGGGTTCGCTCAGAAGGTTCTCTTTAAGCGAAAAAGCTATTGATGTGAACATATAAGAATTGCCTATACCGCTGAACTGTGATTCCAGGGTTGCAGACTTTTCGGATTCGGTTTTGAATCCGAGTTTCGATGAAGCTTCTTCAATGCTCATCGAAGGGTCTTTTTTAGTGAGGGCCAGGATTTGTTCCCTTGCCGATCGAGCCGCAGCGGCTGAAGCTTCGGAGGCTTTTTTTATTTTGAGAATCTCCCCGATTTTATCTTTGCAGTCTTCAAAGGCCGGGATTACGGCGGGAGTTTTGGCCTTAGGGATTACAATTATGAATTCAGTGCCCGTAAAAACAGGTTCGGAAACTTTATTTAAAGGTGTTTCAAAGGAAATTTTTGCGAATAAATCGGAATTGGCTATACCTTCTACAGGATCGAAGCGCGAAAAGTACTCCGTTGTTTTTAAGCTGAGGCCTGATTTATCCGCCGCTTTCGCGGGGGATAATTCGCCGCTGTCTATGTCAAAGAACAGTTCTGTAATTTTTGCCGACGCGTTTTCATAGGCCTTTTTTGCGGATAGATCTTTTTTGACATCAGATTTTGCTTCGGAATATGTTTTTTCCGAACCGTCTTCGTTTTTGTAGTTTTGCCTGTTTCTTTTATAGAAAGCTTCCGCTTCGGGTTCCGTAAGCCGGATCGAAGGGTCGTTGCTGTCCGCTGTTACGCTGATATAATCAATTTTGACTTTTTCCGGTATTTTAAGCAGGTTTTTGTTTGCGTTGTAAAAATCCTCCATTTCCTTGACGGAATACGATACCTCGTTCACAAAATCTTTATAATCGAAGGCTATGAAGCTCACATCTCTTTTTTCATTTTCACGCAGGAAGTAATCTTTTACTTCGTTTTCGGTTACTACAGCGGTTGAGCGTATCAGGCGGATAATCTTTATCGAAAGCAGGCTTTTTTTAAGTTCTTCAAGGAAATCGCCCGGCAGAATACCGAAGAAAATAGTTGAAAGGACTGTATCGAATTTTGATTCTTCGAACTTGCCGTTAGACTGAAAAAGAGGGAAAGAGGATATCCATGCCTCTATTTCCCGGTCTGAAACGGACAATCCGATGTTTGAAGCTTCTTTTTCAAGGATGAGCCTGTCCCATGCCGCCTGACGAAGGGCGTTTTCCTGGGATAAGATATTATCTATAATCCATTTATTGGCGAGAATGGCTTCAGGGTTGCGGACATTGTAATATTCGCAGAGTTCGATTATTTTCCAGACGCCTGCTCCCCTGAGGCTTGAAGAAAAGACAGCGCTGCTTACCGGTTTTTCAAAAATATATCCTGCGACCGGGCCTTTCGCGCGTTCCGCGCCTCCTGAACCCCAGAAAATGAACGCCGGAATGATTAATATGAGAATAGCTATAAAAATGGCTTTTGAATATTTATGAATTTTAATAAGCATTTTGTATCTCCTTTGACATTATGCTGAAGTGAAAAATTATAGTAAAAGGTGTTTGAACCGTAAAGAAAAATCGTAATAAATGTTCGGTAATGATATGCCGTAAATTTGTGGCCGGGCCCGCCATATCTATGGCCGGCAAAGGTTTTTTATACTGCAAATTCAGGAATTAATGCTGTATAATTAACTCAAGCTGAGGTTGTTATGAAAAAATACCTGATAGATGGTTATAATCTGTTGTATTCATGGAGGGAGCGGGCGGTTTTCCTTTCTTCGGGGTTTGAGGCAATGAAGGAGGAGATGCTGATTATGCTTCAGAAACTGGCTGATTTTGAAGAGAATGAGATTGAGGTCTATTTTGATGCGTTTAAAGGTCCGGCCAGGCAGGCGGAAAAATCAGGAAGGCTGAAAACAATTTATGCTTCAGGAGAAACGACGGCGGATATGATAATTGAAAGGGAAGTTTATAATACCGGGAAAAAAGATGATATCAGGGTTGTCACTTCCGATATGGGCATAAAAAATATGGTGATGGCCATGGGTGTTTTAGTTGTCGGCCCCGATCAATTTTTAGCTGAGGTCTCGGATTGCATAAAGGAGATAAATGAAATAATAAAAAAGCAAAACCGCCGGTAATCCGACGGATGCTCCCTCAAAAAACATTTGACTTTTGCGTTGCCAGATATTAGAATTTTTTCTTAAGTATATTAATAATATTAAGTTATATAATCTGACGATTATTGGATAACCGGACGGAGGTTATTTTAATGGGAAAACTTGTAAAAGGCGGAGTCGCAGTTATTTTTGTATTAAGCATCGTGTGCCTCGGTGTTACAATAATGCTTTTTGCGCACAAAATTAACGAAAGAGAAAGAGCCGATGCTATGGCTGATTACATCTCAAAATCTTCCGTAGCTTTGGGCATCGCAAACTCGGAGCAGGAAGTGCTGCTGAAGCTGAAAGACCCCGCGCAGAGAAAATCCATGCTGGACCAGTTTAAGAAAGGCCTGGACAATACCTTGACTGAACTTGGCGAAACAAAGAACAGCCTTGCCAAAGTTAAGGAAGACCTGACGAATAAAATAGAGGAGGCCAAGAAGCTTGCAACCGATCTTCAGGTTGAAAAGAAGGAAAAGGACCGCCTGCAGGTGGAGCTTGATAAACAGATAGAAAAGGCCCAGAAACTGGTTGAGGAACTTGAAAAAGAAAGAGAAAAGACTAAACAGATAGAGCAGAAGCTTGCAAACATATCCGGGGAACTTGAAACGCTTACGGCAGGCAAAGATGAAATGGTAGAAAAAGTAAGAAAGCTTGAAGAAGAGAAGATGGCTTTGAAAAAACGTCTCCAGGAAATTTCGGCAACCGCGGAAGGCTCAGTTCCTCTTGAACCTATTTATGTCCGGGCCGAAAAGAAAGTATCGGGGGAAGTGATCGCAGTTAACGATACTTATAATTTTGTCATAGTTAATGTCGGCTCTGCCGAGGGGCTGAATAAAGGCGATGAACTGATAATAAGCAGGGATAAAGCCCTGGTCGGAAAAGTAAGAGTGGAGAAGCTTAAGGATGATATGGCCGTTGCCAATATTATGCCTGAGTGGCTGCAAAAACCCATAAAAGAGGGCGATGATGTCAACAAGTTCTAAATCCGGTTTAGCGGCGCTGGACATTCTGGTAATATTGACTATAGTCCTCCTTGCGGGCACATTCCTTCTGCAGGTCGCTGAATTGGCGGGTTATTTTTAGGGTTATGAAACGTCTTTCTCTGATACTTATATTATTGGCTGTTGTTTTGTGCTTTTTTTCCGGTTGCGCGACTCCGAAAGGCGGAACTTCGATGCCCTGGTCGACACCGGCTTCATGGGAAAGCAATACGGCTATTCAGGGTGGTTCATTCTAATGCCCTTGTTTTTTTTGAAGAGTAAACCTTCTTTTTCTTCCCATGCCGCTTTTTCTTTAAAAACGGGAAGATATATTAAAATAATTCTGTTTTTTCTTTCTTTCAGCGTATGTTTTTCATCTGTAACGGCATCCGGTGTTCCTCTTTCCATCTGGGTTGAATGTGAAGGATCAAACAAGACCCTGTCCTCGGAGCAGAAAATCACTGAAATGATAGATTTTTGTTCAAATACCGGAATCAGGGAAATTTTTGTCCAGATTTACAGGGGCAACAGGACATGGTTTAAAACCGCTCTTGCCGGGGAGGGATTGGTTGATGACACTCCTTACAGGGATTTTCTTGAAAAAGAGAAAGGGTTGGATTTGCTGAATACGGTAATTAAAAAAGCTCATGCAAGAAAGATAAAAGTGCACGGCTGGATAAACGCGTTCAGGATTGCGAAAAACCTCAATGCGCCTGTTCTGCTTAAATACGGAAGGGATATAATAATCGTGGACAGCAAAAACAGGTCAATGCTTGATTATCCTGATTTAAATCTTCCCGGGGCCGAAGGAGAATTTTTTTCTACAGGCAGAGATGGTTACTGGCTTAATCCGGGGGATGACAGGGTGACATCCCTGATTTCTAGGCTTATTCAGGGCGTAATGGAAGAATATCCGGATATCGACGGTATACACCTTGATTTTATCAGGTATCCTTATTGTGTCCCTTACTCGCCTGGATCCTTGTGGATGAAGGGTGTTGATTTCGGATATAACAGGGTAAACAGGCAAAAATTTTCAGATGCTTACGGGCTGGACCCGTTATATATGGATAAAAACAGTGTAAACTGCCGGTTATGGGATGATTTCAGAAGGGGTTTGATATCCGGCTTCATAAAAGAGCAGGGGACTATTGTGAGAGAGTCCGGTAAAGAGTTTTCAGTGGCGGCCTTATGCTGGCCCGACAGGGCTTATCTGTCTTCCTTTCAGGACTGGAGGATGTGGATGGAGGATAATTACCTGGATTTTATTGTTATTATGAATTACGGGACAGACCGCAAACTGGTGAGATATCTTTCAAAAGAGGCAATGGCGTTCAGGCGCGACAGCGGCGTCTATATAGGGCTGGGGGCATATTTGCTGAAAGGAAGCCCGGATGAATTAAAAACGCAGATAAAAGATGCGGAAGAAGTTTTTCCTGACGGGATTACGTTTTTTTCATATGACTCCGTTAAGGACCAGCCCCGGGTAACCGAGATTATTAGCGGGTTGGATTGATAAGCCGGATAAATGATATGGGTAAAATTATTAAAGACAGGCCGGTTAAATATACTGCAGGCCTGTTATATAAATCGGGAATTGAAGAAATGCTGGAGTTGTTAGTTCCGGTTCTGGGTGATATCGACGGACAAAGCAGGGAAGAGGAATTTTCGTTTACGGATTATTATGAGAGGGAAATGGGAAAAAACCTTAAAAGGATATTTGTAAGTTTTAAGAAGCTGCAGCCGCCGGAGCTGATTGCTGATATTAAGATAAAAACCAATCAGGTGGAGTCGGAGACATCGAAATCAGGGAAAAGGGTTTTTAATATAGACCCGGGTTATCTTGACCTTGCCAAGCTTGTCGTAGCTTCAACTAAAGATGCCACATACAGGGTTTATATTAAAAATGGAATTTTTGCGCAGGGAATGTTATATTTTGCGAATAATTCTTACAGGCCGTGGGAATGGACATACAGGGATTATAAAGAGGATTTCAGCATAGAGTTTTTTAATAAAACCAGGGAAACTTACAGAAAGCAGATTGAATTATGGCAACGGTAAAACCTTTCAAAGCTTTAAGGCCGGAACCGGGGTTAACATCGAAAATAGCTTCTTTGCCCTATGATGTTGTATCAAGGGAAGAGGCGCTGACTTATTCAAGGGGGAATCCATTCAGTTTTTATCATGTGGTAAAGGCAGAAATCGATTTACCTCCCGAAACAGATGAGCACTCGAAAGAGGTATATAAAAAGGCGAAGGAAAATTTTGACAGGTTGGTTAAAAACAGAATACTCATCCAGGACCAGAAAGAATGTTTTTATATTTACAGGCAGAAGATGAAAGAGCATGCGCAGACAGGGATAGTCGCCTGTATCGCGGTGGATGAATATATTTCCAATACCGTGAAAAAGCACGAACTTACGAGGGAAGAAAAGGAAAAAGACAGGACAAACCATATCGCGGCGCTAAAAGCTAATACGGGTCCTGTTTTTCTGATTTACAGGGGGAAAAATGAAATAGATGAGGTTATTGAGAAGATTACGGCCGGAAAACCGGAGATTTCATTCTGTTGTGACTTTGAAGTTACCCATGAATATTGGATACTTGACGATCCCGGACTCATCGATGAACTGGTTAATCATTTTAAACAGGTTCCCGCGCTTTATGTCGCGGACGGACATCACAGGCTGGCGGCCGCGGTCAATGTCGCGAATATGTGCCGCGAAAAAAACAAAGATTTCACCGGACATGAAGAATTTAATTTTGCCATGGGAATTATATTCCCCCATAACCAGATTAAGATTCTCCCTTATAACAGGGTGCTTAGAGATGTTGATATTGTCGATAGAGAGCGGTATCTGAGCGTTTTAAAGGATGAGTTCAGGGTTGAACATTCAAATAGCGGCGTACCCGGGAAAAAAGGGATTTTATGCATGTATATGGCAGGCAGGTGGTTTTCTCTGGAGTTGAAGAATCCGGATGGTATTGCCGGCACGGCAAATAAGCTCGATGTAAGCATCCTGCAGGATAAAATACTTTCAAGGATATTCGGTATAGAAGATCCGAGAAAAGACACAAGGCTTGATTTTATAGGCGGCAACAGGCATCCGGATGAATTAAAAAAACTGGTTGATTCCGGGGCGTATAAAATCGCCTTCAGTCTGTTTCCGACTTCGGTTAATGACCTTTTTGAAATATCTGATGAAGGAGGTATTATGCCTCCGAAATCAACATGGTTTGAACCTAAGTTAAGAAGCGGTATATTCGTTCATCTGCTGGAATGATCCGGGCTGTTGAATTTTTTGTAAGATGCCGTCAGAGTCTTCCATGCTTCCTGAGGGTTTTCACAGGCAAGCTGTGACATAGCTTCGGTTCCCATATAGCTCCACGCGGCTATATCCCTTATGCCGCAGGAAAAAGCCGCTTCGCACGCGATTGTAATGAACCTTTCCTCGCCCTTTCTTATCCTGAAGTTTTGTATCCATATATGGGCTCGTTTGCCATGTTTTTCGGCGATGTCCTTTATTTTCCGGGAAAAAGTTTTCACATGTTCCGCAATTGTATTTTCGGTTATATCGGACAGGTGATTCCAATAGGGGTCCGTCCCTATTGATTCAATGGCGGGTATCCCGGCTATTTCAGTCCATAGTAAAGTGTTGTCGATATCGGGCAGAAAACAGATGGAATTTTTTATTCCGTTTGCCGAAGCGTATCCTGAAACGGTTTTTATTAAATCAAACAGCGAAGCGCGCTGAAACGATTTGACCTCATCGTTTATGTTGGCAGGGATATCTTTTTTGAATACCGAAAGGTATTTTTCTTTGCAATGTCCGCAGTGGCATCCCCATATATCGTTTTTTTGCCCGAACCAGCGCGGTATATAAAAATGTGGTTCATCCCAGAATATATAGTCGGCGGAGCAGTCTCCGCATGCGTCAACCCATGATTTCAGGAAGTCCACGGTCTGAGGGTTATTCGGGCATGAGACGGGAAGCGGCCGTCCGCGGTTGTCGATCTGCCTTGAGGTAAAAGATGTGTTGATGAAATTTGTGTAAGCCTCGCCTCCGAATATGCCGCAGACTCCCCATGGGTCTAAATGGACTTCAAGCCCCGCGCAATGGGCTTTTTGTGAAAGCCCGGCGATATTTTTTTTGTAATACTGGAAATCATTTTCGGAAAATGTCAGGACGACATAGGAACACCCGTTTTCTTTCATATTTTTAAAATCTTTTTCCGCATGTTCGGGGAATTTATTGCCGAAGTAGCTTGTGCCTGTGCGCATTATTAACGCCTTGTCCTTCCGGGGCTGTATTTTCTTCTGCCGAAAGTTGTGTTTATATATTTGGGGGAAGCAAGAGTTACGTAATCGTCGATTGCTATTCCCGAAAAGACATAATTCCTGTAAATATCTTCGGGTATCTTATCTAATATGTCTTCGCACCTGTCCGCGTCTATGCTTAGCATTATCCTGTTATTATATCGGCATACGATATCCGATATGCGTTCCAAGCGTGTAAAAATATCTTTTTCGCTTCCTGTATATTTTACCAGAAGATAATCGCAGTTTTTACCGAGTTCTTCCGCGAAATCCTCTGTTATGTCAGGCGGAATCATGGCGCCGAACGAGATGGGGGTCTTTTTTTCGTAGATATCGTTTGAGATCTCTCTGGTTATGTCTATGAAGTCGCGGTTAAGTCCTTCGAGGAAATCGTTTTTTCCGGATTGCGCCTGCGCCTTGTTGTAATAATCTATTATCACCCCGTCAAAACGCTCTTTGGCGCCGACATCGGAGTTATATGAAGAAAGGCGCCCCAGCAGGCGCTTCGCGAATTCCGAATTCAGCCTCGTATGTTCTCCTGAATCGAAATAGTGGACTTTGCAGCCTTTTTTGTGGCACTGTTCTATGAACTCTTTCAGTTTGGTGTCTTCTTTTTTAAGTATCCTGCCCCATTCATCGAGGTTAATGAATATATTTGTAAACTTATTTTCTTTTGTTTTTTCGTTTTCGATGAAACTGAAGAATTCTTCGACGGCTTTCGGGTTTTTGAACAGGTATTCCGAATCGGATATGAAAATTCCGAGGTCGGACTGGCGGTTGTCGAAAGTGTCTTTTCTTATCCGGGATTTGAACATATATTGTACGGGGTCGAAATCATCCGAATACATCCATTTTACCGAGTAATATGCGGGTTTGGGCCTGACATCGTAGTCTTTGAAGCTGTTCCCGTCTATCGAGATTATGCCGAACCATTCTTCATAATCATCTTTTTCGTGGTAAAGTTTATCTTTCGCGGCGGGGACGGGTTTTGCGGCCTTGCTCTGCTTGTACCATTCATCGCTCCATTCGAACACCAGCCCTCCCGCAAGAGGCGGTTCTGCCGTAATAATATCGGTCCACCTGTTCAGCAGGTATACGGCCTGCATAGATTCCGAATTGCCTGATTCGGTCGGGTTTTCCGGAGCGGTCGCATAGCCGAATTCGCTTATTATCAAAGGCATTTTGCCATAATTTTTTTTTAATCCTTCTATATAACCCTGATATGCCGTCCGGGTTGTTTTTCCCTTGGGATGGGAGTATACTTTTTCAGGCCAGTAGGAATAGACGTCAAATAAAGCGATGTCAAGGAAAGGGGTTTCAATCAGATTGTCCGTAACAGGCCAGTTGATGTGGCTTACCATCGCATCCCTGTTGTAATTTTCCCGTACATGGGATTTCAGATAATCGGCTGTCTCGGCCAGAAAAGATTCCGTCGCGTTGGCGTCATCCGGGGCGCTTACATATGTTCCTTTATAAGGCATGGAGTCCGCGTGTATCCTGTTTGTTGTGTTTACCGCGCCTTCATCAAATTCCCCACCGACCCAGTACGCGAGTATGATGTCGGAATAATCGCTGCCGTTATAATTATGTATTGTGTCTGTGAGATACCGGATTCTTTTTTTGATTTGTTTCTTAAAGTTTTCATCTTGAAAATCCCGGGGGTTGTTCTCGACTGTTACACCCTGAATAATGTACAAACCCTGTTTTTTCGCTTCTTTATAAATGCGCTCATCTCTCAGCCAGTACAGGAGTATCGTGTTTGCGCCAAGCTCTTTTATTAATTTCATGTCTTTTCCGATGTCCGCTTTTTTAGGCACGTCGGAGTGTGTCTCGCCCGGGTAAAAAGGAGAATAAGTTATCCCTTTTATGATTGTTTTCTCGCCGTCCACATAAATAAAGTTACTGTCTTTGGTGAAAGTAACAGAGAAGGAAAAAGACACTGCGGAAAGAAAAACGGCCAGTACAAAGAAAAACATCGGCAGTCGGGTTGTTTTTTTCATAGTTTACCTTATTTGTCCGGCATGTTTTTGTATGTCGCATAATAATGTATGGCGAAACCGAAAAAGCTTTCATTTTCGGAAAAATGCTTTTCCACTGCCGTGAGCTCCCTCTCCATTTCTGCTTTTGTCTTGTCGTCGAATGTGATTTTCGGCAGCATGATGAGAGTGGTCTCAAACCCCGGGTATTTCTCCTTGCCATCAGGCGAAGATATCTCTATTTCAGCCAAACCGTCCCACTCGGGGTTTTTGGAGATAGCGTATTCGGCGTCAAACACGAGGTCATCTATATCCGTGTCGGAAACATCTCTGCCTATCCATCTTGCAAGCTTGAGAAGCGCTTCGTCAAAATGTTTCTGTTTTTCTTTGTCCATACCCTGCGGGACTTCAAGCCCCGCGTGGATATAATTTCCGGTTGAAAGGACCTGAAGCCGGAAACTGGCTCCGCACATTCTGCTTATGTCGCGCAGTTCCTTAAGCTCTTTATTCAGGCGGGCCATAAATTCTTCCTTTTCGAACCCGCATACCATTTTTACTGTTATAAGGGGGTATCTGAAGGTCTCAATTCCTATATATACCTTTTTGCCTTTTTGGTCGGCATATTTGATCTCGTCAACCGCGTGGGCGATCATCCCGTCGGCTCCGTAAGCGAAATCGCGGTAGTCCATAATTCCGATATTATCCACGAGATCTATTATATGGCAGCTCGCCGGTTTCTCTGTCCCGTTATATTCGCAGGAGCCGGCCGCGTTGAATTCCTCGTCTTTCTCCTCAAACCAGTAGGGGATGTCTATGCCGTAGACCATATCGGAGTTTTCATGTACCATCCTGCTTGCTTTATCATTCAGCTCTATAAATTCCGACAGTATCTGCTTCCTGTATTCGGGGTTGATGAAACCCACAAGGAGATAGGGCTCATTATCGAGGTGGATGCCGTCAAATCTTTCTTCAGGCGAAACTTTCTTGTTGTAATCTATCACCGATTTTATCATCGACAGGGAATACTTGTGCATTGGTTTAATCACCCAGTCAGGATATCCTTCAAGGGCCTGGATAAAAAGGCCGTTGTCATGGGATTCGGCGATAAAACCCCTGAATTCATCAATCATAGTGACTTCTGTCACGATATTCTCCGGGTCCGAATCATCTGTTTTATACTGCAGCTGGAGAAAAATATCGTTTATTTTATACTTTTCGCAGAATTCAAAGAATTCCCGCCTTTTTGCGCTGTCGGTCAGCAGGGAGTATGAATCCCAGACCCACATTGCCCTTCTCAGGTTTTTCGGCTTGAATGTTTCATTTTGCTTTGCTGTTTCCGGGGTTGGTTCATCTTTGTTTTTCTTCAGGTAAATATCATCTATATATATTTTATACTTTCCTTCGGATGTGAAGTTAAAGGTTATACCTCCGAGCTCCGTCGTGTCAAGCCCGGTAAAATCCGAAAGGGGAATGACAACCTCCTGCCATTCGGCGGTGACGCCTTCAGGGATGTATGTTTTGAGCGGCCGGGCCGGGACGGAATCTTCTTTTTGGACCCATGAAGCATCGGCCATCTGGACTGTGAAATTTTCCCCGCCCTGTTCGCCTTTTACCCGGAAAGATATATATTTGTAGTCTGACGCGTCGAGATACTTCCTGTTCTCGGGTTTTTCCTTTACATTAAAAAAATGCACCCATGTTCCGCAAAATCCTCCGGAAGTCTTTTCCGCGGTTATTTCGAGTGACCTTCCGCCTTTCCCCCTGTATGTTTCATCGCTGAGATAGTTGGAAGCGGAGGACTCCTGGTTTGCGAACTGGTTGAAATGGCCGCCGAAATCGGTAGTGTTGCCGTTATCGAAGTTCCATATCCTCAAGACATCATCGGAAGCATATGTTAAAGCGACATTTAAAATAAGTAAAGCGGCGAGGAAAAATAGTTTTTTCATTTTCAACCCTTTTTATTTTTCAAATTGTATCTCATCTATCAGAATTTTTCCACTGGATACTCCGTCAGGGAAGCAGCTTCCTTCGAAGCATATAGACACCGCGTATAATGCCTGGGTATCCACAAAAAAATCGCTCAGGGGGATTTTTACTTTCTGCCAGTCCCGTCCGATGCTTCCACTGTCTGTGTAATCAGTGACATCATTGGATTTATATGAATCGTCATTTACAGCGTGCATCTGGTCCGCAATGCCGATTTTAAAGTTTTCATCTCCCGCGTACGCTTTTACCCTGAATGTGATATATTTGTATTTTGAAGCGTCGAAAAATTTTATGTCGGTGATATTCCTGTTTTCTGATTTCGGGTGTTTTGTCAGAAGCATAAAATATCCGCAGAACCCGCCTTTTCCGAATTTCCCGCCTTCATTTTTCTTGTCATACCATATTTCAAGGCCTTTGCCTGTGCCCTTGTTGTAAGCTGCGGAAGAATTTATCAGGCAGGTCGTCCTGGAAGGAGAATTCTGGTAAGAGCCCGATACCCCTTTCATTTTTGTTTTTTCACTTGAAAAATCATGTATTACTTTAACTCCGGTTTCTTTTTTTTCTGTTTCCGGTTCAGTTTCTGCGGGATTTTTATAAGAAGTTAAACTTTTTTGTTTTTGCGGGGAGGGGAATATTTGCAGAAGTTCTGCCGGATGAGCAAATTCATCCTCAAGTTCTCCGTTCAGATATATGCTTATTGTAAAGCCGCCGAATTCAAGAGACAGCTTGTTTTCCTTGAGGTAATTTTCCAATTCTATATCGTTGTAACAATGGCTGGCGAATAAAACTGCTTTTTCCTTTTTCTCCAAACCCGGGATTTCCCTTTTTTCGGCCCAATCCGATCTCAGGGGCTTTATATAATTACCGCCGCCCGCTTTATCGAAGAAACGGGTTATAACGGTTATTTTATCTTTGATGTCTTCATCCGCGCGGTTTGTTATTCTGAATGATATATCATAATATGTGTAATCCTGAGCCTGGTCTTCAAGTACCGGTCTTTCGGTTTTCCTGCTGATTCCTTTCGGTTTTTCCCTGTTTGTTTTAGAGAAGTTTTTGGATATGTTTGAAATAGAAATTTTCCGCGGCGGTAATGCCGCCTGCGAAATATCCGCGGAGCAATTTCCTCCGGCAAAAAGAAGAAAGATAATAAATAATATTTTTTTCATTTTTTATATGTAAGGTTGTGTTTCAAGTTGGATATCATCAATTGCTATAATGCCTTTTGAAGGCTTGTCATCGGCAAATAAGTAGCCTTCAAAACACAAATATATACCGGAAAGTTCGCTTAGGTCGATTTCCGGAAAATCTGAAAGGGGGATTATGGCTTTTTGCCATTTATCGGTTATCTTTCCTTCGGTGAGATAATAACCGATGGATCGGGATTTCAGGCTGTCCCCCTGGTACTTATCCCATGTCTTGTCTCTCAGTCCCACCACCATGTTTTCGTCTCCGGCGTCTCCTTTTATCCTGAAGGTTAAAAATCCGTATTCGGAAGCGTCAAAATACCTGTTGCCTCTTTTAATCAGCACATACCAGCCGCACCAGCCTCCTTTGCCGAAGGGCCCGCCCTCTTTTGCTTTAAAATATCTGATCTTCACTATCCTGTTGATGTTTTCTTCCCCCGATTCCAGTTTTTCAAGTTTGAACTGGGCTTTGGACGGAGGCTGTTCATAACATGACATTTTTGTTTTCTTCAGGCCGGATGTGTTTTCGAAATTCGCTATCAGAAAAACATCGCCGTATTTTTTAAAAGGTTCTTTCGGAAGTTCTTTGGCCGGTGTTTCACCGGGGTCTTCGGATTTTACGAATACAGGTTTTTCGCTTTCAGCCATTACGCTGTACGGCCGGAGTAAAAATTGGATAGAAATAATTATTAAAAATACCGGTTTTTTCATAGGCATGAAAAAGCGCTCCCTTAAAGCACCGGGAGCGCTTTTAATATGCGGATTATTTTTCAAATTGTATGTCATCTATATATATTTTTCCCTGCTGCCCGCCTTCTTCATAGCAGTCAGTTTCAAAGCAGAAGGATATTGAGTGAAGCATACCCCAGTCAACAAAGACTTCTTCAAGCGGAATTTCAACTTTCTGCCATTCGGTCGTGACGGCGCCTTCGGGGAGATAGGCTGTAATGCAGTCTGTTTTTGTAGAGTCATCTATCATCTCTCCCTGCTGGTCGGCTATCCCGAGTTTAAAGTTTTCTCCGCCTTTCTCGCCCTTGATCTGAAAAGTAAGTTTCTTATAACCCGATGCGTCAAGGTAGTTTTTGCCTATATGAACAAGAGTGTAATATCCGCACCAGCCGCCGTTTCCGTAAGGTCCGCCTTCGGCTTGCTTGTCATAAGAAATTTTTAATCCCTTGGTCGGCTGATCGTTTTTCGCGTATCCTGTGTCCGGGGCCTTTGAAAACATAATGCGAGAGGGGGCCCTGACATATACGGAACATCTTCCTCCCAGCGAGTTTGTGTTTTTTTCCATGTCATCAACCACAAGCGCTTCCACGGAAATTTCTTCTGTTTCTTCTGCTATCGCGCTCAGCGGGAAGCAGGAGCCGAATAGCGAGAAAAGAAAGATTACTGCAATCAGATGAAAGGCCATTGTTTTCATTCTTACACCTCCTGTAAAAGTTTACCTTATTTAAGACTGCCGTTAAAGAAACTTTTAACAGCAGATTTCATAATGAGCGGGACAAACATAGTTTCAGTATGGAACGATAATAAGCAAAAAATAAAGAGCGTTTGTTTTAATATGAAACTAACTTAATATAATACTTTTTCAAGGGTTTGTCAAGCCACTATTTCATATTTTTTACGTTGAAACAAAAAAACACGGGTATTCTGCGCTGATACCAAAGTATAGAGGAGTAAAAAATAGTGAAAATGAAAATTTTTTTCTTGTCTTTTCACCGCGGATATATTATTTAAGAGTATTCTTTAATTATTTATTATTACTTAATTACCGGTTAAAATTGGAACTTTATGGACCTTTCCCGTTATTTGGAACATACACTTCTCAGGGCTGATGCCTGCATAAGCGATGTAAAAAATTTGTGCAATGAGGCTAAAAAGTACGGATTTTTTTCTGTGTGCGTAAACCCTTTTTGGGTCAAAGACTGCAAAAAATTTCTTAAAAACTCAGGTGTAAAAATATGCGCGACGGTGGGTTTCCCTCTGGGAGCGAATAAAACCGAAGTCAAAACTCTGGAAGCCGTGATTGCGGCCGGGGACGGGGCTGATGAGCTGGATATGGTCATTAATATAGGAGCCCTGAAATCCGGGGATATGAAAACATTGTATGATGATATAAGGTCAGTCGTAACACACGCCGGGAAAAGACCGGTTAAGGTTATAATAGAAGCCTGTTCCCTTACAAAAAAAGAAAAGATAACAGTCGTAAAACTTGCTGTAAAGGCGGGCGCTTCTTTTATTAAAACCTCAACAGGTTTCGGAAACGGCGGGGCAACTCAGCCGGATATCAGATTGATCAGAAAAGCTGCGGACGGGAAGATAAAAATAAAGGCCGCCGGCGGCATCAGGAATTATGAAGAAGCCCTGGATTTGATAAGCGCCGGCGCGGATAGAATCGGCAGCAGCGCGGGAGCGGACATCATGCGTAAAATCGGGAAAAAAGGAGGAGCCTGTTAAGTGCAGTCTTTGAAAAAATCTCCGCTTAATGAAGTCCATATAAACCTCGGGGCAAAAATGGTTCCCTTTGCCGGATGGCTTATGCCGATACAGTATTCCGGTATTATAGACGAGCATTTGACTGTAAGGAAGAAAGCCGGGCTCTTTGATCTTAGTCATATGGGAGAAATTATCGTGACAGGGCAAAGAGCGGAAGAATATGTGCAAAAGCTGGTCACAAATAATACCGCGAAGCTTACCGACGGAAAAGCCTTTTATACCGTAATGTGTTTCAAAACGGGCGGAATAGTCGACGATGTTATCGTATACCGCTTCAAAAAGGACGAATATATGTTTGTGGTAAATGCTTCCAATGCGGATAAGGTTTTTGCCTGGCTCAGAAAAGAACTGATACCCGATGTCAGGTTAATGGATAAGTCATCCAGGACGGCTCTGCTGGCGGTTCAGGGGCCTGCTTCCGAAAAAATACTTTTAAATGTCGGTTTTAACGTCGGCAACCTTGGTTATTTTGAATTTATCCGGCAGATGTGCCGCGGTATAGAATGTGTTATTGCAAGGACAGGATATACGGGGGAAGACGGCTTTGAAATATTTTTTCCGGTTGATTATGCATTCAGCCTCTGGGCTACATTGAATACCGCCGGGAAAAAATACGGTTTGAAACCAATTGGACTCGGGGCAAGAGATACTTTAAGAATAGAGGTCGGATACCCTCTTTATGGAAATGAGATAGATGAAAAGACAAATCCTGTTGAGGCGGGCCTGTCGTGGGTTGTTGATATGGAAAAGGATTTTATCGGGAAAGAAGCGTTAAAATCACACGTAAACGGAGCAACCGCGCGCAGGCTTATAGGGTTTGAAACGGCTGAAAGAGCTGTTCCCAGGCCTCATTACGATATTTTTTCCGGCGGCGATAAGGTCGGGTATGTGACAAGCGGCGCATTGTCTCCGGTCCTGGACAGGGGTATAGGCATGGGGTATGTCCCCGCAGAAATGTCTCAGGCAGGTTCCCCTATAGATATATCTATAAGAGGGAAGATGATAAGAGCTGAAATAGTGAAAAAACCTTTTTACACCAAAGGTTCGATAAAGAGAGATAAAGTCAGTTAATAGGGACTATTCAATAAAAAGGAGGGACAAAGTGAGTATTCCGGGAGATCTGAAGTATACGGTTTCGCATGAATGGATAAAGGTTAAAGATAATATCGGAACGGTCGGCATTACGGATTACGCCCAGGATAAACTCGGAGATATTGTATTCGTCGAATTACCGAAAGCTGGAGCGGAATTGGAAGCCAACAGCGAAGCGGCTGTTATTGAATCGGTGAAGACGGCGGCGGATGTCTATACCCCCATATCCGGTAAGATAGTAAAGGTTAACAGTCTGCTTGATAAGGACCCTTCTTTTATAAATTCAGACCCTTATGATAAGGGATGGATATTCGAAATCCAGATTAAAGATATGTCAGAACTTGAAAAACTGATGGATTCCTCAGTTTATCAAAATAAGATTTCAGAGGATTAAACTTCCATGGATTATACACCTCACGGACGGGAAGACATCCGGCAGATGTTTGAGTCGCTGGAAATATCTTCCGTGAAAGACTTATATCCAAATATTCCTGAAAAAATCCGCATAAAGAGCTACGGGATTGCTGAAGGAATATCCGAACCGGAGATGAGAGAAGCCCTTGAAAAATTTGCGGGCATGAATTTTTCCGTCAAAGACTTAAAGTCATATATTGGCGGCGGGGCTTATGAACATTTTATACCTGCCGTTATAGATGATATATGTTCCAAACCGGAATTTTATACCGCATATACGCCTTACCAGCCTGAGGCAAGCCAGGGGATCCTGCAGTCTATTTATGAGTACCAGAGCATGATATGTGAACTTACCGGAACGGATGTTTCGAATGCATCCCTTTATGACGGGGCGACCGCCGCCGCGGAAGCGGCGTTAATAAGCGTCAATAAATGTGATGAGGGCACCGTAGCCGTATCATCCGCCGTAAACCCCATGTACCGGAAAGTAATAGAGACTTATCTGAAATCTTCGCCCTGCAATATTGAAATTGTGGAACACACTGAAGGGATAACGGACGTCAGCCGGATTGAAAAACAGATATCCGGCAAATTAATTTCTTTCATATTCCAGTCGCCGAATTTCTTCGGCTGTATCGAAGATGTGAAAGCCTTGTCGGATTACATCCACGATAAGAAGGCGTTATCAATCGCTATTGCGAATCCCTTATCCTTGGGCATCCTTGAAGCTCCCGGAAAAAACGGGGCGGATGTTGTTGTCGGGGAAGGCCAGAGCCTGGGTATCCCGCTGTGTTTCGGCGGACCGTACCTGGGTTTTATTGGCGTGAAAAAGGAATTAATGAGAAGGCTGCCCGGCAGGATAATCGGCAGGACACTGGATAAGGACGGCAAAGAAGGTTTTGTTATGACACTGCAGGCGAGAGAGCAGCATATAAGAAGGGAAAAAGCCACATCCAATATATGTTCGAACCAGGCGTTAATGGCGCTGAGAGCCGCGGTTTATATGGTGTATATGGGAAAAGAAGGGATGAAAGAAGTGGGGGCTCTTAATATATGTAACAGCCATTATCTTGCGGCGGGGGTTGAAAAAACGGGAAAAGCCGTTTTGAAGTTTAAAAAACCTTTCTTCAACGAATTTGTGATTGAGTTCAAGAAGGACGCGGAAGAAGTTTTTAAGGCTTTTGAAGAGGAAGGTATATTACCCGGCATACAGCTTAAAGAAGAAGGGCGAAACAGTATTTTATGCTGTGTAACAGAAACAAAAAGCAAAAGCGATATGGATAAATATGTTGAGGTTGTAAAAAAACTGTAAATTCAAAATAGTTTCGGGTTTCGTATTTTACATTTTGAAAGATTGGTTTCGAATATTTTAATTCTCAAAGATACGGTGGATATTAAATGGCGAAGAAAAACGGTACAGGTTTGATTTTTGAGAAAAGCGTTAAAGGGAGAAAAGCGTTTTCACTGCCTGAACCTGCTGCAAAAGGTAATAAGCCGGCCGATTATATTCCGGCAGGATTCTTAAGGTCTTCGCTTGAATTTCCTGAGATATCCGAGCTTGATATCGTAAGGCATTATACCAATCTTGCGTCGAAGAATTTCAGTGTTGACGGCAATTTCTACCCTCTTGGATCCTGCACGATGAAATACAACCCCAAAATTAATGAGCAGATATGCGCTTATGAAGGGTTCAAAGATGTACATCCTCTTTTCCCGTGTAAAAAGGTGCAGGGGTATATGTCTTTGCTGAAAGAGATGGAAAAATTACTTTGTGCAATAACGGGTATGGATGAGTTTTGCCTGCATCCTTCGGCGGGCGCGCACGGCGAATTGCTCGGCCTTATGCTGATCAGGGCTTTCCATGACAAACAGGGCAACAAGCGAAAAAAGATTATTGTGCCCGATTCTTCTCACGGCACCAATCCGTCCAGCGCCGCGATGGCGGGATACAGGATTGCTTCGATAAAATCAGACAGGGACGGCCGGATTGATTTGAACGAACTCAGAAACGCTCTTGATGGCGAGGTTGCCGCTTTAATGATGACAAACCCGAACACTCTGGGACTTTTTGAAGATAAAATACTTGAGATTGCCGGGATGGTCCATGAAAAAGGAGCTCTCCTGTATTATGACGGAGCTAACCTAAACCCGCTGCTCGGATTATGCCGTCCCGGTGATATGGGTTTTGACGTTGTACATCTTAATCTCCACAAAACTTTCTCAACGCCTCACGGCGGAGGCGGACCGGGTTCGGGCCCTGTCGGGGTGAAAAAGAAACTGGAACCGTTTCTTCCGGTTCCTGTTATCAGGAGAGAGGATGATATCCTGACGTTTGATTTTAACCGCCCTGACAGCATAGGCATGATTAAGGCTTTTTGGGGAAACACAGGCGTTATCCTGAAAGCTTTCGCTTATATAACGGCGCTGGGAGATGACGGCTTGAAAAAAACGGGTGAGACTTCAGTGTTAAACGCCAATTATCTGAGGAAAAAACTGGGAGAGCATTATAATATTCCTTTTAACAGGGCCTGTATGCATGAATTTGTGATTTCCGTTAAAGACCTGGCCTCAAAAGGAGTCCATGCGATAGATATCGCGAAAGCTCTTATAGACAGGGGAATACACCCTCCGACGGTATATTTCCCTTTGATAGTGGAAGAATCCATAATGGTTGAACCGACTGAAACCGAGAGCAAATCCACGCTGGATTCTTTTGTCGATGAAATGGTTCAAATCCGGAAAGAGGCGGAACAGAATCCCGGGTCTTTGAAAGATGCGCCGGTCAATATGAGCGTGAAGAGGCTTGATGAATTCAAAGCGGCCAGATTTCCGGATGTAAAGTGGGATTTTAAAACACAAAACTTAGAATAAAAATAAAAAGCCAACAAAAAAAAGAAAAATATTTTAACCACAGATAATACAGATTCACACAGATAAAGAAGTAAGAGCATATAATAAATAAAAAAATAAAAACAAATAAGTATTTAATAAAAATGTCTTTAAGTCTATCTGTATTAAATGGTGTTTATCTGTGGTTGAAAAGCAAATAATAAAAATAGAAGAATAAGGTTATGGATAAAAGTAGAATCTGGCGGCTTTTGGACGACGAACCCAGGAACGCCGGAGAGAATATGGCGGTTGACGAAGCGCTGGCTTTATCGATAGCCGGAGGCGTGTCGCTTCCGGTTCTGAGGCTTTACAGGTGGTCGTCGCCTGCGTTGACCTACGGATATTTCCAGAATCCCGGACAGGAAATAGATATAGAGTATTGCAAAAGTAATAATATAAGTTTTTCAAGAAGGATGACAGGCGGCGGTGTTGTCCTGCACTTCGGGGATTTGACATATTCCGTCATTACGGATATAGGTTTTTTCGGCGTGAGGAATGATGTTATGTCCACATATGAGATACTTCACCGTTCTGTGAAGAATGCATTGGGTTTTCTCGGTATAAATGCCGAATTATGCGTGTTAAACCCGGGCGTGACCGACAGGCGGCGCGGCTTCTGTTTTGTGAAACATTCCAGATATGACCTTTTGGTTGATGATATCAAAATAGCCGGGAGCGCGCAGAGGAGGCTGTCAAATATACTGGTGCATCAGGGATATATTATGTTATACGGCGCGCCGGAAGAAAGCGCTAAGATCCTGAAGGGCGGGAAAAATAACCGCTGCGCGCGCGGCATTGATATACCGTCGGGCTTTCCGCCGAGGGAAGAAATAACATCCTCGATGGCTAAGTCTTTTGAAGATGAGTTTGATTTGAAATTTGAGCGCGGATATTTGAGCGCCGCGGAACGGAAAGATGCGGAACAGTTGAATTTTGATAAATATTCTTCGGACAAATGGAAATACCTGCATTGATTTTTGTTTGGTATATTTATTAAAAATATTATTATATATCATTGAGTTTTTCGGGAGTGCTGTTATGCCGGTTAATAAATATATTTTATCAGCGATTTTTTATACGTTCCTTTTCAGCCTTGCCGGCTGTTCAAAATCCGGGCAGAAACCCGCCAGCCCAGGTAAGATAGAACAGGCGTATAAATATTACCGGGAAAAATCCAAAGAAAATCCCCAAACCGCTTCCTCGACAAAATACAAGTTAAAGCTGGGGATTATATGCCTGAAGATGGGAGATTACAACAAGGCTGTTTCGGAGTTTATTTCTGTAATAGATATAGACCCCGGCATAGCGGAAGCGCATTACAATCTCGCTTACGCGTATCAGATGCTCGGCAACGACGACAGCGCCATAACCGAATACAAGAATGCGATAACCATAAGGCCCGGTTACTCCGATGCGTATAATAATCTCGGCTTGCTTATGGTGGAAAAAGGGTATATTAAGGAAGGGATATATTATTTAAGAAAATCGCAGGAAAATGACAGCGGTTTTTCCCCGGCTTATTACAACCTTGGCGCCGTATATCTTACAAAGGTAAAAGATAATGATATGGCGCTTGATTATTTCGCGAGGTACCTGGAGATTAATCCTTCGGGCGAAAAATCGGAGGATGCAATCAAATACGCTGAACTTTTAAAATCCAAAACCGGCGGAAGAAAAATTGATACAGCGGAGTTATATTATAAAAGAGGGATTTCCGCGCGTGAGGTTGGGGATATAAAAGCCGCAGTTTCCGAATTTCAGAAGAGCATTAAAGATAACCCGCGCTACCCTGACCCTTACAGGGAATTGGGTTTGCTGTATCAGGACAGCCTGCATGACAATGATAAAGCCCTGGCGTATTTTGAACAGTATCTTGAAATGAATTATAAAAGCGGCGACGCCGCGGAGATCATGCGGCGGGTCAAACACCTGAGAAAGAAGGGAAAAGAGCCGGAAATAACTCCCGAAAAAATCGAACCGGAAAAAGCGGGAGCCGCGCCGGCTGAAGAACATAGAAGCGTTAAGTCAAAAGAGCGGGAACTCGCTGAAACCAGGAAAAAAGCCGCAGAATATTATAAATCGGGCGATTATGATAAATCCGCCGAAGCGTATAAATCCGCATTGATGCTGGAACCTGATTCCGCCGATTTAATTTCATCTCTGGGTGTTGTCTGCCTGAAAGCGGGCAATTACGGGGAGGCGAAGGAATATTTTGTCCGGGCTTTGGAAATCAACCCGTCGGATAAAAACAGCATTGAGGGGATTATCGCCGCGGAGAGGAATGCCGGAAATCCGGAGGCCGCGGCGGCTTTGCTTTTGAAATCGGGCAGAAAGGATGAGGCGGCGGATATATACAGGGAAATAGGTTCGAATTTCGCGCAGGAAAAGAAATATACTGAAGCTATAAGTAATTTTGAAAAGGCCGAGGAACTTAATCCCGGATTGAATTTGAAGCAGGAGAAAAATGACGCCGCGAGCCGGAGCGCGAAAATAAAGCTTGCTTCGGGGGATATAAAAGGCGCGGAAAAAATGCTGGAATACCTTAAAGGCAACGGCGCCGCCGGGGAAAATATCCATATATTGAAAGGGGAAATACTTTTGGCGGAAAAAGATTTTTCCGGAGCGGCCGGCGAATTTGAAAAAGCTTATTCTCTTTCCCGAAAACCGGAATTAAAGAAATTAACTGCGGGGGCCCTTGCGTCAGGATGCAGGCAATTAATAAATAAAGGCGACCTGATTCGGGCGGAAGAAATAGCCGGCAAAATAATAGAATACGACCCTTCGCTTTCCGAAATAATTTATGAACTGGCCGAAGCATACCGGGCCAAAGGTAAAGATACAGAATCCGCCTATAAGTACTTTAAACTGTATGCCGATAAATTTCCTTCTGCCGGGCACTCCCGGAAAGCAAAAGCATTTGTGGCGGATTATGAAAAAGCGAAAGAAGAAAAAGATTCATACAGAAAAAAGATGCTGACCGTTGACGAAAGCGCCGCGCAGCATTACAATCTTGCCGTGACCTGTACGAATCAGGCGAATTATGACCGAGCCATCGAAGAGTATAAAAAAGCGATTCAAATAGACCCCACTTTTACCGTGGCGCATTATAATCTCGCCATACTTTACCGCAGGAAAAATAACCTGCCTCTTGCGGCGGATTCTTATAAAAATGCCATAAAATCCGATCCGCGGTTTGAAAAAGCGTATGTAAATATGGGATTTATTTTAAAAGAGGCGGGCGAGTATGATACAGCAATCAGTTACTTTAAAAAAGCGCTGACACTGGACCCGGAAAATCCGGTTGTCCATCTGGGGCTGGCGCAGATATATGATTTAAAAAAATATAATAATGACCTGGCGCTGTATCATTATGAGAAATATCTCGGGCTTGAGCCGAACGGGAAATATTCTGCGGATGTCAGGGCCCGGATAAAAGTTTTAAAAACGCAGTAAACATAATATAATGTATTTATCCGGCAAATAATGTAAATAGAGGAGTTGTCCGTATGGAGAGAAAATTGTATTTATTGTGTGCGTTTTTGTCTGTTGTGGCTGTTTTCGGATGCGCGACTGTGGAAGGGGACCTTGATAATCCTGTTAAAACTGTGGCCGACGCCGCGGCAAAGGGCGTGTCGCTTAAAGGCGAGATGCAGCAGCAGGACAGGGATTCCGTAAATCCTATGGGTATAGAATAATTTTTTACAGCGCTTCAAACCCGCGATATTCTTTTTATGGATGTTGCGGGTTTTTTTTATTTTTTTACAGGTGTCCCGGTACGGCATTCAATTACTTGACAAAAGTGCTTTTTTTGATATAATTGCACTATATTAACAAATTGAAGTAAGTACTTTAATGATTTTCCGGTTTGAAGAAAATCGGGGATTTTTATTTCTTCAGGGCGGAAAAAAATGTCCTTATAAGGTTTTTTGTTATGTCCAAAAAGTTGATTTTTTCCAAAGATATTGTTGAAAAATTCAATATTCCTTACTCCACAGTTACACACTACACGAATATGGGGTTCTTCGCGGTCGTAAAAAAACAGGGGAATAAGCGCCTTTATGATGAAAATGAAATAGGCGCGCAGCTGGAAAAAATAAGGGAATTGACGGAGAAAGGCTATCCCTTGCGTTTAATACGCGAGATACTCATAAACGGAGAAAAAATAAGGTGAGCTATTATAAGGTATTGGGATTACAGAAAGAACCTTTTTCAACAAGTCCGGACCCGGCGTTTTTCTTTGAGTCCATGGAGCACAAGACCGCTCTTACAAATATTCTGATTGAGATCCGGTTAAAACGGGGGCTGAGTGTGATACTGGGCGATGTGGGGACAGGAAAAACGACACTGAGCAGGAAGCTTTTCCAGATGTTCGGAAACAGGGAAAATATAGACTTTTTTATGATACTTGACCCCACATATGAAACCGAGTTTCTGTTTTTGATGTCGCTGGTAAAAACGTTCGGGCTGGAACTCAAAGTAAAAGACCCGACTATCCTCGACCTGAGAGAGGAAATAAAGAGATTCCTTTTCCAGAAAGGGGTCAATGAAAAGAAGACAGTGGTGCTTCTTATAGATGAAGTCCAGAAGCTGAATTCAATGTCTCTGGAAGTATTAAGGATACTGTTAAATTATGAGACAAACGAGTTCAAGCTTCTCCAGCTGGTCCTCCTGGGCCAGATGGAATTCCTGCCGCGGCTGGTTGAGACCAGGAACCTTGTAGACAGGGTAAGCTTGAAGTACACGCTGGGGCCTCTGAACGAGGAAGAGACCCGCCAGATGATAGAATTCAGGATTGCCAGGGCAGGATATCAGTCCGGCGAAAAATTATTTTCGGACAAAGCCTATAGGGAGATCCATAAATACACAAAAGGTTATCCGAGGCGGATATCAATGCTGTGCCACAAGGCGCTTAAGAATATTGTAATGGAAAACAAACTTTTTGTAGATGAGAAAACCATACAGAATATAATAAATTCAGAGGTCAAGTTAGGATGGCAAAAAGAAGACCAACTCCTGAAGAACAATTATTAGACCTTATAGAAAAGGGGGATGATCTCAGTTCCGGGAAAATCAGGAAAAGGAGGCTGAGCCCTTTTGGTTTTTCCGGGATCAAGGGGTTTATATATGTCTCCAGAATAAAAAGCCGGGCTTTTTTTTCCGGCATATTAAAATCGGTTAAAGAACCGAATTTAAAACTTATAAATAATTTATTACTTGTGTTAATCTGTATAGTATTCGGCTTTTCGCTGTTTGACTTTCTGGTTAGAAGCCCCGGGATAGAAGAATTTTTCCGGAATATACATACGGGAGCTTTTGACAAACCCGTTGCCGGAGAAGAGAAGCAGGGAAGGCCGTTTCTTCACTATCTGGAAATAGTGAGGCGGAGGAACATATTCAGCCCTCTGGAAATAAAAAGGTTTCAAAAAGAGGAAAAGACTGTTGTAAACGTCCAGGATATGGTCAGCGACCTTGCTCTTGTGGGCATATCATGGGACAAAGATGACCCGGTTGCTATGATAGAAGACAAGAAAAACCAGAGGACGTATTTTCTCAAGAAAGGCGATACGTTTTCCGATTTCAGGGTAGAAGAAATATTTTCCGACAGGGTTATTATAAAATCGGGAGCGAATAAAATCGAAATGAAATAAGGGCTGTAATATTATGCTTAAGAAAAATATCTTTTTGGCGGTTTTGATTTGTTTCTGCGCCGTATCGGCCGGCTTTGGCGAGGATACTGTTCCCGGCGCCCCTCCCGGGCAGCCCGGAAATACGGATGAGCAGGCGGCAGGGGCCCCGGCCGCGGGCCCGGCGGTCATCGAGGAAATCAAAGAAGACGAAACCCCGCGCCATTTTGTCAGCATGGAAGAGGGGCTTTCAAGAAAAATCAGCCTTGATCTCAGGGGGATAGATATTGTCGATGCCATAAAATTTCTTGCGATGAAAGGCGAGCTTAATATAGTGACCAGCAAAAGCGTCAACGGCAGGACGACCCTGTTCCTTCGGGATGTTACGATATCGAATACGCTTGATGTGATTCTCATTACAAATAAGCTGGCGTGCGAGAAGAGGAACAATATTATCACTGTCATGACTGAGGCGGAATATGAAGCCCTTTACGGCCAGAAATACACGGATAAGAGGGAAATTGAGACTTTGAAGCTTTCATATGCCTCAGCATCGAAAGTCGGCGCGGCGCTGTCAAGCATCAAAAGCACCATAGGCACTATCATTATGGACGATGCTTCGGGCACCATAATCCTTATAGACACGCCGGAAAAGATAGCCGAGATGGAACAAGCGGCCTACGAGTTTGATACGGGGATGGAAAAGAAAAAAATCCCGACGGTTAACAAGGTTTTTGAACTCAGGTATGCGAAGGTGAAAGACATAGAAGGTAAAGTCAAAGAGCTTTTGACTGAAAACATAGGCGTGATGTCGGCGGATGAAAGGACGAATAAAATAATAGTCAGCGACCTGCCGTTTGCCATCGAGAGGATAACACATGTGGTCGAAAATTTCGATTCAAAAACCAGAGAGGTATTTATAGAGGCGAGAATCGTGGAGATAAGCCTGAGCGATAAGTATACCTGGGGTATAAACTGGGAGAGGGTTTTTGAAGATGTCCATAATTTCACGCTTACGGGGGTTTTCCCCGCCGGTGACCTGACCTCGTACGGAAGGATTGCCATAGGCACGCTGAGCAGGGATGAATATCAGGCGACTTTGACGATCCTTCAGGAAATAGGGGATGTGAAGATAGTGTCCGCTCCCCATATCGCCGCCTGTAATAACGAGGAAGCAAAGATAATGGTGGGAAGCCGCGAACCTTATGCCACCAGCACGATTTCACAGAGCGATACCACGGCGACTACATCATGGCAGGCGGAATTTGTCGATGTGGGAGTTACTTTGACCGTAACGCCTACCATAAATGAAGATAACTTTATTAAGATGCACATTAAACCCGAAGTGAGCACATTGAGAGACTGGTTTGAGATAGAAGATGACGCCGGCACTGCCCAGATCAGGCTGCCTATCATAGACACTACCAATGCCGAAACGGATATTCTCGTGAAAGACGGGACGACAATAATCATCGCCGGCCTTATAAAAGACATAAAAAGGGATAATACCGATAAAGTCCCACTGCTGGGCGATCTTCCTCTGCTCGGGTACCTGTTTCAGAACAAGGCGACAGAAAACACCAAAAGCGAGGCTGTAATCTTTATTACGCCCCATATAATAAGCGGGGACAGCAATATTATGTATGTAAGCGACACGGAGAAGGGAAAGAAACCGTTGAAAGAGATAAGCGGCGGCGCAAATAAAAAAACCGCCGGCAGTAATCCGCCCGCCGGCAAACCCGTTAAAAAGAAAAAGAACTGAATATGAAAGAAAACCTGTTTAAAGCTTTAGTGATAATAGTTATGTTTTGCATACTGGTTTTCATTGTCGCGGGCGGGATTTATGCCTATCTTATATATACCCGCAATGTGACTGAAATTCAGGGCGAGCTGAAACAGATGGTCTCCGAACTGGAGGAAAAAGAGAAAGAGCTCCGGAAAGAGAAAGAGGTAAGGGCTCTTACGGAGGGAAAGCACCAGCAGCTGGAAAGTATTGCAGGGGAACACAAGGACACCATAGATAAACTAAAGCAGAAAACAGGAGAGCTCGAAAAGCTTAACGAGGACCTCCTAAGGAGAAGTGCCGAGCTTGACAGGATGATGGCCGAAAAACAGGACGAAGTTTACACTCTTGACGAAAAAAACAAAACCGAATCAGCGCAGAACAAAGAGATCGTTGCCCGGCTTCAATCCCAGAGCAAACTGCTGAAAGAGCAGAAAGAAGAACTCTCGATAAAGCTTGACGGGATGGAGGCGGAAATAGGCCGCCTGCGCAAGAATAACGACGGACTTAGCCTTGAATTGGGACAGATGAAAAATCTTGTTTTGGAACTTGAGAGCGATAAAAATGTCAAAAACATAAGGGAGATCAAGAAGGAGCTTAAAGAGAAAGAAGAAAGACTTAGGGAAGAAATAAGGAAGAATGAAAAACTTATTTCCGAAACAGAAGGAAGAACAAAAGATTTGGCAAGGCCGGACAGAAAAAGAAGGCCGGCAAAATCGGAAAAATCCGGGACTGAAACGGCGCAGGAAATCCCGGAGAGCGCAAAAACAGAAGATGCTAAATTCTACTATAATACAGCTTTAGGGTGCCAGCAGACAGGTGATTACAAGGAAGCTCTTAACAATTACGAAAAAGCCCTCGAACTCGATCCTCTTGATCCCGATATCCACTATAACATTGCAATCCTTTACGATGAGAACCTGGGGGAAAACAGCAAGGCGGTTTACCATTACAGGAAGTATCTTGAGCTGAACCCCGGGGCCGAAGATAAGAGTACCGTGATTCACTGGATTGATGAGGCCGAAAGGGAATCGAACTGGGGAAAAAACCTCCAGAAATTTGATTTTTTCAAAAAATAAAAAAATGGAATATCGGGAATTGCCCACGTGAAAAGAATGACATCGGACTGGAAGCTCGCATGCGGTTTTATCGCATTATTGCTGCTGATACCGCTCATCGGCCTGACCGGTATTTACCAGATCTCCTCGTTCAGCAAGCAGCTTGACAATCTCGGGAGGAAGCATTTTCCCATGCAGAAAGCCGCGTTGGAAATACGGATGCAGACCAGCATGTATGCGATGTATCTCAGGAATTATGTCTTCTGGAAAAGCTTCAAATACCTGGAGGCCGCGCGTAAAAGCGTTACAGCCGAAGACATAAACAGCGTAAAAGAGAAATCAAGAAGGCAGGTTGAGTATTTCGGCTCGCTGTCCAGCGATGCGGCGCAGAAGGATTTTGTGCTGCAAATGTCGGTTCTTCAGAAAAATTTATTTGAAATAGGGGACCAGATTATGGAATCGGCAGACAGGATGGACGGGGCGGAGAGCAGCGGTGAAAAGGAAGAGGGCCGGAATTCTGTAAATAAGCTGATGATGGTCTTCGAAACGCGCCTTTTCGCCGTCGATGATTTTATCGAGAGCGAGGTGCAGAGCTATAACCTGCGTGTTGTGGAAGAGGAGCTTGAATACGCGCGGGAAGCCAAGAGGAAAGCATACACATTGCTCGGATGGTCTATCCTTTTTTCAGTCCTTATAGGAGGGCAGACGGCCGTAGTTGTCTATAACAGCAGGAAAAACGACAGGCTGAAAAGAGAAGAACTGATTAAAAAGATGATAAAGATAGAAGAAAAGGAAAGGGAGAACCTGTCAATGCAGGTCCATGACCAGATGGGGCAGGACCTCAGCGGCCTGAAAATCTATCTTGACGTCATTTCAAACGCGATTGGGGGAAAATCCCCGGATATCGAAGAAAAAATACGGAAATGCAAAAACGTGCTTTCGGGGCTTATCGAGAAAAGCCATAATATAGCTGAGTTGCTCAGGCCTCCGGCATTGGATGAACTGGGGCTTGCCGATGCTCTCAGGGGCATGATATCGCAATACCGCCAGGTTTCGGGTCTGGATATCTCTTTTTCCGGAGCCGTGAGCAAGTCCGGGATAAAAGGGGAATATTCGCTTCTTATATACAGGATAATACAGGAGTGCCTTACAAATATAATCAAGCATTCGGGAGCGACGAAAGTGGATGTGTCCCTGAAAGGCGCGGGAAACGGCCTGGAGTTGACGATTAAAGATAACGGCGTCGGCTTCAAAAATTCAGGGAACGGCCCGGAAAACTCTGAATACGCCGATGACAGGTTAAAACTCGGGCTTCTCGGGGTAAAAGAAAGAGTGGAGTTTTTTCAGGGAAATTTTAAGGTGCTTTCCCTTGAAGGAAACGGAACGACAATAACAGTTGAACTGCCTTTGGAGCGGGATTATGGCGCACACGATAATAATAGCCGATGACCATGATATTATCAGGGAAGGGATAAAGAATATCTTAAGGGATGAAACCGCCTATAAAATCGTGGGCGAGGCTTCAGACGGAAAAAGCGTTATAGATAAGGTAAAAACGGCTAAGCCCGATATCCTGTTGCTTGATATTTCCATGCCGGAGATGAGCGGGCTTGAAGCGATTAGGGCTGTCCACCTGTCATCGCCTGAAACAAAAATACTGATAATAAGCGTCCATAAGTCCAACGCTTATATAATGAAAGCCCTTGAATCGGGGGTTATGGGATATTTGCAGAAGGAGAATGCCGGAGAGGAGTTAATCCCGGCCCTGGGAAAAATAGCGAAAGGCCGGATTTATCTCAGTTCATCAATATCATCTTTCCTGGTTGATAAAGCCGTGAGCAGGGATAAAAAACCTTCGGAATCCGGAGATGTTTTATCTTCAAGAGAAAAAGATGTGATACGGCTTGTCGCGGAAGGAAAGACCGCGAAAGAAATATCTTCTCTGTTGTGCATCAGCCGGAGAACAGTGGAAAACTACAAGAATAATATTTTAAAAAAACTGGACCTTCATAAGACCGGCGACCTTATTAAATACGCCATAAAGCACAATATTGTCGATCTGGAAAATTTTTGATTAGAGTAATTTGCGCAGGAAAGAAGAGTGTTTTTACCGGTAGTTATCGTTAAGGCACTTATGTTATATTGGATATGAGGCCAAATAGATGAAGATAATGTTGCGCGAAATTATAATGTGCATTTTTGTCTTTTCTTTATGTACTGTCTTTTCTCCCTGTGTTTTTGCAAATCCCGAATGCTATAAGTTAAGCTCGCCTGCAGTCTGGAAAACAGATGATTCCGGAGATTATCTGCTTGACGCTGAGAAAGCCGGAGCCGCCGGTTATTATGACAGCGGAACTGTATATGAAACCGACGGGGAGATACAGTCGCTTACGGTTTCATGGAAATCCAGGGGTAAAGTCGAGATTGAAGTCAGCGCGGATAACGGCCGCAATTTTGTCAAGGCTGTCAACGGAGTCCCTGTTACCGGCGGATTTATAAAAGGCAGTATGATAAAGTGGAAAGCAAATATTTCCGCGGGCGGCGCTCTTGAGGAAGTCAGGGTATATTACACCGATAGTTCGGGCGTGGTTTCTTCGTTCGGCGAACCGCGGCTTTCAGGCTGCGGGTATCGCAAGCCGGTTTACTTTGCGAATAGTTCGGAAGACGCTGTTTTCAACCATCAGCTGAAAATAAGGGTAGGGCAGACTGAAGACTCCGTGTTTCCCGATGTGCATTGCGACGGCAACGCCAGGCAGGATTTTGCCGATATCAGGTTTACCGCGGCTGACGGTATTACTTTGATTCCCTATTATATTGAAAAGACCGAAGGCTCAGGATCTGCGGCAACAGCCGTTTGCTGGATAAAGCATCCCCAACTGCCTTCAGGGTCTTCTTATATATACATATATTATGGCAATAACAGCGCTTCCAGCCTGTCTTCGGGGGAAGAAGTGTTTGATTTTTATGATGATTTTGCGGCAAACGCGCTTGACAGCGGCAAGTGGCTGGCTCTTTCGGGAAAAGTCAATGTTTTCGGCGGCCAGTTAAAGTTGGATTCCGGAGAACTGGTTGCGCGGGATTATATTATGGCCGACGGCGTAATAGAATATGAGGCAAGAGCCGGGGAAGGAAGTGAGATAAGGGTTATTATAAAAGGCAATGAAACAGTTGGCCTTTCCTCTTCGAGCGAACTTGTTTATTCATCCATTTATGACGGAGCCCAGCATTGCATTGTAGTAGGCGATATTGTCAAGGCGAATTCTCCTGTCCCGATAGAGATTGATAAGAATTACGGCTTCCGTGTCACAAGAAGCAGTCAGACGGTTACTTTTAACAGGTTTGCGAAGGGTTCCGACTTTGTCCAGGCCGAGACCTCATATGTTGCCCGAAGCGCGTTAAAAGAAGGCTACATAGGGCTGAAATCGGCGGCAGAGTGCGTAAGCTATTTTGATTGGTTCAGGACAAGGCAGAATGATTTATATTATATAAGCATTGATAAGGAGGCATCCGCGGACGCTTCTCCCGAGGAGCTAGAGCTTCCTTATTTTTCCAATATCTCATTAAATGGCAGGGGTGAACTATCATTGGAAGAAGGGGCTTCATCCGGCTTCTACGTTTCCGATACCTTCAGCATACCTTTCCCTGTAAGGGTGATTGTCCCGGAATTCCTCATCTCGTCCGTATCCGCCGAAAAGGCATCGCTGGATATTTCTTTGGACGGCGGCGAAAATTATTGCGGCGGCTGCATCAGGGACAGAAAGTATTATTCGGCAAAAGAAGATTTTGTTCCGGGTGAAGAGCTCAGGTTGAAGATCTCTCTGCAGGCGTCGGGAGATGTAGATGAGGGTATGCCTTCAGGCGTGAAATCAGCCGGCGCGGAATGCCTGCCCGGAAGAATACTCGTGATTTCTCCCAACGGCGGAGAAGAATTCAGCGGCGGCGACAGGGTAGCCGTATCGTGGACCGCCCTCGATTACGATGAATCTTACGAGATGAAAATCGAGTATTCCGCCGATGAAGGCGGCAGTTATAAAACGGTTGCCGATGATGTTTCGAATTCAGGTACCTATATATGGAATGTACCTTCGGGATTTGAGCCGGGCAGCGCCTTGATCAGGGTTTCCGACTCGCTCGATGCCGAAGCGAATGACATCAGCGACGGGTTGTTTTACATAAAATCGGAAGAGGAATCTGAGGAAGACAGCAAGGATAATATCGAGACAATAGGCCCTGACGAGTTCGACCTTGAGAAAGCCATTGAAGAAGGAGAGCGGCCGGGGACCAGGCTGTACGACCTTCTTATAAAGGTGGGAGATAATGTTTCCGCCGATTCAGGCGAAGACGCTGTCGCCAGTTTTAAAAACGGGGATATAGTCATAGTAAGGCCTGCCGGACATAAGTGGGGAGCCCAGGAAAAAAGAAAGTTCCTGATAGTCAGGGTTTATCTGACCGATGAGGAAGTTAAGGATATCACGCAGGAGAAGAAGGTCGAAACGGGAAGGGTCGGCAGGAACGGCAATCCGGTTATGAGAACGACAGGCAGAAGAAAAAATAAAGTCGATCTCCAGAAACTGGGGATATCCGGAACCAGCATTTCGCAGGCGCAGAACATTCTTAATAAGAAAATTTTTGAACCTGATGTAATAGAGCAAAAATAAAAAAGCGGGGAAAAATATGGCTACGGCAGGAAAAAAATTAACAATGTTATCAGGTGTCTTGCTTGCGGGCCTTTTGCTCTTCTCGGTTTTTTCTGACAACGCTTATGCCGCGACTGAAGTCACAAAAATAATAAGGGCGGGCCAGTCGATAAGTTCAATAAGCAGGTCCGGTAATGTCGTTACGGTTACTATGTCCGCGAATTATCCTAACAGCAACATTAAGGCAGGCCAGTCGATAGTTGTCTCCGGCGTCAGCAATTCTTCGTTCAACGGGACATTCACGGTTTCGACGGTCGCTGACCAGCAGCACTTCACTTATTCCCAGGCGGGCGATAATGAATCGAGCTCGGGCGGAACGGCAGGCGGCGATTACACGAGCCTTACTTCATGGGTCGCGGGCGAACAGAAAAACCTGGTTTCCTCGGATGAAATTGCCATCGCCGAATGTTATAACGACTGGGCGGCCGGACTGGAAGATAACGTTACGATAGACGGTTTCACGACGGATTCCACCCGCTACATCAAGGTCACATCTCCCGAAGGCGAAAGGCCTGACGGACAGGCAGGCGTAGGTTTTTGCATTAATCCCTTATCCGATGGCGACGCTGTCGTCATCTCCGACGATTACACCGTATTTGAATATGCCGAAGTCAAAGGCTGGCAGGGCGCTGATTCGACCGATGTCTGCGGCATAAAAATCAATGCCGATAATGTTACTGTTGAGGGCTGTGTGGTTCATGACCCTGATAGCGGAGCGCTCAAACAGCAGATAGGTATACTTGCAGGGAACTATACATCTAATATATTCAATAATATAGTTTACAATATTGAAGGGACCGCGAAAGGTTACGGTATTTCCGCGGGTGGAAACGGAAACAAGGTTTACAATAATACGGTTTATAACGCGCTTGATAACGGTATAATCAGGGCCGGCGGCTCACCCGATGCGCGCAACAACCACATCACGTTGTGCGGAATGAATTATAATATTAACGGTGGTTCGTGGGGCGCGTCGACGAATTATAACCTTTCTTCATCCGCTTCCGCAACGGGCGGAGCTGATGATGTTTTAAACGTTGCGGTCGCAGATGAATTCGTAAGCATTGCGTCGGGTTCCGAAGACCTGCACCTTAAGACCGGAGCCGATGCCATAGGCGCCGGGCAGGACCTGTCCGCGACTTTTACGGATGACTGCGACGTTCAGACAAGGTCCGGCGACTGGGATATAGGCGCCGACCAGATAGGATGTGTTTGGAACAATGCTACAGGGAACAGCCAGTGGGCAACTGCGGATAACTGGGTAAGAAGTATACTTCCCGCGGCGGGTGTCCCGGTCATTGTAGATTACACCTGCGCCAATTTTACAAAAGTCTGGGTATATGACGGCGCAACATATGAGAATGTAACCGACCAGGCAGGCAACGGGACAGAAGAAGATATCTTCCACTCAGCGACAAATGCGCTTCTGAAAGATACGGGCGACATATTATATATAGGAAGAAGTTCGAGTTTTACCGGTATTTATTTTGAGCTTTCGACGCCGAGAACAGGCGGGGATATCGTATTTGAATATTGGGTAGGGGCTTATAGTTTCTGGAATACACTGACAACAATTATTGAGGATACGACATCTTCTCTTACACGCTCGGGTTATATAAGATTTACTGTCCCGCCCGACTGGGGGACCACAAGTGTAAACGGCAGTCCGCAGTATTATATAAGAGCGCGCGCGACATCGAATATTACAACCGGCCCCGTCGGAACAGCGCTGCTCCAGAGTTATATAAGGGTTACATCCGCCGCCAACAATCTTCTCTCCTTTACGGCGAATGCGCCGTGTATGGTCTATTTCGAAGATAATTCGGTTGCGGACGACATGGCGTTTACGGTTGCGGGCGACATTACTCTTAATAAAGGCGAAATGATATTCGAGGGAGATATCGCGACGGATTGCAACCCCGCCACGCCGGCAAGTGAAGGGACCGGATGGGTAATAACCGCCGATAATATTACTGTAGAGTCAAGCGCCGGTATAAGAACCGACGGGCTTGGATTCGGCGATTATGTCGGTCAGCGCGGTCCCGGCGCCGGAGCGACAGGTTCTTCGGGTTACGGCTCAGGCGCGGGTTACGGGTCGGCCGGCGGAAATTCTTCGGACGGCGGCGCCGGCGGCGCTACTTATGGAATTTATGTTTCACCCAGATATCTCGGTAGTAAAGGCGGCGGTTCGGAAGGCGGAGAGAGCGGCGGAGCGTTATGGTTTAATGTCGCGGGGAGCTTTGTTATAAACGGAAGGGTGTCCGCTGACGGTAACGATGCCTCATCAGGAAATAACGGAGGCGGTGGTTCGGGCGGAAGCATAACGATAATTACAAACGTCCTGTTCGGTTCCGGAACTATATCGGCAAACGGGGGCGCCGGCGACGGTAACGGGACAGTAGGAGGCGGAGGCGGAGGCGCCGGAAGAATATATATCGAGAGAGGGAACATAACAATACCGTTTAGCGGAACAGCCGAAAGTAACGGCGGAGCGGCCGGAGGAACTGCCGCCCAGTCCGGAGGAAGTAACGACGTATTTTATACGGATTCGGTCAATATACATACATATATATGGGATAACGGTTCGGGAGACGGGCTGTGGTCTAACCCTCTGAACTGGGACAGAAAGAGCGGTGTTCCCGGGCCAGGTGACGCCGTTGTATTTAAAGTCCAGGGAGCTGTAGGGACTACGGCTAACTGCACGGCGGATGTTGTGGTAAATAACCTCGGCTCAATTACGCTTGAGAGCACTTATACGGGGATACTTTATTTAAATACTAATTTTGTCGGCGACAGTAATGAACTGACTATTTCGGGCGACCTGACGCTTAATCCGGGAACGCGTATCATCTGCAAAGGCGAGACTGACGGTGTGCCGGTGAACGGCTTGGGAATATCGATTAAAGCCGCGAATATAAATATTGCCGCGGCCTCAACTATTGACGCTTATATGCAGGGTTTCCTATATCTTCAAGGGCCCGGAAAGCCTTCAAGCAGTTACAGGATGGACGGCGCTGCACACGGCGGTTACGGGGGGCGGGGAGAACGGGCAGGTACCAATACGAAAAGTTACGGTTCTATAACACAGCCGACTTCGCTCGGAAGCGGCGGGGGTTATTATACCGGCGGTTCCGCGACAGGCGGCGGGGCGATTAAACTAACCGCCTCGGGGACAATTACGTTAAACGGGACAATTAATGCAGATGCCCAGAATTCGACCGGCGACTGGCAGAGCGGCGCCGCCGGCGGCAGTATATGGCTTGATACCCCTACATTGACCGGTTCCGGCACAATTACGGCAATCGGCGGCCAGGAAGGTAATTGGCAGAGTGGTTGCGGCGGCGGCGGCGGCGGAAGAATTGCCGTTTATTATACTACGAACAATTTTACAGGGACTATAACGGCGCGCGGCGGCTATTCTGCAACCGGCAGTTCAAATACTGAATTCGGCGGGGCGGGCACGATTTATTTAAAGAAGACGGGCGAAGAGCCGGAAATAGTTGTAGAACACGGCGCTACATATAATGCTTATATGGCAAGCACGCTGGTTGCGGAAGATTTTACATTAAAATCACTTGCGGTCAGGAATAACGCCAAGCTGGTTTCAACCTGTGACTTTAATATCGGAGAACTGTCGGTTAGCGGAAACGCTTCGAGAATGACACATACGGGTGATATAACTGCAGAGGATGTTACGGTAAATAATTACGGCGCGTTATATGTTACGGGAAGTCTTTATATCAATAACTCTATAAACGGCCAGACAGGGCCTGATTACACGCTTGCCGATAACTATTCGGCCACCATAAAAGTCACGAACAGTTTTAATTTCCCGTCCGCGGTGGATAACCTTACGTTAAGCAAATATTACCTCGAATTTATGAAGTATAATTCGACTGACGAATTTACATTAGATGATACACTTGAACTGACAAACAGCAGCAGCCTTGTTATACAGGGGGATTTGACAGCGATAAATGAACCCTCCGGCGGAACGCCTGAGATCCCGGGCGTGCAGGCAGCGAATCCTCACGGAACCGGTGTTACAATCAGCGCCGCCAACATTACGATTGACGCGACATCCAAGATTTCAGCGGATGAGCGCGGTTTCCCTATGCTTACTGGCCCGGGCAAAGCAAACAGCGACTACAGAATGTGCGGCGCTACTCACGGCGGGCGCGGCGGGCGGGGTGAGCGTTCAAGCAATTCCGTTACAGCGTATGGGATAATGGAAGAACCTACCGCGCTCGGGAGCGGCGGCGGTTATTATAACGGTGGCACATCAACGGGCGGCGGCGCGTTTAAACTGGTTGTTTCCGACACCCTTACAGTCAACGGGACGCTTAGCGCCAACGCGAAAAATTCAAACGGCGAATGGCAGAGCGGCGGCGCCGGCGGAAGCATATGGATTAACACCCCGACACTTGCAGGTTCGGGAATGATTATGGCGAGAGGTGGAAATCCGTATAACTATGGCAGCGGCAGCGGCGCCGGCGGAAGGATAGCTGTTTATTACACAGACAACGGTTTTACTGGAACCATATCGGCGCGCGCCGGTCAGGCATACGCCAACCGTTCGGACAGTTACTACGGCGGCGCGGGAACAATCTATTTTAAACAAGCAAGTCAGACCAATTTTGATTTGGTGCTCGATAACGAAGCGGATAATCCATACAGGGAGGGAGCATATCTTACGGGCAACCACACCATAGATAATTTGACTATAGCCAACAGCACGGGGCTGATTCACACCGGTAGTCTTACGGTGGATAATATTGACATTGATGTAAGATCTTTCTTAACCAATACCGGCAATATTAATGTTAAGGATTTAAGCATACAGAACTCATCCGTTGTAACCAACACAGGTGATGTTATTGCCGAAAATCTGGTTGTCCAGAGTTCTTCACAGCTTATCGTTACAGGAAGTGTGACGGTTACGTCATCCATTAACGGACAGGCAAGCAGCGACTATACACTTGTCGACGGGAGCATAATGGTGACAGAATCTCTTACATATCCCGTTACGCCGAATATACTTACGCTTAGCAACTTCAATTTAAAACAGAAATGTGATTTAACGCTTTCCACACTTAATCTCACAAACGGCAGCACATACAGTTTCATAGGGGATACAGGTTCTACTTACGGGACGGGTCACACAATAACAGCCGATAATATTACGATAGATGCGGGTTGTTCAATCCATGCTGACAGACTGGGTTTTCCCCCGGGGCAGGGTCCCAGCGTCAGAAATAATTACAGGGACTATGGCTCCGCCCACGGGGGTTACGGCGGATACAGTTACAACTACAGTTACTGGAACCAGAACACATACGGTTCGCTGACTCAACCGACCGCTCTCGGGACAGGAGGCAGTTCCTCCCAGGGCACCGGCTATACGAATGAAGGCGGCGGGGCGATTAAATTCAACGTTGCGGGTACGCTCACGATTAATGGATATATAAGCGCCTGCGCCGGAAATTCCGGCAATGAGGCTGCCAGCGGAGGCACGGGCGGAAGTATCTGGATAATAACAGGCACACTGGCAGGTTCCGGCACAATAAGGGCCAACGGAGGTTACGGCGGTACTTATTCGGGGAGCGGCAGCGGCGGAAGGATAGCCGCACATTACACAACAGATAATTTCAGCGGGAATATTACCGCTTACGGCGGGAATTACAGCGGCGCTAATAGTATTACCTATACCGGAGGCGCGGGGACAATCTATAAGAAACAAGCTGCTCAATCCAACTTCGATTTGATTATAGATAACAACAATTATTATGAAACGCCCACGCCCCTGGCGGCAGATTACACAATAGATAATTTAAATGTCCGGAATCTTGCGTATCTTTATTCGACGGGAAGCTTGACGATAGAAGAGACGTTGAACGACCAGGCGGGGCCGGGCTACACACTGACGGACGGTACTATAAAAATTTTGAAGGCGCTTACATTTCCATTGGGTATAGAAGACCTGACGCTTGATAATTTTAATATAGACCAGCAAAGTTTATTTACATTACCGGGCGATTTAAGTCTTACAACCGCGAGCAATATATATTTTTATCCCGACAGCGGGCTTGGCGCAATATTAACATTAGGCGGTAACCTGAACATTGAAACCTCAAGCAATATGTATTTTTATGGCAAGACGGATGTGACAGACGGGCTTGGCGGAACGATAAACGCGGGTAATGTGACCGTTGACCCGACTTCAAGGATTTATGTCGGATATAACTACGGTTTTCCCGGCAGCCAGGGACCCGGCAAAGGACAAGGATATAGAGGCGGCGGCTCGAGCCACGGCGGCTGGGGAGGAGAAGGGTATAACAGAACTACTCTTCCGGGGAAAATATATTACGGTTCCCTGACAGAGCCGACATCTTTAGGTTCGGGCAGTGGTTATAGCAGTGCTGCTTATGGCGGCGGGGCTATAAAAATAGCCGCGGGGACTGTTGCAATAGACGGGTATATCAATGCGACCGGGAGAGGGAATTATGGAACTGATTATCCCGGAGCGTCCGGAGGGAGCATATATATTGACGCCGATACGCTTACAGGTTCGGGGTATTTTGAAGCTGACGGCGGCGCTGGAGGCCAGTATTCGGGTGGCGCCGGAGGCGGAAAGATTTCGATTAACGCATCGAGTTATTCCAATTCGCTTTCATATGTAAGAGTTGCCGGAGGGCTTAACGGCTCGAGTGTTTCCAGCGCTTATCTGCAGAGCGAATCGGGCACGATTGTCTGCGCTCCGATAGGAGGGTATTCGGATGACAATGAAATACCCGCCGGGCAGATAACGCAAGAGACAGATGGGTCGGGTGTTATGACCGTCAATTTTAAGATTAAAGACGCGGGTGACCAGATTAATAACACGGATTATTATAAATACAGGACAGGCGACACTCAGGTGTATGACGGCGGAAACGGCTGGAGCACGGCGGATAAAACTCTGGGCAGTTACGCTAATATATGCTACTACGATGTCAACGGGAACGGGAAGTATGATACGGGCGAGGATATCTGGACGGAGAGCATAAGTGTCAACAGGATATATGACAGAGGCGAAACACAAACTTATGACGGCGGGAACGGATGGGAAACGCCTGAAGAAGCTTATGGCAAAAAACAGGGGCTTTATTATAACGGTGATGATATATGGGCTAAGGCAGGGCTTGATAATGAGAATCACACTCTGTCCGGTTTCGAATACTCTGTTGACGGCGGGGAAACATGGAATGCGCCTGTAAACGGGGACGCGTCAGCGTGTCTGACAGGTTACTGGCAGGCAGACGACCAGGATTACAACGGGCCTTTCTATGAAGGCGCTACGCTGTTCAGTAACGCATCCGAATACAGTTTCACGTGGAACACAAAACATGCCGACCTGAGCGGGCTTGATAATGTCGACCAGGATGATATAAAGATAAGGTTTAAGATAAAAGACTGGAACACGCAAGGTGTGTTCCCCAACGACGTAAAATATTATTTATATTCAAAGGCTTATACGGTATCGGCGGCATTCCGCGTTGATAACCTTGCCCCCGATGTCCCCTCTACTCCGGATTTGGCGGCTGAAGACGACCTTGGCGTGTCCGATTCGGATAACTATACGAATGTTACTGAAAACCTGACGTTTACCGGCACAGCGGAAGCGGATATGGTTGTCCGGCTTTATGACGGAGCTTTGCCTGTCGGGAGTCCGGGTGTGGCAGCCGGTGGAAATTACAGTATAGATATCGACCTTGCGGACGGAGAACATTATATAAGCGCGAAGACAGTTGATTTAGTCGGAAACGCGTCTCCTTCTTCTTCCGCGGTGACTGTTACAATAAAGACCTCGGCTCCGGAACTGAGCAGTGTTATGGCGACGTCTCTAAACAACGCGGGAGATACTATAGAGTTGACGTTTAATGAAGCTATGGACACATCGACTATCGAAAACGGCTGCTCGACTATTGTAATAGAATATTGTGATGATGCGCTGGGTGCGAATACGGTTGTGATAACGGCTGCAAATGCAACTGTTTACTGGACGGGAAACCTGATAGCCACAGTCACACTTGATGAAAGTGTTGACGGCGCGTATATACCTGACGGCAAATATGTAAGGGTAACCCCGAATGCCGACAGCGTTAAAGACCTTGCGGGCAACAGTGTTGAGAACACTCCTGTCTACACCGCGAACGCTATCTCCAAAGAAGCAATAGCGCCGTCCATTGCAAGTGTTGTCGGGACATCAATCCATGCCGGCGGGGATACGATAGTCGTAACATTCAGCGAGCCGATGGACACTTCTACGTTGACTGACGGAAATGTAGCTTCCAATATCGAAATAGATTATTCGGATAATGCCGGAAACATAAACGAGGGTGACATTGTCCTTAATAATGCCACGGTAGAATGGGATACGGCGAGAAAAGTCGCGACGATAACGCTTGATGAAGCGACTGACGGCGCGTTTATCCCGAGTTACAAATACATAGGCGTAACACCTGTCGCGGCAGCGGTGAAAGATCTTGTGGGCAATACTGTTCCCGCCGCGGAAATTTACACATCCAGTCCCGTCGAGAGGGAAACGACGGCGCCCGCTATCACGGTCAGCGCCGTCTCGAGGCATGCGGCGGGAGATATTATCACTATTACTTCCAATGAGGTTTTGAGGCCTGATCCCGCGGTAAATCTTTCCAACTGGCTTGTACAGTATGATGATAACAATACAGCCGGCGGTGAAACGACATTCACTACCGCAAACGCCCAGATAGCGCTTGATTCGACGGGCAAAATTGTAACGGTTACACTGGATGAAAGTGTTGACGGCGCGTACATACCTGACGGTAAATATGTAAAAGTAACGCCGAACAGCAATATAAGAGACCTGATAGGAAACTCAGGCGTCCAGGCGAAATATAGTTCATCGCCCATAGCGGCGGAAACAATTCCTCCGTTATTCTCTGTAACCGCGCAGTCGGTCCATTCCGGCGGTGATACAATAACGCTGACATTTGACGAGGCGATGAACACGGCTTCGGTAGCTAACGGCTGCGCAACGCTGAATGTTGCTTATACCGATAATACTTTGGGCGACGGAAGAGTTGACATAACTGTTGATAATGCGACGGTAAACTGGGATGTAACAAGAAAAATCGCGGTGATTACCCTTAATGAAGAGACCGACGGCGCATATATACCGAACGGAAAATACATCGAGGTCAACCCCGTTGCGGATTCCGTTCTGGACCTTGTAGGAAACGCGGCGGTATCTTATGAGAGATATACCGCGAGCGCCGTTTCGAAAGAAAATATTGCGCCTACGATAACAAATACGGCTCCCGCGACAAATGCAAAAATAAATAATGCCAGGGTTACTTACACATTGTCAGAAACCTGCGCTTCCGGGACTATAACCTGGACAAGGACAGGCGGAACGGCTGACCCCGCATCGCCTCACGCGTGCACGCTTGTAGGCGAGGAACTTTATGAAGGCGCCCATACGGATATTACCTTAAATGATAATCCTTCACTGGTAGGCGGGGCAATTTACAGTGTGAGATTTAATGCAACTGATTTTGTGGGCAACACCGCAACGCCTGTGACCAACACGAATATCACCTGCGATATAACCGCGGTTGTAATAAGCAATGTATCGCCTTCATCTACGGCTACGGTTAAGAACGCAAATATAAGTTATACGTTATCCGAGGATGCAAGCTCGGTTACTATTACATGGACAAGGACAGGCGGAGAAGCCGATATTAATTCTCCTCATGTCTCGAATTTAAGCGGCGACAACCTGCTTGAAGGCGCCCATACGGATATAACGCTTACCGGAGTGACATTGGTCAACGAAGCAGTCTATACCGTCACTTTTGAGGCCTCCGACCTTGCAGAGAACCCGGCCGACCCTGTTTCAAGCACGCTTGTGGTTTGTGATATGGTGCCTCCTTCTGTGGCTGTTACGATTACAAAAGCCAATTACAGCGCCACGACATGGAATGAGACCACGACGATAAACGGAACATCCAGCGACTCCCGTGGAATAAGCGGAGTTGAAATATCTGTAAAAAGAGAAGACGGGACAACAGACCATTACTGGGACGGGGAGGATTGGGATGCGACAGCCGAGCAGTGGCTGCCTGCGACAACCGGAACCACGACCTGGAGATATACGCTTGCGGCAGCTAACCTGGCTAACGGGAGGATGTATACTGTCAGGGCAAGGGCGACGGATAATGCCGGAAATGTTACTCTTGTAGCAAATTACGCGAGCGACACATTTACTTATACGCCTATAGTTGAAGTAAGCGGAATAACGGACCCTGTAACTGCCGGCGATGAGAATGATGCTATTGTAAGCATTAAGGATTATCTGGGCAACCTTGTTACCGAATATGTCGGAGTAATGAGGTTTACATCAACCGATACGCAGGCAGTGCTTCCGTCGAATTACCAGTTTGAACTGGCTGATGCCGGCGACCATACGTTCAGCGGACTGATACTAAAGAGCGCCGGCGAACAGTCTGTAACGGTAACGGATACAGCAGAAGCGGTATTGACGGATATACAGAGTGATATCACAGTCCTTCATGCATCTGCTGACCATCTCAAATTCCAGAGCAATGTAGTTTCTCCTCAGGATGTAGGAGTAGAGTTTGACCTTGGCCATCTGCAGGCTGTGGACCTTTATGGAAACGTTGTTAACGGCACAGGATCTACTCCCGCTTATAACGGAACCAAGACGGTAGGATATGTTTTGAGCGGCGGCAACAATGCTCCTAACGGCAGCGCGACTGATTCATATACCACTTCAGTATCGTTTGCCGACGGCGCTTCCGTAACAGTCCTGAATACCACTTTATACAGGTATCAAAGCATTACTATTACCGCTTATGCAAGCGATCTTGCGGATTATGCGAGCGGAAGGAATATCGCATCCAATTCAGTTACTGTAAGGTCAGGTTCGGTTTCCGGGCTTTATTTCTATCAGCAGCCTTCATCTTATTCTCTTACAAATGTTGCTCTTGCCCAGCAGCCGAAGGTTGCGATTGCAGACGAATACGGCAACCCGTGTATGGGAGAGACTCCTCTTATTACTTTGAGCGCTTCGGCGAGCAATACGGAATACGACCCTGATATAAACGGGACACTTACCGCAACTGCGCTCCAGGTGATAGCCCAGGACGGACTGGCCGAATTCAGCGGTGTAAAATATAATTATCCTGAAGACATCTACTTGAGGGCATCCACTTCGGGTGTTGATGATATCTATTCAAGTAAGATAACATTTATAAACGCTGCCGACGGAACTTTGACCGCGGGCGCTCTTGCGGAACCCGCGACTATATCTTCGGCGGCTTCTTCGCCCGAAACAAAAGTACAGGTATTTGATTTTAAAGTTACGGATTCAGGTTCAGACGGAGCCAGCATAAATATTACAAGAATAATCATAACACGCGGCGCGACTGATACGACCGAAGGCTGGTCGGATTACATTGCGGGCGCTTCCCTGTTCGACGGCACAACGACTGTTGCGGGCACGATAACAGATAATGCCCTGACTTTCGGGGACGGCATAAATGTTATGTACACTGTTTCCGATAATTCAAACAAGACTTATACATTGAGCATATACCTTAAATCGACCTTGCCTGCCGACGCCGACGGCAAAACAGTGGCATTTGACGTAGACCCCAATGATGATATCGGCGTAAAAACACCGGGTTCATTGTTTACGGAAGGTAATTCAATAACAAGTTCGTCGGTTGTGGATATTATAGCTTCCCAGTTCACTGTAACAGGAAGCGTTTCACTTGTTGCGGCAGGGCAGGAAAGCCTTGTTTACTTAAGGGCAACCGACACTAATTATAATACCGATATAGGATATGAAGGTGTTAAGAGCATAGTATTCAGCGGGGCAAATGAGTCTGTTACGGAAATAAAACCTTCATGCACGAATTATTCCGGGGTAACGATTGATTTCGGCGATACCACTCTTATCAGTTTTAATTCGGGAGAAAGCGCGTCGGCGATTACGATGAAACTCTATAAAGCGGAAGCTGTCGCCATAAAAGCGGGTAATTCAGCAGGGACAATCACTACATCCGACAGCGATGACCTTGAAATAGTTGTGACCGGCGGTGTGCCCGGTCAGTTACTGTGGGGCACACAGCCTGAGAGCACAGTTGTGGCGAATTCTCCATGGAAAACATTTACAGTGAACGTAACCGATGCCTACGGCAACACTACGCCGAGCAGTATCAATGTTACAGCCACGCCCACAGGCGGCGCGTGGACTCCGGGAAGCGCTTATATCGCGACCGCTAATTCCGGAGTCGCGAGGTTTACCGGTTTCGCGGTTTACTGCGCCGATTATCCGAGGCAGGTAACTGTGAACGCGACCGCGACCGGTGTCGCTGAAACCGGCGCTTCCGGCGCAGTCACGGTGGTTGAAAAATACGCTGTAACGCTCAAAGTCCTTGACCAGACTACGGCGAGCGCTTTGACCGAAGTAAGGGTTACGGTCTTTGACGCGGATACCGGCGAAGTCGTAAGCATATCCGACGCCGATAACCCGATGACGGGCAACAGTCCGTTCTCATTCAGCCTGCCTTACGGTTCATATAACTTCAAGTTCGAGAAAGACGCTTATGTCGAGACGACTGTTGGTAAGATTGCCGATACTTCGGCTGACGCCCTTGACGGGATATATGACAACGAAATCACATGGTCGGTTTATATTACATCGATAGCCGAAACACTTGCCGACTATAAAGTCATGTCCGATTTTGTTTATGATGAAAACAACGACATACTGGCCGCGTCTCTCCGGCTTGAAAAGAGAGGACAGATTGTCACGAGCACGCCGTCTATGGAACTGAAAACCGCGACTATCAATATCTATGACGGCGATACACTGATAGGCACGATTACCGATGCAGCCGCCGACGAACTGGGCAATTACTGGTTCGCGCTTGAAGATCCTGTTGAAGGCGTGTCCGGGCTGCCTCCGGCCGGTATGACGGAACTGCTTGAAAGCGGAAAGAGTTATTTCGCGAGATGCAGTATTGCCTACGGTGATTTGATGACTTATTATTCGGGAACTACGTTCACGATACCGGTTGCCATGAAAATGAAGGAAGTCACCGACAGCATACAGGCGATGAGCACCGAAATCAAGGCGGAAGTCGCCGGAGTGAAACAGACCGTAACAGCGGAAGCGAACAAGGTCCAGGATCTGATAGGGGATGACGATCTCATATCGGGAGAGTCTCTTGTAAGCACGCTGAAAAGAGAACATGCTTCGAGGATACTGACACAGCAGGATTATGTCCAGCAGAACAATACCCTTACGGTGCAGTATAAGACCGATACGGGGCTTTCGCCTACAATCACGGTATATGATTCTTCAGGCGCGATAAGGATAAACAAACAGGCCATGAAAGAGACAGTCGCGGGTTCAGGCATATACGAATATGACGTAAGATTTATCTGGGGCAGGGGCCAGCATACGATAGTCTGCGAAGAAGCGGTAAAAGGGACTGTTGACGGTATACATATTGAAGTGATAAGCACGGACCTTGAAGATATATCATCCACGGCGACCAATGTCCAGGCGCAGCTTTCAAATATTGATACGGATGAATTGGGCAGCCTGACGACAAGTGTTAATGAGATTAATTCCGTTATAACGAGGATTATATCCAACATAGACGAACTTACAAACCTGAGCGCGCAGGTCAAAGACCTTACTGATAAGACCACAGGCGCTATATATGACCAGCTTGAGGTGGCCATGTCGAAATTGAGAGAAATAAATGAAGGGCAGGGGGTTAAGCTTGAGAGGATGTATGATATGTCTGAAGATCAATCCACTGATGTCGATTACATAAGGAATAAGACGCTTGAGATAAAATCGCTGGTTGAATTGAGCCAGGATATACTCTCAAGGACAAATGATGAACCTATAGTTAAGACATGGATGGAATCGGGAGAATAAGGGGAGTGAATTTACGATGAGATTAAGGTGTTTGCCTGTTTTCTTTTTTTGTTTTGTTTTATTTGCCGCCGGAAACGCAAATTCAAAAGACGTGGTCCTTAAAACGCTTGTAGTGAACCCGTCTAAAACAAAGACCCAGAGCGCCCTGCTGAAGGCGTATCTCCCCAGGGAGGCAAAACCTGTGGATGTTGAAGAAATGGGGGACCTTAAAATAGATTATGATATAGAAAAAGCGCTTTATTATGTTTATAAGATGTTTGAGCTGGAGCCGGGCCAGAGCGAAACGAGGGAAATAATCATAAATGATATCTGGATAATCCCGGAGGAAAAGATTAATGCCATGAATACCTCGGCTCTCGATTACGTGAAGGTTTTAAGGGATTCCGAATTTTATGATTCGGCTGTGGCAATGCAGAGGGAAATCGAAGAAAAAAGCAGGCAGATACTTTTAAAACAGCAGGAGGCCCTGGATGCCCAGCCCCAGACGCATATCGCCGTTTACAGGGAGAATATGAAGGGGGTCGAAGAGATTAATAATATGCTGGTGAAAATGGAGAAAGAGTCCGGAAAAGCAAAAGCCGCCGCCGGAACCGGAGGAGGAGGCTCATCTGTTCCTCTGGAAAAAATATCTGTTAAAGCCAGTTGGTGGCTTATTCTCGGTGTTATATTTTTTCTCGGCCTGGTTTCGCTTGTTTTCTTTATTGTGTGGCACAGGCAGGTTGGAGAGAGCGCTTCGGGAGAGGAAGAAACAGCCGCTCCGGCTTCCGCGGAAAGTATGCCGGTCGAAGAAAACGGACAGGAAAAAAAGTAAAAATTTCCTGAGGATTTTAAAAAGGGGGCTTAATGAATCATGTTAAGTCCCCTTTCGACTATCTATTTATTGCCTGAGGCTCAGTCATTATGATAAAATTTCAATATTGAACTTTGTATTTTAAAACAAATAAGAAAGGCAGATGTTAATGGCACTTTTCTGGCAGTTAATCCTTATCCAGATAGTAACCTTCCTTCTCATCATACTTTTCCTCAGGTGGCTTTTCCTCAACCAGACCCGGAGGACGATAAAAAGGCTGCGGGAACTTAGCGAGGAAAAGCAGAAAGAGGAAAAAGCCCTTAAAGAAAAAATTGAAAAGACGAAAAAGCAGATACAGGAAGAAATGGATAAAAGCAAAAAAGACGTCGAGGATCTCAGGAAAAAAGCGCGCGCCGATGCTGAAAAAGACAGGGAAGAAATTATTGAAAGAGCAAAAATCGAATCGAAAAAGGTGCTGGATGAGGCTTTACAGGAAAGCAAAAGAAGAGAGTCCGAGCTTATTATTGAGATGCAGTCTAAATCCCTCTATCTGGCCGTTGATATGATAAAGCAGATTTTCAGCGATAAGAGGCTCGAGGAAATCCATCGGCATCTTGTAGATGATGTGATAGATGAGATAAAAAAGATAGATGAAAGCAAAAGAGATACAGGATCCGCCGCCGCAGTTGAAATTATCACTTCGATTAAGCTTACCGATGCGCAGATGAGAAAGTTAAAGGAAATATTAATCGGGAAAACAGGCGGAGATTTGAAATTTATCGAAAAACAGGAAGATGATGTTATCGCCGGGCTTGTAGTTAAAATCGGAGAATGCATTATAGACGGTTCGCTGAAGAATAAACTTAAAAAGATCCTGCCCAAGATGAGGGAAAAAGTCAGGGCTGTTTAAAGAGAGAGAAAACAGCAGTTGAAACTTGTTTTTAAAATATCAGTCTTATTTTTTGCCGTTCTTATCTTTTTCGGTTTTAAGTTCGGCGGCGACTGGAAAGTAAAGAAAAGCAAACATTTTCTGATTTACTACAAGCGCGCTCCTTATGGATATATCGGCAATGTGGCCCGGGAATCGGAAAGGTATTATAAGGAGATAACCGAATATCTCGGTTTGAGAAGGTTTAATTTCTGGACATTCGATAACCGATGTAAAATATATATATTCGAGAGCCTTGAAGATTACCTGAAAAATACCGGTTGCGAAGAATGGTCAAGAGGCCATGTTGACATAAAAGAAAAGGAAATAACCACATTTGTTATTCAGGAAGAGTTTTTTACGAATATACTTCCTCATGAGATGGGGCATATTATTTTCAGGGAAGTTATAGGTTTTAAAGCGAAGATACCGTTATGGCTTGATGAGGGGGTCGCGGTCCTTCAGGAAGAGAACAGGGACAATTATTTGGACGCCGCAAAAGCCCTGGTGAAAAATGATCTTTATATTTCGGTAAAATCCCTTTCGGATATCAGGGATTATAAGTACGTTATTCCGGTGATTTTTTACAGCGAGGCGGCGAGTTTAATAGAGTTTCTCCTTGATGTATACGGGAGGGATGAATTTATAAAATTCTGCAGGAAAATAAGAGACGGAATGGGATGGGAAGAAGCCCTTTTTAAAGTATACGGGTTTAAAAACCTTGAAGCTTTTCAGGGCGCCTGGATTAATAATATGAAAAAGCAGGTTTAAAAAATGAAACATATAACCGTAATTCTGATAATGCTTATAAGCACATTGGGCCCTTCATCGGTGATCGCTTTTGTGGGTTATAAGAGCGTCGAAGCCCTGGGCAGAAATCCGTCTGCCGCGGCTAAAATACTGATATCGATGCTGCTTGCGTTTATTTTCGCCGAAGTTATCGCGGTGCTGGGGATACTTTCGGTCTTTATGCTTTACGGCCATTGGCAGTGATTTTTATAGAGGATGAAACGTTATGGAAGGCAGAGAAGATAAAATCCCCCTTGTGGAAATCAAGGATACGGGGGAAATAAGGGAAATCAAGAAAGGTATTGTGAAATTATCGGGCCTGCCTTTCTGCATAAACGGGCAGCTGGTGGAACTCGGACAGAATTTAAGGGGTATGGTAATAGGTTTTACGGATAAAAATGTTGTGGCGCTTGCCCTTGGAGATGAGACTTCTCTGAGTGTCGGGGATACTGTTTATGCGGAATCCGATATTTTTGAGGTTCCGGTCGGACCGAACCTGATAGGGCGAACAGTGAATGCTTTTGGCGAGCCTATAGATGATATGGGGAAGATTGAGCAGGAAGACAGTTATCCGATATTCAGAGAGGCGCCCGGTGTTATGGACAGGTCTCCTATAACACAGCCCCTGTTAACGGGAATCAAAATGATAGATACGGTCATACCTCTCGGCAAGGGGCAGAGGGAACTTATAATAGGAGACAGGGTTACGGGAAAAACAACCCTTGCGCTTGATACCATCCTTAATCAAAAAGAGAAAGATGTCATCTGTATATTCTGCTGGATAGGGGGCAGTTTCTCTTCATTCCAGAAAATAATCCAGCAGTTACAGAGGGAAGGGGCCATGGATTACACTATTGTCGTCGGAGCGCTCGCCTCTGATTCTCCGGCAGAGCAGTATGTTGCCCCGTATACCGCCGCTACTCTGGGCGAATATTTTATGTATAAGGGAAAAGATGTGCTGGTGACATTTGACAATCTGACCCGCCATGCCTGGATTTACAGGCAGATATCGCTTCTGTTGGAGAGGTCTCCCGGAAGAGAGGCGTATCCGGGAGATATATTTTATATACATTCACAATTGGTGGAGAGAGGAGCAAAGCTCAGCAATGAAAATGGCGGCGGCTCAATGACCATGCTTCCTATAGTTGAAACCCAGGAAGGTGATGTCACGGGTTTTATCCCGTCTAACCTGATATCGATGACCGACGGACAGATTTATTTAAATAGCTCGTTGTTCCATGAAGGGTTTAAACCCGCTATCGACCTGGGGCTTTCCGTATCCAGGATAGGCAGCAAAGTCCAGTGCGAAGCGATCAAGGAAGTGGTCGGGCATCTTAAGGGGGAATACGCGCGTTACAGGGAGCTTGTGAGCCTGACGAGAGTAAGGGCAAAGTTATCCGCGGAAGTCGAAGACAGGCTGAAAAAAGGCGAGATATTAAGCAGTTTCTTCGTACAGGATAAATCAACCCCCCTTTCCATAGAAGAACAGGTTATCCTTTTCTATGCTTACAGCAGGAACATACCCGAGCTCAAAGACGCTGATAAAAGACAGAATTTCAAAAGGAATATTTTTAAGTTTATTTCCGGGAAGACCCCCCATTTGATCAGAAAACTCTCGGATAAACTGTCATTGGCCGAAGATATCAAGCAGGGTTTAAACGAAGCTTTTGCCGATTTCTTTAAATAAAGTTTTTACCGGGGATAAATATGCTTGATTTGACAAAATTGAGGCAGGAACTTCAGTTTAACAAAGAAATAGGCGGTATTATCAATGTGCTGAAAGGCGTTGCGTCTTCGGAATTTTACAGGCTTCAGCGTGAGAGAAAAAGGTTAAATGATTTTGAAGAATGCCTTAACAGCATGTTTTCCGTCATTTCGTCCGTTGGCGAAGACAGTATTTTTGTAAAGGAATCATCCCTTCCGGAAACGGTCGTTATGATTACTTCAGACCTTGGCTTTCTGGGCAAGCTGAACGTAGCTATCGTAACCGCCGTTATGGAAAAATATTCCGCCGGCAAAAAACTTGTTGTTGTCGGGAAACAGGGCTTGAGATATATGGAAACAGGGGAGGAAGATATAGTCAGTTTTCCCGGCATAAGCGATGAAGTTTCTCACAGTGAAGTGGATTCCGTAGGCAATTATGTTTTTGACAGGTTTTTCAACGGGGAAACGGGCAGGGTAAATGTTGTTTTCCCCCATTTTATCTCATTCGGAGTGTGGGAAGTTGAGGAAAAACAGTTATTACCTTGCGGAAGCCTGTTTGAATCGTTCAGGGAAAAAAAGAAAATCGAGTATCTGATAGTTGAGCCTGCGTACAAAAGGGTCCTGGAATATCTGGTTAAAGTATGGATTAACCATGTCCTTTACGGGATCTTATGGGAGAGCAAGCTTTCCGAATGGTCGGCAAGGGTAATGCATCTGGAAAGAAGTTCCACTGAGATTAAGGAAATGGATAAAAAACTTAAATTCAGGTATTTCCGGATGCTTCATGAAAACAGCGATAAGAATATCAGGGAAATATTTTCCAGCCGGCTTGCCGTTTCCCGGCAGAACAGACAGATGCATAGCGCTGTATAGCGGCGTACAATCGGGAGAAAACAGATATGCCGGATAAAAACATAACGAAAAACGGGACGCCGAACGGTAAAGTGACCGGTATCCAGGGCCCGGTTGTAATAGTCAAGTTTGATTCGCCTGAACAGATGCCCGACATATATGATGTCCTGGAAACAAGGACGTATGACGGCAAAAAAGTTGTCCTTGAGGTCTTTGAGTATCTTTCCAGGAGAGCCACCGATGTCGGTGATGTGGTGAGATGCATATCACTTTCTCCCCTGTCCGGACTGCAGAGAAACGCGGAAGTTGTGTCTGTCGGAGGCGGCATAAAAATCCCCGTGGGCGAAAAGGTGTGCTCGAGGATATTGAATGTTTTCGGTGAACCGGTAGACAAAAAAGGCCCGGTTGATTCCAAAGAGTTTGAGTTGATACATAAAAAGCAGAAAATTGATTTTGGTATGTCCAAAACCAAACAGATGAAATTTGAGATGCTTGAAACGGGGATAAAAGTCATAGATTTGCTTTTTCCTATGATAAAAGGCACCAGGACCGGTATTTTGGGGGGAGCCGCGCTCGGCAAAAGTGTTATCATTCTTGAACTTATGCATAATGTGACAAAAAAACAGAAAGGTTATTGCGTATTTACGGGCGCGGGAGAAAGAATAAGGGAAGGCAATGAACTTTATAATGAGTTAGACAGGCAAAAAATACTTGAGCGTTCGGTGCTTGCTTTCGGGCAGATGAACGAGCCTCCGGGAGCCAGGTTTGAAATAGTGCATACCGGTATTACGCTGGCGGAACATTTTCAGGACAAAGGCAATGACGTGCTTTTCTTTGTTGACAGTGTTTTCAGGTTTGCCCAGGCCGGAAGCGAAATATCGACGCTGCTCGGGAGAATACCGTCCGAAACGGGATACCAGCCCACTTTGACTTCGGAAATGAGCGATTTTCAGGAAAGAATAAGGTCTTCGGGCAGGGCCGCTATTACCGCCATAGAAGCTGTTTATGTGCCGAGTGACGATTTGACTGATCCTGCCGTAGTCAGCATTTTCAGTTATCTCGATTCGATATTGATTCTTTCAAGGCAGCATGTCCAGCTGGGACTTTATCCCGCGATAGACCCTCTCCTCTCTTCTTCGTCGTATATGGATCCGCATATAATCGGAAGCAGGCATTTTGAAGTGGCTCAGAATGTAATAATCATCCTGAACAAATTTGAAGAGCTGAGAAGGATAGTGTCGATAATCGGAATCGAAGAATTATCGAGGGAAGACAGGATTATGTTTGAAAGAGCCCGGAAGCTGAGGAATTTTCTGACTCAGCCTTTCTTTACCGCAGAACTTTATACCGGGAAAAAAGGCGTGTATATCCCCCTGGAAAAAACTATTCGCAGCTGCGAAAAAATTATTTCGGGCGAAATGGATAAAGTTCCGCCTGAAGACCTGTATATGATAGGTGAGATTGAATAAAAGCCCTTAAAATATCTTCTTTAGAAGGCTGAGTTTTAATATAGGAGAGACATGGATTATGGTGATGAAACTGGGCGAGATACTCATAAAAGACAATCTTATTTCTAAAGATGAACTCGGGATTGCTTTAAGGGAGCAGCAGAAAACTTCGGAACCGCTTGCGAAAGTTCTGATAAAACTGGGATATTTAAAAGAGGAAGATTTACTTCCCGTGCTTTCGAAACAGCTTAAAATTCCCGTTGTTGATATTAAAAACGCGGATATCGATGAAGCGGCCGTTAAGAAAGTGCCGGCAAAATTCGCGTGGCATTATAAGATTATGCCGGTCAAATTTGAAAAAAACACTTTAACCGTTGCTACATCCGACCCCCTGCATTCGCTGAATGACCTGCAGTTATTCCTCGGAGTGGATATAATAGGCGTCCTCGCTCCGGAGAAGGAAACCATTAAGACTATAAAGAAATATTACGGCGTCGGGGCTGAAACCGTCGAAGGCATTATGGCAAAACAAAAGTTGGAAGATGAGCCGGACAATACGGAAAGGATGGATGAAGTTGAAGACATTGAAAAAATGGCCGCGGAAGCCTCGGTTGTCAAATTGGTCAACCAGATTATTCTTGATGCCCACAAAGCAAGGGCAACCGATATCCACATAGAGCCCTTCAGAGGGAAACTGGGTTTGCGCTACAGGGTAGACGGGGTGCTGTATAATGCCAATGTTCCCAATGAGATGAGCAGGCTTTTCCCCTCTATAATATCGAGGATAAAAATAATGTCTAAACTCGACATTGTGGAGAGAAGGCTGCCCCAGGACGGAAGAGCCGCGGTAAAAATAGGCAAAGAAGAATTCGACCTGAGGATTTCCGTCATACCGACCAGACACGGTGAAAGCCTTGTAATAAGGGTTCTTCCGACAAAAATGCTTTTCAGCCTTGAAAAACTCGGATTAAAACCGGATGAGTTGAAAATAATGGAGAATCTCGTCAAAAAACCCAACGGTATCATATTCGTAACAGGCCCGACGGGCAGCGGAAAAACCACAACCCTTTACGCCTGCCTGAGCAAAATCAAAAGTTCGGAAAACAAGATAATTACCCTCGAAGACCCTATTGAATACGAAATAGAGGGGGTTACCCAGATACAGATAATGCCTGAAATAGGATTTACATTTGCGCAGGGTTTGAGAAGTGTCCTGAGGCATGACCCTGACATTATGATGGTAGGCGAAGTAAGAGACTATGAAACAGCCGAACTTGCCATCAGGATTGCCTTAACCGGGCATTTGATTTTTTCAACTGTGCATACCAATGATGCCGCCGGAGGCGTGACCAGGCTTATTAATATAGGGATTGAGCCGTTTTTGATAACTTCATCCGTTGAAAGTTTTATAGCGCAGAGGCTGGTGCGCGTGATTTGCCCTGAATGCAAAGGGGAGGATACTTCAATAGCGGATGAAGTCGGTAAAATGATATTGCAGGACATAGATAATTTTAACCGGAAGCAGAAGGCGGACAGTTTGATTAAGATTCCCGAAACCCTGAAATTTTATAAGGGGAAAGGCTGTGATTCCTGTAATCATACGGGGTATAAACAAAGAAGCGCGATATATGAGATGTTGTTGATCAACAGGCCTATCAAAGAGCTCATACTCGAGAAAGCTTCTACTGACAGGATAAGGGACAAAGCCGTCGAACAGGGCATGAAGACCCTGCGCGTTTCCGGCTGGGAGAAAGTTCTGGAAGGGCTTACCACTCCGGAGGAAATATTGAGGGTAACGCAGACTGCGGATTAACAGGGGGTTTTATAACGATGTTCAAAGTGACCGTATACAGCGCCGCGGAAGAGTCAGTGCTCTACAGGGATGAGTCTTCGTGCGTTATCCTTCCATCCGAGGAAGGGGAGATATCGGTAATGGAGTTTCACCGCCCTATTGTTTCAACATTGAATAAGGGGACCATCAGGATTGACCGTAAAAAGCAGTTTAAGATAAGAGGCGGCATAGCCGCTATGAGCGGGGCCGAGCTCAGGATAATCATAGAACCGCTGTAATTTTAAGAGAAAGCCAGATGGAATTTTATTATAAAGCGAAAAAAGGGCCTCATGAGGTTGTAGAGGGGACTGTTGAAGCCGAAAACAGGGAACGGGCTGTAGATAAATTAACACAGGGGGGATTGATCCCCGTTAATATGCTGGAAGTGAAACATCATGCCGCTGAGCGCCATAAAAAACATGGGAGAAAAGACGGTTATCCGGGCGGCAGATTACTTTCAAGGAAAGTTAAGCAGAAAGATGTTACGGTGTTTACCGAACAGCTGTCAAGTCTGTTAAAGGCAAAAGTAAGGTTATCGGAAGCTTTGGAAGTCCTGTTTGAACAGACTGAAAACTCATTTTTGAAAAATATTATTATGACAATCGAAGGTAAAATTAAAAACGGCGCCACTCTTGCCGGCTCTCTTTCCGGTTATCCTCATATATTCAGCTCCCTTTATATCAATATGATAGACGCCGGCGAAAAAGGCGGGGTTCTTGACAAAACACTTATAAGGCTTGCCGGGTTTCGGGACAGGGAAGAACAGATAAAATCAAAGATACTTTCGGCTCTTGCGTATCCCCTGTTTATTGTTGCTGTAGGCATCCTGACGGTTTTTATACTGCTGGGTTTTGTAATTCCCAAAATGGCCGTCCTGTTCCAGCAGATGGACCAGGTTCTGCCTTTGCCGACCAGAATATTGATATTCTTAAGCCAGCCTGTTAAGAAATTCGGTCTATGGTTTGTTGTAGCTTTGTGTATTTTTGTTTTTATACTGGTCAAAGCGGGAATGATAGAGAAAAAGAAGCTGGCTATAGACAGGCTAAGCTTAAAACTGCCTGTGTTGGGAGGATTCCTTAAGAGGACCGTATATTCCAGATTTTGCAGGACACTGCAGACTCTGCTTGAAAACGGGATTCCACTCGCCCAGGCAATCGACATCGCTATGCCGACAGTCAATAATGAGGTGTTCAGGAAAGAGATTATCAATGCGCAGAAAAATGTTATGGACGGCGCCTCTTTTAAGGACAGCCTGAGGAAGACAGGTCTGTTCCCGCCTTTTATGATTAATATGATAGCCGTCGGAGAAAAGAGCGGCAGCCTTGAAACCGCGCTGTCCGATGTGGCTGACTTTTATGAGAAGGAAGCCGACAAGATTACGAAAGTGATTACTTCTCTTTTCGAACCCGTGATAATTTTAATAATGGGGCTTATAGTTGGCTTTATAGTATTTGCCATGCTTTTGCCCGTATTCCAGATGAATTTGGCAGTTTAATCAAGGAGATTATAATATGAACCGTAATAAAACTATCGGAACGGAAAAAAAATCTCTAACGGGATTCACCCTTATAGAGCTGATGCTTGTGGTTATAATAATAGGAGCCCTGGCCGCCATGATTCTTCCGCGCCTGGCCGGCAGGTCCGAACAGGCTAAAATTGCAGTAGCTAAAACAGATGTGACAGCGAATATCCCTGTTGCCCTGGACCTGTTTGAAATTGATAACGGAAGATACCCTACGACCGAAGAAGGACTGAAATCACTGGTCCAGCAGCCCGGAGGCCTGAAAGACTGGAAAGGCCCTTATGCAAAGAAAAAGAAATTCCTTGATCCGTGGGGAAAGGAATATCAGTACAGGTGCCCTTCGAGCCAGGGGATGGATTACGATCTTTTTTCCTTCGGTTCCGATGGCGCCCAGAGCAGCGATGATGTAACTAACTGGGAAGAATAATTTCCGAAAAACCTGAGCCGTGAATGATATTTTGAAGAGAAATTTTAATAATGGAATCAGTGGTTTTACTCTTATCGAAGTGATGATAGCGGTTGCCATCGTCTCTATAGGCCTTGTAATGATTCTTCAGGGATTCGTCTCGAGTCTCAATGCCGTCAAAATTTCGGAAGGCACATTGACGGCGTGCATGATCGCGGACAGCAGGATGGCTTACGCGCAGCTCGAATCGGAAAATAACCCTGAATTTATGCGGGCGGAATCTTCCGAAGCTTTTGTTTCTGAGAATCTGGAATTCTCCTGGGAATTTATTCCCGAAATTATTGATATGCCGGAAACAGGGGATATAAATGAAGAGCTTTTCAGCGTGACCTCGGTTTTAAACTGGAAGGATGGAAAAAGAAAAGGGGATATAAAGATTGAAACTTTATTCAGACAGAAAAAAGAAGCGGCGGGTTTCTGAAAAGGGATTCACCCTGCTTGAGGTTCTGATTTCAGCGGCGATAGTTTCGGTCTTAAGCGTTGTAATATATGCGGTTTTTTCAAGCGGTGTTACAATATGGAAAAAAGCCCGGGAAATGAGGTTTTTGGAAAAGAATGTCTTCGGTTCATTGCGGGAACTGACGGTTGACCTGAGAAATTGCCTGAAAATAACCACTCTTCCCGTTACTGGCGGCTCAGACAGGATAAGTTTTCCCAGACTGGTTAAAAAAAATGCAGAAAAAGAATTGGGGCTTATAACTTATTATTTTGATGAGGACAGTTCTTCAATAATAAAAAGCGCGGAGACATATGCCGAAGCGCTTAATGAAGAGGAATCGGAGGAAAAGGGTATCGGAAAAGCGCTCGCCGGGAATATAAACAGATTTTCATTAAGTTACTGTTATCTGGATACGGATACGGGGCTTTACGGTTGGAGGGACGATTGGGAACCTGAAGATGATAGCGCTGAGATTCCGAGGGCAGTTAAAGTGCTTGTTGAACTGGATAAGGGAGGCAGAAAAATTTCTGTCGAAAAA